>MERE01000047.1 GCA_001771975.1 Betaproteobacteria bacterium RIFCSPLOWO2_02_FULL_68_150 | reverse complement strand
GTCGATACCAGCGGCATGGCCGCAAACGCCTCGTTGATCTCGATGCACTTCAGATCGCGCAGACCGATTCCCGCTTTCTTCGCCGCCGCGAGGATGGCGTGCGCAGGCATGTAGACGGAAGACTCCAGATCGCCCGCCAGCTGGGCGTAGGCGACGACTTCAGCGAGCGGGGCCAGGCCCCGGCGCGCGGCTTCCGCGCCCGGCATCAGGATCAACGCCGAGGCGCCGTCGTTCAGCCCCGGCGCATTGCCCGCCGTGACGCTCGGGCTGCCGTACACGGTAGGAAGCGCGGCCAACTTTTCGAGCGAAGTGTCGCGACGCGGCCCCTCGTCCACTGCGATGACGCCACGGTCCTTCCTCTCGACTGGCAGGATTTCCTGCGCGTAAATCCCGGCGTCGTGGGCCGCGAAGTATTTGCGGTGGCTGTGATAGGACCATTCGTCCTGCTCCTCGCGCGATACCCCGTGTTCGAGCGCCTTCCTGCCGGTGACGACGGCAAGCGCCAGGCCCGTGATCGGGTTGCGCACCTGCATCGGGTCTTCCACCGAAAAATCGCCCAGCTTCCGGCCCCAGCGCGTACCCCGCATCAGGAACGGCGTCTGGCTGCAGCTTTCGATCCCGCCCGCAAGGACGATGTTCGCCTCGCCGAAGCGGATTTTCATGGACGCAAGCCCGATGGCCGCCATGGACGAGCAGCACGCCCGATCGACGGTCAGCGACGGCGTCGTACCCGGGATGCCCACCTTGAAGTTGATCTGCCGCGCCGGAACTGCGGTCGCCGCGTCCAGAATGCCGCATCCGAAGATCGTCTCGCTCAGCTCCTCGGGACGAATTCCCCCGCGCTCGAGGACGGCCTTTGCTGCGAGAGCGCCGAGCTCTACCGCCGAACGCTCCCGCAGGACGCCGCCGAACCTGCCGAAGGGCGTCCTGATGGCAGCCACAATGACCACGTTATCCAAGGCACTCTCCTTCATTACGCTTCATTCGGCGCGGCGTTGTCCATCGCTGCCGACCCCAAAGAATGCGCACAGGAACCGGCTGATGTACGTCACGATTTCCTTGTCATCGAGCGAGAGCGGGCCCGGGTCGTTCAGGACGGCGTTGACCAGGAGGCCGTTCATGAATTGCAGCCCGATCCGGATCTCCCGCTCGCTCGCGGGCTTGCCGAGCCTTTTCAGGCGCGGCGCGAGCCTGGCCGCGAAGAGCCCGGAAGCCTTGTGCCCCAGCCGCCGGATCGGCGACCACGCGCCGGGCCGCGCCGACGAGTGCTTGAACGATGCGATGTAAAGCCCGCGATGCGCGCGGAACACCGCTACGCTGAGCCGCGCGATCGCCTCGAGAAACTTCGCATCGCTCGCGCGTTCGATTTCGGGCTGCGTCAGCTGCGCCTCGAGTCGTTCCTCGACGTCCTCGACCGTGATCTCCTGGATCGCCGCAAAGAACGCCTCCTTGTTGGCGAAGCGGCCGTAGAACGTGCCCACCGAAGTCTTCGCGGCGCGCGCGATGTCCTCGATCGTCATCTCGTCGAAGGACTTGGCATCCAGCGCCCTGCGTCCCGCCTTGATCAGGGCGTGAAACGTCGCTTCGCTGCGCGACTGCCGAACCGGCGTCACTCCCGGCAGCCGGGCAACCGCCGCGGCGCCTTTTTCCATCACCACAGGACCTTGCCGTTCCATCGAAGGATCTCGCGTCCCGTGCCTCACTTCATGGTGTTCGGCAGCCAGAGCGAGATCGCGGGGAACGTGATGAGCAGCGTCATGATCAGGATCTCGCAGCCAAGGAACCAGAAACAGCCGCGAAAAATCGTTTCCAGCGGGATGCTGTCGCCGACGGCGTTCTTCACCACGAAGACGTTGAATCCCACCGGCGGCGTGAGCATTCCGATCTCGACGTACTTGACCACCAGCACGCCGAGCCAGACGAGATCGAGCTTGAGCGCGGCGAACATCGGCACGAACACCGGGATCGTGATCAGCAGGATGCCGAGCGGGTCGAGGAACATGCCGAGGATGAGGTAAATGATCGACACCGCCACGACGAGCAGTACGGGACTGAACGCCCAGCCGCCCACCAGTTCCGTGAACAGCGGCGAAATGCCGGCGAGCGCCAGGAACTTCGTGTACATCACGGCGCCCATGCCGATGAAGAAGATCTGCGCAGTGGTGATCATCGCATCGGTAAGCGCATCGATGAACTTGGGCAGCGTGAGTTTGCGCTGCGCGATCCCGATCACCGCCGCGAGCGACGCGCCGCCGGCGCCCGCTTCGGTGGGCGTGATGACGCCCGCGTACAGGCCGCCGATGATGCCCAGGATCAGGAGCAGCAGTGGCCAGACCTCCTTGATCGCGCCACGGCGCTGCTCGCGCAGCGAATCGCGCTCGGCGCGGCTCACGCGCGGCGCGAGCGACGGATCGAACGAGCAGCGCGCGACGATCATGATCGTGTAGATCGCCGCCGTGAGCAGGCCCGGAATGACTCCGGCGATCAGCAGCTTGACCACCGAAACCTCGGCGAAGATGCCGTAGAGGACGAAGAGAATGCTCGGCGGGATCAGCGCGGCGAGGGTGCCCGCGCTCGCCACCACGCCCGCGGCGAGCGCCTTGTCGTATCCGTGCTTGAGCATCTCGGGCACCGCCAGACGAGCCATCGCGGCGGCTGCAGCGATGCTCGAGCCGCACGCGGCGGCGAAGCCCGCGCTCGCGATGTTGGTCGCCACGGCGAGGCCGCCCGGCAGGCCGCTGAACCATACGCGGGCTGCGCGAAACAGCGACGCGCTGATGCCCGAATTGTTGGCGATCGCGCCCATCAGCAGGAACATCGGGATCGCGGAGAGGTCCCAGTTCGCCGCGAACACGAACGGCGTCTCCCGGATCACGCCGAGCGCCACCGTGAGGTTGCGCAGGTGCCAGAAGCCCGCGAAAGCGACGGCGCCGAGGGCGACGCCGATCGGCACGCGCAGGCCGATGAGCACAAGAATGGCGGCGAGGCTGGCGAGCGTCAGCCAGAGGGCGTTCACGTTGCGGATCCGGGTGCGATCAGCGTCGCCGCGCCAGCGCGACGTCCTGGCCGAGCCGTCCGAGCAGCACCAGGATCATCAGGCCGCCGGAAATCGGCAGGATGCAGCGGCTCGGCCAGACCGGAAGGTAGCCGCCGGCCACCTCCCAGACCTCGCCCGCCAGCACCTGCTCCACGGCGCGCATGCCGGTTTGCCACGTAAAGACGGCGACGTAGACGACGATCAGCAGCTTGACGAGGATGTCGAGCCATTCGTTGAAGCGCGCCGGCGCCTTGCGGGTGAAAAGTTCGACCCAGATATGGCCGTCGCTGCGCGCAATGCGCGCCCAGGGCAGAAAGGCCGCTGCGACCATGTAGCACGCTGAGACCACTTCGTTGGTGCCGGAGAGCGGCCGGTTGAAGAACGCGCGCGCCGCCACGTCGACCGTCACGTGCACCATCATCAGAAAACCCGCGACCAGCGAGATCCAGAGAAGGACCCGGCTCGGCACGTCGAGCCAGCTGAGCATCCGGTTCATCGTGCGGCCTGCTCGTGGCGATCAGAACTTGCCGGGATCGACCTTATCGTAGATTTCGCGCTGGATCGCGGCGGCGAACTTGTCGACGTCGCGTCCGATGCCTTTCGACAGCCCTTCCCACTTCCTGCGATTCGCCGCATAGGCGTCGACGATCGCCTCGGGATTGGGAACGTGGAATTTCTTCGCGTTCTCGACGTTGCGCGCGCGCTGGATGGCTTCGTACTTGCTGGCAACCGCGTCGAACTCCTGCCCGTTGACCTTGAGCACGGACAATCCCTTGGTCTGTACCAGCTCTTTGAGGATCCGTTCCTCCTCGACGACGAATTGTCCCAGCGAGAGCATCGCGCTCAATTGCGCCGCGTACTTCAGGTGCACTTTCTTCTGCTCGAGGGTGAACTTGTTCCAGGTGTCGCGATTGAGCATCAGGCCGATTGCCGGGCCCGTCATGCCGAGCGGCTGATCGGTCACCGACTTGACGACGTCACCGTAGCCGAAGACCTTGAGCCAGCCGTGGGTGCCGAACTGGCAGTCCATGCCGCCGCGCTGCAACAGGCCGACCGCCTCGACGAGCGTTGCGGCGACCGGCACCGCGCCGAGCATCGTCATCAACTCGTTGTTGCCGCCGGTGGCGCGCACGCGCTTGCCCTTGAGCTCGGCGAGCGAGCGCACCGGCTCGCGGCAGGCGAGGTAATACGGGCCGGCGACCCAGCCTGCAAGCGGTACCGCATTGAGCTTCCTCATCTCGGCGAGGCACGCGGGGCAGTTGAGGGTAAGCGTCTCCAGCGCCGCCCCGCTCGCGGCGACGTTGTTGTCGCCGAAGACTATGGTGCTGTAGATCGTATTGACCGCGGGCACGGTGCTCGGCACATAGGACGCGATGCCGATGCCCGCCGCCATGAGCCCGTCTTGCACCGCCGAGAAGGTCGTCTTCGGATCGGCCAGCTGGCCGCCCGCAACGAGTTTCCACTTCACCGCACCGTTGGTGTCCCTGGCGATGCCTTCGAAAATCTTGGGCAGCGCGACGCGGCTGAGGTATTCCCCTGCCGGCAGCCACGAGCCATACACCAGCTCCTGGGCCGACGTCGGCTGGGACGCTGCGAACGCGGCTGCCATGACGACGGCCGCTGCCGAAAGACTGCGTCGAGTGCTCATCGTTTCCTCCGTGTGTCGCCGGTTGATGCGAATACGCGCCGCCGGCCTTGCCGATGCGCGTCGTAGCTTTCCAGTGCGGTCCACCCGCCGGGTTTGATCGATCGGACGCCCTCCTCCAGCCGGCGCGGCAACTCCTCATGCTGCCGCAGCGCAATCCGAATCGCTATTCGGATTAAGCCTAGTCACGCAGCCCGTCGCCGTCAAGGGTTCCACGCGTAGCGGGTTGCTCTTGGTCAAAAAAACTCGAGGCGTACACTCGCTAACCCCATTCGTAACTCCTGCCGACTTCGTGGGGCGGCAACGGTTCCTTCTTTCAGGGAGAAGGGCTTTGGCGACTTTTCTGGTGGCGCATGGTGCGTGGTCAGCCGGCTGGTCCTGGAAGAAGATGCGACCGCTGCTGCGCGAGCACGGGCACGAGCTGCTGACCCCGAGCTATACGGGATTGGGAGAGCGCTCGCACCTCGCAGGCAAGGACGTCGATCTGGAGGCGCATATTGCCGACCTGCTGGCCGTGATTCGATACGAGGATCCGAAGGACCCCGTGCTGATCGGCCACAGTTACGGCGGCATGGTCGCTACCGGCGTTGCCGACAGAGTTCCGGACTGCCTCTCGCGCCTCGTGTACCTCGACGCCTTCGTTCCCCGAGACGGCCAGTCGCTGCTTGATCTTCTCGGTGCGGAGGATCGCGCCCGGATGCTCGATGCAGCACGTGTCGAGGGGGGAGGATGGCGCATACCTCCCAATCCGATGCCGCAGGACACTAGCGAGGCGGATCTCGCCTGGGCCACACCGCGGCGCGTGATGCAGCCGCTCGAGACTTTCCGGCAGCCGATTCGCCTGACCGGAGCAGTGGAACGCTTGCCGCGGACTTACGTCTATTGCACGCGACCGGGTCCCGGCGATGTCTTTCGCCAGTTTGCGCAGCGCGCGCGGAGCGAGCGGGGCTGGCAATACGTTGAAATCGACGCCAGTCACAACCCGCACATCACGGCACCAGCGTTGCTCGCCGCCGTGCTGGAGAGCGTCACCACGGGTCGACCAATGGACAACGGCCCCTGACCAAGACAAAGCGTGCGGTTATCCGGCTGACACGCGTGAAGACGCATCACCCGGTTCTGTATACAGTCCCAGCCTGGCGAACGATTCCCTTTGCCGAAACGGCCGCACGTCAAGGCGGAATTCGGCGCAATCCTTATTCAAACTCAACGAAATCGAATTTGCTTGGCCGGGCTTTGCGTGCCTCGGTTGTGATCCGCGGCGCGCGGTTGTATACAACGCCGGTAGACAGATCGTTCAATGAAAAATGTGCGCCCGGGCCGGTCGAACGCGTTGCTGAAGCAAGCGACGCAGACCGATCGCGCGGTCCTCGGGATTCGCGACATGGTCCTGCGCGGCAGCGTGCGCGCAGGCAAGCGTCTCACGGAGCTCGGGATGGTGGATGTCCTCGGCGTTTCCCGCACGCCGGTCCGGGCTGCGTTGCAGCGCCTCGCTGCCGAGGGGCTGCTCCAGTCCGCGCAACCGAACGGCTATGTCGTGCGCAGCTTCAGCGAAGCGGAGATCTTCGACGCCATCGAGATCCGGGGTGCGCTGGAGGGGCTGGCCGCGCGCATGGCGGCCGAGCGCGGCGTGCCCGCGGCAACGCTCGACGACCTGAAGGATTGCCTCGCGGCGATGGATACGCTGCTGGCAACGGCGGCGCCCGGCGATGAGCAGTTGTCGCGCTACGGCACGCTCAATGCGCGGTTTCACGGCCTGCTGGTGGAGGCCGCGGGCAGCGCGATGGTGGAGCGCATCCTCGCGACGGTCGTCTCGTTGCCCTTCGCCGCGCCCGACGCGTTCGTGTCGGCGCAGGCCAGGATTCCCGATTCGCTCGCAATCCTGAGGATCGCGCAGACGCAGCACTACGAGATCGTCGCTGCGCTCGAGGCGCGATCGAGCGCGCGCGCGGAGCCCCTGGTCCGCGAGCACGCGCGGATCGCGCGCCGCAACCTGGAGCTCGCGCTGCACAGCGCCGACGCGCTGACTCACCTTGCCGGCGGGGCGCTGATCCGCCGCGCGGGCCACGGCTGAAGAATGTACGCCGCGCGCCGCTGGTCGGTTCGCCACGCGCGCGGTCTGCGAAGTGTCTACCAGACCCTGGCGCGGCTGGCGCCCTGGCTCGCGCCCCTGGTGCGCCTGCTCGGACGCGCCGGCGCGGAAGCCGTGGCGCGGCCGGTGGAGCGCGCAATCAAGGGGTTCCTCTTCGATTGCCGGATGTGCGGCGAGTGCGTCCTGTCGGGCACCGGCATGGCATGCCCCATGAACTGCGCGAAGCAGATGCGCAACGGCCCGTGCGGCGGCGTGCGCGCCGACGGCGGCTGCGAAGTCGATCCGCAGGTGCGCTGCGTGTGGCTGGAGGCGATGGACGGGGCGAAGCGCATCGGTCTGTCCGTGAAGGAAGGCGGCGCGCTCCTGCGGCCGCTCGACCATGCGCGTGAGGGACGATCTTCCTGGGTGCCGGTCATCCTGAGCGAGCCTCCGCGCGCGGAGCCTCCGCGCGGCGGCGCGCCGATCACGCATGAGCCCGGGCCGCTCGAGCGGGCGTGCCAGTCGGGGCGCTTCGTCGTCACGGTCGAGCTTGCGCCGCCGGATTCCGCCGATCCCGCGGGGTTCCTCGCGCGCGCCGATCATTTCGAGAACCTGGTCGATGCGATCAACCTCACCGACGGCGCGGGCGGCAACTGCCACATGTCGAGCGTGGCGGCCTCCGCGATCCTCGCGGCGAACGGCCACACGCCGATCTATCAGGTGGTGTGTCGCGACCGCAACCGCATTGCGATCCAGGGTGACATCCTCGGCGCGGCGGCGCTCGGCGTGCGCAATATCCTGTGCCTCACCGGCGACGACGTCAGCCAGGGCGACCAGCCCCAGGCGAAGCCCGTGTTCGACCTCGACGCGACGACGCTCCTGGGCATCGCGCGCGGCATGCGCGACGCGGGCACCTTCGCCTCGGGGCGCAGGCTCGAGCACGCGCCGGACTTCTTCCTCGGCGCGACCGTCAATCCGTTCGTGCCGCCGCACGCCGGGCGCATCGCGAACCTGGAGAACAAGGTCGCCGCCGGCGCGCGCTTCATCCAGACGCAGTTCTGCTTCGACGTCGGCCGCATGGAGGCGTTCATGCGCGCGGTGCGCGAGCGCGGCCTGCACCGGCGCTGCACGATCCTCGCGGGCGTCGGCACGCTCGGCAACGCGAAGGCGCTGCAGCGCATGGCGGAGAAGGTGCCGGGCGTGCACGTACCGCGCGAGCTGCTGGAGCGCATCGGGCGCGCCGCGGACCCGCGCGCCGAAAGCAAGCGCGCCGCCATCGGGATCATCCGCGCCCTCTCGCAGATCGAGGGCGTGGGCGGGTTTCACTTCATGGGCCATCGCAACGAGAGCACGCTGGCCGAAATCATCGTCGAGTCGGGACTGCGCCGTTGCGGGCGGGCACCGGCCGCCGCAACGGGCGGCTGAACGATCGAACGCGGAGGCATGATGAGCGAGCGCGCGGAGCAGGAAAAGCAGTTGATCGAGTGGCTGTCGGATATGCGCGAGGACGAGGCGATCGCGCTCGCCAACAGGATGCTGCTGGAGGAAAAGGCGAACCCGCTGCGGGTGCTGGAGGTTTGCCGAATGGCGATGGACATCGTCGGCCAGCGCTTTTCGCAGGGCGAGTACTTCCTGCCGGAGCTGGTGCTCGCCGGCGAGATGCTCGAGAAGATCGGCGCAGTGGCGAAGCCGCTCATCCGGCACTCGGACGGCCCCGCGCAGCGCAAGCTCGCGCGGGTCCTGATCGGCACGGTGCACGGCGACCTGCACGACATCGGCAAGAACATCGTGACCTTCATGCTCGACATCAACGGCTTCGAGGTGAAGGACATCGGCGTCGACGTGCCGGTGCAGACCTTCCTCGAGGAGATCAGCGGCTTCCAGCCGGACGTGGTCGGGCTCTCGGGATTCCTCACGCTCGCCTTCGATTCGATGAAGGAAACCATCGGCGCGATCGAGGCGGCGGGCGCGCGCGAGCGCCTCAAGATCATGATCGGCGGCGGCCAGATCGACGAGACGGTGCGCGCCTACGCCGGGGCGGACGCCTTTGGCCGCAACGCGGTAGACGCGGTTTCGTTGTGCAAAAACTGGGCGGCGGCCGCATGAGCGCGCAAGAGACCGGAACGCCCGCTTCAACCGCGCCCGCAGGCGGGCCCGGGTACGCCAGGCGCTGGCAGCGCATCATGGACTGCGTCGCGCTGCGCCAACCCGACCGCATGCCGGTCATCATGTACGCGACGTTCTGGCTGGCGAAGTACGCCGGCATCACCTGCCGGCAGCTGATGTACGAGTACGAGCTGACGCGCGAGATCGCCGAGCGCGCGATCGTCGAGTTCGACCCCGAGGCCTACAACCCGATGGTGCTGCAGAGCGCTTCGGGACGCGCGCTCGAAGCTGTCGGCTTCAAGCAGCTGCAATGGCCGGGCCACGGCGTGCGGGACGACCAGCCCTTCCAGTACCTGGACCGGGAGTACATGAAGGCGGAGGAGTACGATGAGTTCATCTTCGATCCCACGGGGTACTACCTGCACACCTACCTGCCCCGCGTCGCGGGCGTGTTCGAGGGGTTCGAGGAGCTGCCGCACTTCCCGGGGCTGCACTACTTCCGCCTGGTCGGCGGCGTGCGCAGCTTCGCCAAGCCGCGGCTGCGCCAGGCACTCGAGAACGTGATGCGCGCCGCCGAAGAAGTGGAGCGTTATATCGGCCACCATGCGGCGTTCACCGAGCGCATGAACTCGCTCGGTTACCCGTGCACGAACCTTGCCACGTCGGTGTCGCCGTACGATTTCCTCGCGGACTACTTCCGCGGCGCGCGCGGCATGATGACCGACCTGTATCGGCGCAAGGACAAGGTGCTGGAGGCGCTCGACAAGGCCGCCGTCTTCCTGCTGCGCCAGGCGGTGGCGGGCGCGAAAGCAAGCCGCAACCCGATCGTCTTCATCCCGATCCACTGGGCGCCCGACGCGTTCATGTCCGATGCACAGTTCCGCACGTTTTGGTGGCCGTCGTTCCGCCGGCTGATGATCGGCCTGATCGACGCCGACCTGATCCCGATGCCCTTGTGGGAAGCGGACTGCACCAAGCGCCTGGAGATCATCCGCGATGTACCGCCCGGCAAGTGCATCTACTGGTTCGAGCGCACGGACATGGTCCGCGCCTTCGAGGTGCTCGGCGACGTCGTCGCGCTGCGCGGCAATCTGTCGCCCTCGCTGATGACGACCGGCAAGCCGGCGCAAGTCGACTCGGCGGTCAGGCACCTCGCCGAAAACGTCTTTGCGAAGGGCGGGCGGCTGATGCTCGACTGCGCGTTCGGCATTCCCGACGAGACTCCCGTGGAAAACGTGCGGGCCATGTTCGATGCGGCGCGCAAGTACGCCGGATAGGACGCGCAGCTTCGCGGTCAGCGCGGGCGGCTTCGACGTGCTCGCCCAGGTCGCGGCTGCGCCGCTGAAGCGCACGGCGCTCGAGCAGCGCGTGCGCAGCACGGCATTGGCGCTGCTGCGCCGGGAAAACCTGGTGCAGCCCGCGTACAGCTTTTGCGTGGTGCCGCTCGAGGCGCCGCCCGGGCGGATCCTGTGCGCTGGCGGCGAGCGCATCGAGGCGCCGAAATTGCTGCCATCGTCGGGCATGTTGACCGCGCTCGCGTGCGGGGTCGCAACGATCGGCGCCGCGCTGGAGCAGAGGGTGAGCGCACTCTTCGGGGAGCGCCGCGCGTCGCTTGCGGTCGCGCTCGATGCCCTCGGCAACGAGTTGTTGCTGGCGGTCGTGCGCCGCGCGCAGGACCGCGTACACACACTCTTGCGGCGCCGCGGGCTCACGATGGCCGGCGAATTGCGCGCGGGAGATCCCGGGCTCGCGCTGGAAGCCCAGCCCGCGGTGCTGCGCCTCGCGCATGCCAGGCGCGCCGGGGTGACGCTCGCGCACGGGTCGACGATGCACCCACTCAAGTCCGCGTCGATGGTTCTCGGCGTCGGTCTCGACCTGCCCAGGGCGCGCTGGTCGCGCTGCGACACTTGCCCGAATCTGCCGCGCTGCCGAGTCGCGCGCGCGGACCTTCTGCTGTGAGCGCTACCGCGCGTCAATACCGGCTGCGCTTTGCGCACCTCGATCGCGAGATCGCGACCCGCGAGGGAGAAACGATCTACCAGAGCGCGCGCCGCGGCGGGGTGCGCATCATCGGCGCCTGCGGCGGTCGCGGCACCTGCGGCACCTGCATGGTGCGCGTCACAGAGGGCAGCGTGGATCGGGGCCGCGGCCGCAAGTGGCTGCGGGCCTGCCAGCTGCAGGCCCACTCCGACTGCGTGATCGAGGTCGCGCCGCGCTCGACCGCGCCGATCGTGCGCGCCGACATCGCGGACCGTTCTGCGGTGCCGGAACTGGAACACGCGCCGTCCGTGCGGGCGTACGACGTCGCCGTCCCGGAAGCCACGCTCGCCGCGCCGCATGCAGACGCCGACCGGCTGCTTCGCGCGCTGGCGCCCGGGGCCGTGGAGACGGTGGACCTGAGCGCCGCGCGGCAACTGCCCGGCCTGCTGCGCCGGGAGCGCGGCGCGCTGCGTGCACGCGTGCGCGGGCGGGAGCTGATCGGCGTGGCGCCGGCGGGAAGCCGCACGCTGGGCCTCGCGGTCGACCTGGGAACCACCAATCTCGCGGGATTCCTCGTCGATCTCGAGCGCGGCGCCCTGCTCGCCAGCCTCGGCCTCGAGAATCCCCAGTCCGGCTGGGGCGCCGACGTGATCAGCCGCATCAACCATGCGGCCCACTCGGCCGAAACCGCGGCGGAGTTGCGCACCGCCGCGGTCGACGGCATCAACGCGCTCGCCCATGATCTGACGCGCGGGCTGCACGCGAAACCTGAGGATATCGTCGACATCGTCGTCTCCGGCAACCCGGCGATGCAGCACTTGTTGCTCGGCCTGCCCGTGCGGCAGCTCGGCCGCGCGCCCTTTGTGGCGGCGGTGCGCGAGGCGATGGGGGTCAAGGCGCGGGACCTCGAGCTCGCGGCCTGCGCCGGGGCATACGTGCATCTCGCACCCGGCATCGGCGGTTTCGTGGGCGGCGACCATGTCGCGGCGCTCCTCGCCACCGAGGCGCGCTGGTCGGAGACTGCGACGAGCCTCGTGATGGACATCGGCACCAACACGGAGGTCTCGCTCGTGCATCGCGGTGAGCTGCACAGCGCCTCGTGTCCGTCCGGCCCCGCGCTCGAAGGCGGGCACATCTCCTGCGGGATGCGGGCCGCCGAGGGCGCCATCGAAAGAGTCGCCGCGCGCGGCCGCGAGCTCACCGTGCAGGTCATCGGCGGCGGCGAGGCGGTGGGCGTCTGCGGCTCGGGCGTGATCGATGCGCTCGCGGCATTGCGGCAAGCCGGGGCGATCAACGATCGCGGGCGCCTGCTTGCGCATCACCCGCTCGTGCGCGACGACGCCGGGCGGCGCGCTGCGCGCATTGCGCCCGGGGTTGAACTGACGCAGGACGACGTGCGTGCGGTGCAACTCGCCAAGGCGGCGATACGGGCGTGCACCGACCTGCTCCTGCGCCATGCGGGAATCGAAGCCCTGGCCGTGGAACGCTTTGTCATCGCCGGCGCATTCGGCGCCTATCTGGACGTGCGCAGCGGGGTCGGCATCGGCCTCTTTCCGGCCCTTCCGCTCGAGCGCTTCGAGCAGGTGGGCAACGCGGCGGGCGCAGGGGCGTGCCGCATGCTCGCTTCGACGCGCGCGCGCGCGCACGCGAGCGAGCTTGCGGCGCGCTGCCGCAGCCTGGAGCTCAGCGCGCTGCCGGATTTCCAGAAGACCTTCATGAGCCGCATCGGATTCGATCCGATCGACGCCGCAGGGAATCCATCGTGACTCAGACCCCGGCTGGTTTCGGCATCACCCTGATCGGCGACCGGATCAATCCCGGCTTCAAGAGCACGCGCGAGTTGCTGGAGTGCAACGATCTCGCGGGCATCCAGGCGCTCGCCGTGCGGCAGGCCGAGGCCGGGGCGGCCAGCCTGGACGTCACCATCGGAGCGCGGGCGCAGAGCGATCCGCAGTATCTCGTCATCGTGATCCGGGCCATCCAGGAAGCGGTGCCGCTGCCGCTGTGCTTCGATTACCCCGACGCGCCGACGCAGGAGCTGTGCCTCAGGACCTACGACCAGGCACGTGCCGGTGGCCAGCTGCCCCTTGTCAATTCGATCACCGAGGACCGGTGGCACCTAATGGAGCTCTACCGGCTGCGGCCGTTCCGCGTCGTGGTGATGGTCTCCGAGCGGGTGGAGAACGGCGTTGCCAGGGCGAACAAGACCGCGGCGGATTTCGCCTCCACCGCGAAGCGCGCGGCGCTGCGGCTGAATCGCGACTACGGCATTGCGCTCCGCGACGTCTTCATCGACATTTCCGTCAGCGCCGTCGTCGCCGACACCCAGGGGATGCACCGTGCGACGCTGGAGGCGATTCACGCCTTGCGCGCGGACGCCGAATTGAAGGGCATTCACCTGATGGGCGGGCTCACGAACATCGGGCAGCAGCTGCCGGCCAAGGCCGCAGACGGCTCAGACCTGAAGCTCGCGCTGGAGAACGCGTTTCTCACGCTCGCGGTGCCGGCCGGATTCGACGCGGTGCTTTGCACGCCGTGGCGCCCGTATGCGCCACTGCCCGATGACAACTACGTGCTCCAGGTCTATCGCGAGTTCCTCGAGCAATCGGGGACCAACGCGCTGCGTGTGGTGCGCAAGCTTTATCGGCGCGTGTGAGCTTACGGCACAAATACGGCACAATCCGTATTGGCCAACTGTAACGTATACAATACACTAACAACACGTGTTCGAGATCAGGCGTTACCGGACAGCGACAGGCCATGAGCCTTTCTCGGAATGGCTTTCGAGTCTTCACGACCGGCAGGCGAAGGCACGAATCCTGGCTCGGCTGGAACGGCTTGAGGTCGGAAACTTTGGCGACTGCAAGTTTCTGCAGGATGGTGTCAGGGAATTGCGGGTGGATTGGGGGCCAGGGTACCGCGTCTACTTTGGGCGCGAAGGTCAGATGGTGATTGTTTTGTTGTGCGGCGGTGACAAACGAAAGCAGGATGCGGACATCAAGAAGGCGGTGGCACTATGGCAAGAGTACGAAAATCGGAAAAACCGCGATCCACGCGGAAAGGGCTGACGGTCTCGCACCGAGAGCGGCTGGTTGGCGAACTGCGGTCTGACCCCGCGCTGGCTGCGGAGTACCTCAGCGCGGCCGCGGAAGACGGCGATCCTCGCGTCTATCTTGCGGCGCTCAGAACCGTTGCCGAGGCAAAGGGTATGGCCAAGCTTGCGAAGGCGGCGGGCGTGCCGCGCGAAAGCCTTTATCGCGCGCTTTCGTCGAACGGCAATCCTCGCTTTTCCACGTTGCACGCAGTCCTGAAAGCTGCTGGACTGAAGATGGCCGTAGAGGTCGTCTAAAGGTAGTCCTCGCTTGGTGGCGCCTTGAGCGTCGGTGCACGGACCTGTGGGTAGCCCTGTCAACCCTAGCCTGAAGTCAGGCTATGCTCGAACGGCCGGAATGCGGAACCGGACATTCGCAGCCCTATGCTATTCGATCACCCGATCGACACCTATTCGCGGTTCCTTACGGTAGGTTCTTACGAGTCGCGTTTGGCCGTGGAGACTACGCATCGATTCATCGATCAACGCGAAGCCGGCTCGCTCAAGGACCCTGCATGAAGCAATGTTTTCAGTTGCAACGATCCCAAGCACGTGTGCCAACCCGAAACGTTGCAGACCCCATTCCGAGATCGCCTTGATTGCCTCAATCGCGAACCCTCTACCTTGGAACCTATGCTCGATTGCGCAGCCCACCTCAACCTGGTCGCCCAGCGGACTCAACCCGACATGCCCAATCAATTCCGATGATCTCGTGAGGCAAACGCCCAGGACGTAGGGTCCGAGTGCTGGCGTACCAGGGTCGCGGCATTTGGTGATCAGGTATCGCAGCACTTCAAGAGCAGATTGCGCATCCTCATAGACCTGGTCCGAAAGCCACGTGCGTATGCCAGATTCCTGGCTCATTACGAAGACCTTCGGCGTATCTTCCGGCACGAAAATCCGCAGGGTTAGCGATGACGTGGTGATCGGCGGTCCGGTTATCGGAAGCATGTGGTCGTGCGACTTGCGCGCGTAAGCACCGGGGTCAGTGGGCGGAACGCCCAACTAACCCTGGTCGAAAATCAGTCTACGCTCGAGTGGCCGAAATGCGGCGGATTCGGCGCCGCCATCCATGGTCGCAGAACGCCAACAACGGCCGATCGCGGCCATGTCCTAGCTAAGGGTGTCATAGTCGGCGTTAGCCGGACCGGCGTCTTTTACGGCGGCGGGCTCTCGCCGGCGGGAGTCAGGTCAGGAGTACTGCACGGCGAACGGGTTCCGGGACTTCGGCAGTGGACCGCCCACCCGTGGCGCCAGCGCATCGGTCAGACG
>MERE01000046.1 GCA_001771975.1 Betaproteobacteria bacterium RIFCSPLOWO2_02_FULL_68_150 | reverse complement strand
GTCGCCTCACGTCTCCTCGACGAAGACTTCCTCGCGCTTCTTGCGCAACGCGGGCAAAGCGATGATGACGAGCAGGATCACCGAGGCGATGATGAAACCGGCCGAGATCGGCTTCTGGACGAAGGTCATCGGATCGCCGCGCGACAGCAGCATCGCGCGCCGCAGGTTTTCCTCCATCAGCGGGCCGAGGATGAAGCCGAGGATCATCGGTGCCGGCTCGCACGCGAGCTTGACGCAGACGTAGCCGAGCAGGCCGAAGATTCCCATCAGCAGCACGTCGAACGGGTTGTTGGAGAGGCTGAATACGCCGATCGACATGAAAACGAGGATCGACGGGTACAGGATCCGGTAGGGCACCGTGAGCAGCTTGATCCACATGCCGATGAGCGGGAGGTTCAGTACCACCAGCATCAGGTTGCCGACCCACATCGAGGCGATCATGCCCCAGAAGAGCTGCGGCCGCTCGGTCATCACCTGCGGCCCCGGGGCGATGCCCTGGATCATCATGGCGCCGATCATGAGCGCCATGACGGCGTTGGACGGAATTCCGAGCGTGAGCAGCGGAATGAAGGAAGTCTGCGCGCCGGCGTTGTTCGCCGACTCCGGCGCCGCCACGCCCTCGATCGCACCCTTGCCGAACTCATGCGCGTACTTGGAGACCTTCTTCTCGAGCGTATAGGCGCCAAAAGACGCAAGCAGAGCGCCGCCGCCGGGAAGGATGCCGAGCGCCGAACCGAGGAAGGTGCCGCGCAATATCGGCGCCCAGATGCGCTTCCAGTCTTCCTTCCTGGGCCACAGGTGCGTGACCTTCTTGGTGAACACCTCGCGCTCGCCCTTTTGCTCCAGATTGGCGATGATCTCGGCCAGGCCGAACATGCCCATCGCGACCGTCACGAAACCGATGCCGTCGGCGAGTTCCGAAATGCCGAACGCAAAGCGCAACACGCCGGAATTCACATCGGTGCCGATCAGACCCAGCAGCAGTCCCAGGATCACCATCGCGATCGCTTTCAGCAACGATCCGTGCGCCAGCACCACCGCGGCGACGAGACCGAGCACCATGAGCGAGAAGTACTCCGCGGGCCCGAATTTCAGCGCCACCTCGGCGAGCGGCGGGGCGAACATCGCCACGATCAGGGTGGCTACGCAACCTGCAAAAAACGATCCCAGCGCCGCCGTGGCGAGCGCGGGTCCGGCGCGGCCCTGCCGCGCCATCTGGTAGCCGTCGAGGCAGGTCACCACCGACGACGCCTCACCCGGCAGATTGACCAGGATCGCGGTCGTCGATCCGCCGTACTGCGCGCCGTAATAGATCCCCGCGAGCATGATCAGCGCCGCAATCGGGTTGAGGTTGAAGGTGATCGGCAGCAGCATGGCGATGGTCGCCACCGGCCCGACGCCGGGCAGCACCCCGATCAGCGTGCCGAGGATCACTCCGATCAGGCACATCAACAGATTGAAAGGCGTCAGCGCAACGCCGAACCCGAGCGCGAGATTGGCGAAGATGTCCATGCTGCGCGCCTATTCCATGAACGCCGGCCAGATCGAGAAGGGCAGCGTCAGCCCTTTCACGAACACCAGCACCGAGAAAATCACCAGCACAAAGTACAGGATCGCCACTTCCTTGAGCTTGAATTCATTGCCGCCGAATGCGCCGATGAACACCAGCAGGGCGGTGGCGCCCACGAGGCCGAGCGGCTTGAGCGTGTAGGCGAACGCCAGGCAGCCGAGCAGGATCATGATCAGCGGCCGGAAGTGGAACCTCGATACCTTGGGACCTTCCTCGACGAAGGCGTCGATCAGCACGAACGCGCCGAGAACCGCCAAAAGTCCGCCGAGCACGCTGGGAAAGTAAGCCGGGCCCATGCGCACCGCGCTGCCCATCTGATAGTTGGCCAGCGCCCAGGCGAGGAAGAACAGGCCAAAGGCGATGAACATCAGCCCGGCCCAGAACTCCTTCGGTCCCTTGATTTTCATCCGTCTCCTCCTGCGCGCGGCCCTCTACGTGGCGTGCGAGGAAGTGTAGCATGCAGCCCCATGGCGCCCAGCGTCGTCACGCGGCTGCTTGCCGTGCTCATGCTCGCCGCGCTGGCACTGTTCGCCGCCGGCTGCAGCAAGCCGCCGCGCCTGCAGCCCCTCGCGCCCGAGGCGACCGTGCTCGCGTTCGGCGACAGCCTCACCTATGGGACCGGCGCGAATGAGAACGAAAGCTATCCCGCCCAGTTGTCGCAGATCATCGGCCGCAGCGTAGTGCGCGCCGGCGTTCCGGGCGAAGTGACGGCCGAGGGCCTGGCGCGCCTGCCAGAGACTCTCGACGAGCACCGGCCGCGCCTGCTCCTGCTGCTGCATGGCGGCAACGACTTGCTGCGCCGGCGGCCGAAATCCGAGGCGGCGGAGAACGTGCGCGCCATGATCCGCCTGGCGAAGAGCCGCGGCGCGGACGTCGTGCTGATCGGCACGCCCGAGCCCGGCTTGACCGTCACGCCGCCCGAGTTCTATGGCGAAATCGCGAAGGAGTTCGGCATCCCCTACGAGGATGCGGTGATCGGCAAGATCCTCAGGACCGCGGCACAAAAGTCGGATCCGATCCATCCCAATGCGATTGGCTATCGCGTCCTCGCCGAACGCGTCGCCGAGCTGTTGCGCAAGTCGGGCGCGATCTGAATTCGCCGCTCGTCAGCGCGTCAGACGGCCCAGCAGGCGCGAGCGGCGCAGCCGGGCGTAGTCTTCGGGCCGATCGACATCCCAGACTTCGCGCAGCTCGTGCCATCGCCAGTCGAGCTCGCGCAGGCGCCGCCGCGTTGCCGCCATCACGCGGGCGCTGCCCCATTCGATGTCGCTGAACAGCCGCGGCGCGCTGCGCCGCAAGCCGACCAGCGTATAGCCGCCGTCCACGGCCGGCGCGAACACCGCGTCCGCGCCGGCCCGCAGGGCGCGCACCGCGCGTCGCAGGTCGCTTGCGCGCAGGACGGGGCAGTCGCAACCGATCAGTACGGCGGCCTGCGCCGTGCGCAATGCGCGCGCCAACGCGTGCTGCATGCGCGCGCCGACATCGCCCCGCCCCTGCGACCGCAACACGACCCCATGACGCGACGCGATGCGCGCGAAAAACGCGTGACGTGTATCGGGCGCGCAATGCAACTCGACCGCTCCGGCGCGCGCGGCCAGCGCGGTAGCCACCGCGCGCTCGACGAGGCGCGCATGCAGCCGCGCCGCCGCCTCGGCCCCGATCGCCGCGGCCAGGCGCGTCTTCGCCTTGCCCGCGACGGGCGCACGGGCGAAGACGATCAGGATCGCTTCAGGTTTTTCCGGAGTACTGACGCGCAAGCTCATCGTCACGGGCGCCGAGAAAGTGGGCGAGGCGCAGCCGCCACATGAACACGATGGTGCGCAGCACGCCATGCCGGTCCCAGCGCCGGCCCGATGTCGTTGCCGCCGCGCGCAGGCAGGCGGGAAGGGATATGCGCTTCGCACGCTGGCTGAAGGCGACATCCTCCATGAGCGCAATTTCGGGGAAACCACCGACACGCAGGAATGCGGCGCGCGTCGCGAAAATCGCCTGGTCACCGGTGGCGATGCCGGTGAGCCGCGAGCGCAAGTTCATGCACAACGCCACCACGGCGAGCAGCGGCGAGCGGCCTTCGATCCTGACGTCGAATCGCCCCCAGCAGCAAGCGCCGCAGAGCGCCTGGTCGACGAGCCGGTCGGCAGACCGGGGGAGACGGGTATCGGCATGCAGAAACAGCAGCGCCTCGCCTGCGGTCGCCGCAGCGCCCTGGTTCATCTGGCTGGCGCGGCCGCGCGGCGCGGCAATCACGCGGTCGGCCAGCGGCACCGCGAGCGCCGCCGTGCCATCGCTGCTTCCGCCATCCACCACGATCACCTCGTGGCCGCGTGCCCGCAGCGGCTGCAGTGCCGCGAGTGACGCGGCGACAATCGACGCCTCGTTCAGCGTGGGGACGATGATCGAGAGCTTCATCCCCGTCTCCAGGCGTGATAGCGCTCCACCAGGCGCAGCAGCCCCTGCGGCGCGTGCGCCTTTTTCCAGGCCCCGGCGGCGTACTTGTTGGCTTCCGCCAGCGTCGGATAGATGTGGATCGTGGCGAGGATCTTGTTCATGCCCAGACCGTGGCGCATTGCCGCGACGAACTCGGCGATCAGGTCGCCGGCGTGCTCGCCCACGATGGTGACGCCGAGAATCCGGTCCTTGCCCGGCACGGTGAGCACCTTGACCAGGCCGTGCGCTTCCTCGTCGGCGATCGCGCGGTCGAGATCGTCGATGCCGTAAACAGTCACTTCGTGCGCAATGTTCCGCTCCCGGGCCTCGCTTTCGTTCAGCCCGACGCGCGCCACTTCCGGCTCGGTAAAGGTCGCCCAGGGAATCACCGAGTAATCCGCGCGGACCCTCCACAAGCCGCCCAGCATCGCGTTCACGGACGCGTACCAGGCCTGGTGCGCCGCGGTGTGGGTGAACTGGTACGGCCCCACGACATCGCCGCAAGCGTAGATGTTGGGATAGATCGTCTGCAGGTACTCGTTGGTCTCGACGGTGCGCGCCTTGCTGAGCGGGATGCCGAGTTCCTCCAGGCCATAGCCGCTCGTGTTCGCCACGCGCCCTGCCGCCACCAGGATTTCGTCGCACGCAATGCGCACTTCGCGGCTTTCGTGCTCGCAGACAAGGACCTTTTCCGCGCCGCTCACGAGCACCTGCTTCGCCCGGTGGTTGGGGCGCACATCGACGCCTTCGCTCGCCAGGCGCGCGCGCAGCATCTCCGATACTTCGGGGTCCTCCCGGACCAGGATCCGCGGCAGCATCTCGACCTGCGTCACCCTGGCGCCAAAGCGTGCGAACGCCTGCGTCAGCTCGCAACCGATCGGTCCGCCGCCCAGCACCACCAGCCGCCCGGGAAGCTTGCGCAGGTCCCATACCGTGTCGGAAGTGAGATAGCCCGCCTGCTCGAGACCCGGGATCGGCGGCACCAACGGCCGCGCCCCCGCGGCGATCACGATCGCGCGCGTCGTGAGCGTCTGGCGCGCGCCATCGTCACGCTGCACCTCGACCGTCCACGGCGAGGTGATGCGCGCATCGCCCCGCAGGCACTCGACGCCGAGACCGGCATAGCGCTCGACCGAATCGTGCGGCTCTACCGCCTGCACCACGCGCTGCACGCGCTCCATGACCTCGGCAAAGTCGAACTCGGCGCTCGCGTTTCGCAGGCCGTATTCCCTGGCGCGCCGGATCATGGCCAGTACGCGCGCCGACTTGAGCAGTGCCTTCGAGGGCACGCAGCCCGTATTGAGGCAATCGCCGCCCATGCGGTGCTTTTCGATCAGCGTGACCTTCGCCTTGACCGCGGCAGCGATATAGGCAGCGACCAGCCCCGCCGAGCCGGCGCCGATCACCACGAGGTTGCGCTCGAACTTCGCCGGCCGGGTCCAGCGCGCGTAGACCTTTCCTGCCCTGGCGCCGTCGACGAGACGCTTCGCGACGAGCGGAAAGACTCCGAGCAGCACGAAGGCGCCGACGAGGCCCGGCGAAAGGATGCCCGCGGGCGACTGGATCGCCGCCAGCTGCGTGCCGGCATTCACGTAGACGACGGTGCCCGCGAGCATGCCGAGCTGGCTCACCCAGTAGAAGGTCCAGGTGCGGATCGGCGTCAGCCCCAGCGCGAGATTGATGGCGAAGAACGGAACCACGGGAATCAGGCGCAGGGTGAACAGGTAAAAACCGCCGTCCCTCGCGATGCCCGCGTTGATCGCCTGCAGCGCCGCAGCGAAACGCTGCTGCACCCAGTCGCGCAGCAGGAAACGCGCCGCCAGGAACGCAAGCGTGGCGCCGATGCTCGAAGCGAACGACACGATGAGCGTTCCCCAGCCCAGCCCGAACACGGCGCCGCCCACCAGCGTCATCGCCGCGGCCCCGGGCAGCGAGACGGCCGTGACGACGACGTAGAAAGCGAAGTAGCCGATCACCGTCTGCCAGGGGTGCGACCGGTAGGTGGCTTCGATCGCCGCCTGCTGCTGCTTGATGCTCTCGAACGTGAGATAGCGATGGCCGCCGAGCGCGAAGAATGCCGCGGCGAATGCAGCGAGCGCGGCGAGCAGCAGCCAGCGCGAGCGCATCATGCCGCGCGTTGCGCCAGCGGCAGATCGTAGGCCGGACCGTGCACGATGCGCCGGTGGTAGGACTCGAAAGCGTCGCTGCCCGGCGGCCACAACTCGACGAAGCGCTCGAGCCAGCGCGGATGGTCATAGCGTATCGGCTGCGCCTCGACGTACAGGCGGCCCGCGCGCACCGCGTACAGCGCCCCCGCGCGGGGACGCACCGAGACGCGCGTCGCGACGCCGAACTGCGTGGCGCGGAAATTGGGCATCCCCGCGGCGCCGTTGTTGACGATCACGCCGGCTTCGCCGCAGGACTGCAGCACCGGCAGGCAGGTATGGCTGGAGGCGATGACGCGCGCCTGCGCGCGGCGCAGCGCATCGCGCGCCGCGGCGATGCCCCCGGGCGCAGCGAGCCGCTCCTGCGAGAAACCCCAGCCGGCGAGCGAATCGGCGTCGCCGTGCACGATGGCGATGCGCTCGCCCGCCACTGCGGCGGCACGGAACATCGGCAGCGCACCGAGAGCGCGCCGGGTTTCCGGGAAGCCGCACGCCACGCCGCGCAGCCGCTCCAGGATGCGATTGGAGCGGGCGACTTCGGCCTCGCCCACCCACTCCGGGTAGGCGCAGCCGCAGCCCGCGCCGGCGTCGGCGCCGGCGAGCTCGGTCTCGACGTTGCCGCGCGTGGCGCGATGCCGGCCTACCGCCTCGTCGATCGCCGCAAAATCCGCGCCGTCGCAATCGAACCAGTGGAAGTCGCCGTTGAAGACCAGCGCCTTGGAGCCGCTTTCCGCGTCGAACAACTCGAGCAGCCGCGCGAGCGCGAAGCGGTTGCCGTACAGGCCGCCCGCGACCCAGAGCGTCTCGACCTCGAAGGCGGCGCACGCGGCGAGCGCCGGCGCGCCATAGCGATAGGGCACCGGGCAGCTGCGGCCCGGCGCCTCACTCATGCAGCGCCCCGCCGCACGACGAGCCCTGACCCGCGGTGCAGCCGTAGCAGTGGTCGCGCACCGTGATCGGCAGCCCGGTGAGGTCGCGGCCGATCAGGTCCGAAAGATGCGCGCGGCGCTTGCCCGGCAGCGCGAGCGGCAGCTCGAGCATCTGGTTGAAATCGCAGTCGTACACATAGCCCTGCCAATCCACCGAAAGCAGGCTGCGGCACATCACGGTCTCGAGATTCTGCTCGCAGTGCGCGCTACGCAGCAACGCCATATACGGCTCGAACTGGCCCCTCGAGACGAGCGTCGAGCCGAAGCGCTGGATCGGCATGTTGGCGAGCGTGTAGAGGCGCGTGAAGACGATGCCATGGCGCTCGCGCAGGACGCGACGGTAGTCCGATTCAAGCTCGGCCTGTGCCGGCGGCAACGTCGGTCCCTGCGGGTTGTAGACCAGGTTGAGCTCGAGCCCGCTGCCGTCGCTGC
>MERE01000045.1:8026-9323 GCA_001771975.1 Betaproteobacteria bacterium RIFCSPLOWO2_02_FULL_68_150 | reverse complement strand
GGAGGTCTGCGGCTCGTACATCAGGTGCGCCATGAAGCCGCCCGCGTTGAGGACGAAGAACTCGAGCAGGAGCGTGAGCACGCCGGCACGGAACCACTCGATGCCGAAGCGCAGTGGCTCGATCCACAGCGCGAGCAGGAGCGCGGCGCTGAGAAGTTCCGGAAGTGCCTTGAGGGCGTGGGTCATCAAAGCCAGCGTGTTGCTACGGCATCTCTGCCTTGATTACTTGCGCACCGCAGTGCTGCCGCGTACGCCCCCCTCAGCGCACGTCGGCGGCAGGCAGCGGCTTGAAATGCTTGCTGAGAGCGATTCCCTGACGTTGGTACGACGACTTCACTCCACTGCCGTAGAGCCGCGCCGGCGGTGCCATCAGAAGCTCATAGGCCAACCGGCCGACCACCTGACCATGTTCGATCACGAACGGGACTTCAAAGGATCGAACTTCGAGAACGGCTCGCGACCCCTCCCCTCCGGCATCGGGGTGGCCGAATCCAGGATCGAAGAACCCCGCGTAATGCACCCGGAAGTCGCCCATCAGCGTATCGAAGGCAAGCATCTCGGCCGCATGCGTTGGCGGAACATTGACCGCTTCCCTCGATGCCAGGATGTAGAAGTCCGCCGGGTCCAGCACCAATCCACCGCGACGCGGCGCGTGGACCGGCTCCCAATAGTCCAGCACTTCGTAGTGCCGCACCTTGTCGACATCGATGAGCCCGGCATGGCTCCTCGCCTTGTAGCCGATGATGCCTCCAGATTTGTCACCCTGCACATCCACCGTAACCGGAACACCATCGCGAATTTGGTTCCCGGTAATCGATTCCACAACCTGGTGCTCTTCCAGCAATCGCCGCATCGCCGTGTCGCTGCTCGGCGGATTGCCGCGGCGAATGCGAATCTGATTCAATCTGGACCCCTTGCGCACCAGTACACTGAAGGTCCTGGGCGAAACCTCCGCATACAGCGGGCCGCTGTACGCATCGCGGACGCGATCGAACTCCGTACCGTAGTCGGTGATGAGCCGGGTGAATATGTCCAGACGGCCGGTGGAACTCTTTGGATTGCCCATCGCAGAGGTGCGTTTTCTCAGCGACAGGCCCTCGAGTAGCGGGACAATGTAGACGCAACCGCGCTCCAGCACGGCGCCGTTGGCGATGTCCATCTTGTGCATCGCGAGGTCTTCAAGCTTTTTCTCTACGGTCGCGTCCTTGCCGGGCAGGAAACTGGCGCGCACCCGGTAGGCGGCTGAACCCAAACGAAGGTCGAGGCTGGCCGGCTGATACTGATTTTCCTGGATCGG
>MERE01000045.1:0-8009 GCA_001771975.1 Betaproteobacteria bacterium RIFCSPLOWO2_02_FULL_68_150 | reverse complement strand
GATCGGTTCCAGGAAGCGGATTTCCTTGGTTACCTTGACTGCGCGTTCCAGCTCCTGCGAAGGCAATATTCCGGTCGTGCGAACTGCCGCGTCGGAGTCGTCTTCGGTCGCGTCACGGACGCCTTCCGGCGCCCGCGCAGCACTGGTTCGAGCCGCTAGGGTCAACAAATCGTCTGAGGCGCTCACGGATTTCAAGCTCGTAGTATTTCGCGTAGCAATCCAAGCTGCAGAAGCCGCCCTTCTTCTTCTGGCCCGACCCCACGCGCGCGGTTTCAGGGAATGGTTTGCGACAGTAGGAACAGATTACCCGTTGCCAGCAATCGAGCAAATAGACTTCCTCGTTTACGGCCATTTTCTTGCAGTAGTTTATCCCTGCATGCCGCTGCCACGGAAACCCCTGCGTCAAAGCAGGAACACGGTCGCCAGGCCGAGAAAGATGAAGAATCCACCCGAGTCGGTGCACGCGGTAATCAATACCGAGGCGCCGACCGCCGGGTCGCGGCCGAGCCGCGCGCGCAGGTACGGGATCGCCACACCCATGCCCGCGGCCAGCAGCAGCGTGAGAAGCATGGCGAGCGCCATGACGCCACCGAGCGCCACGCGGCCGTAGAGAAGATACGTCACGCCGCCGAGCAGCGTGCCCCAGGCGACGCCATTCAGCGTCGCGACGCTCAGTTCCTTGCGCAGCAGCTGCGTCCAGTACTCGCCCTGGATCTGCCCCAACGCCAGCGCGCGCACGATCAGGGTGATGGTCTGGTTGCCCGAATTGCCGCCGATGCCGGCGACGATCGGCATCAGTGCGGCGAGCGCCACCAGCTTTTCGATCGATCCCTCGAAGGCACCGATCACGCGCGAGGCGATGAAAGCGGTCACCAGATTGACCGCGAGCCACGCCCAGCGGTTGCGGAAGCTGTTCCAGACCGGCGCGAAGATGTCCTCTTCCTCGCGCAGGCCTGACTCGGCGAGCTGCGTTGCAGCACTTTTCTCGCGGATGTGGTCCACCACCGCATTTACGGTGAGCCGGCCGACCAGGCGCCCGAAATGGTCCACCACGGGCGCCGAAACCAGGTCGTAGCGCTCGAACGCTTGGGCGGCATCCTCGGCCGCGTCTTCGGCATGCAGCTGCAGGCTTTCCCGTGAGATGACCTGGCCCACTTCGAGGTCCAGATCGGAGACGATCAGGCGCGCGAGCGGCAGCGTGCCCCGCAGGCGCTGCTCGCGATCGACCACGAACAGCTGGTCGGTATGGCCGGGCAACTCGTCCATGCGCCTCAGGTAGCGCGTGACCGCTTCCAGCGACACGTCCTCGCGCACCGTCACCTGGTCGAAATCCATCAGCGCGCCGACCGACCCCTCGTCGTAGGACAGCGCCGCGCGCAACTGCTCGCGCTCGGCCTGCGGCAGCGCCCGGATGACGTCCTGCACCACGTCGTCCGGCAAGTCGGGCACGAGATCGGCAATCTCGTCGGCCTCCAGCGTCTCGGCGGCGGCAACGAGCTCGCGCGGCTCCATGCTCGCGATGAGCGATTCGCGCACCGCGTCGGCGACCTCGAGCAGGATCTCGCCATCGCGGTCGGCCTTGACCAGGCCCCAGACGATGAGCCGTTCGTCAAGCGGCAGCGCCTCGAGCACCACTGCGACGTCGGCCGGATGAAGCCGCTCCAGCTTGGCACGGATCTCGCCCAGCAGCAGCGCTTCCGCCTCCGGCGCCGGCGAGCGGCCGTCGACCGGACGCAGGCGCTCCAGGATTTCCTGCACCTCGCCGAGATTCTGCTGCAGGTCCTCGACTTCCAACCGGGTGGGAAGCTCGGTCACGCTGCGGGCTCGCTGGCGCGAAACGCCATGGTGCGGTCGCGTCCCTCCGCTTTCGCACGGTAAAGCGCTTCGTCGGCGCGTTTCAGGACGTCGCCGCCCGGCTCCCGTCCCTCGGTGTGCGACACGCCGGCCGAAAAGGTCTGGCCGAGAGGCATCGCGCCATGCAGTCGCTCGAAGAACTTGAGCGCATTGTCCGCGTCGCAGCCGTGCAGCAGCACGGCGAACTCTTCCCCGCCATAGCGCGCGATCAGATCCCCGGCGCGCATGCGCTGCGCCAGCGACTGCGCGGTATCGCGCAGCAGGCGGTCGCCGGCCTGGTGTCCGTGGGTATCGTTATAGCGCTTGAATTGATCGAGATCGATCAGCCCGATGGAGCAGGGCCGCCCGGTGCGACGCGCACGATCCAGACCCTTGACCAGCTCTTCGTCCCACAGCCGCCGATTGGGCAGGCCGGTCAAGCCGTCGACGCGTGCCATTTCGGCCAACTGAAGCATCAGTTGGCCGGCCTTGGCAAGCGCCTCGCCGAGCCAGTGCGCCAGATAGAGCGCGAGCAACAGCGACACGCTGCCGAAGATGATGAGCAAGGTCTGGGCGCGCTCACCCGCCTCGCTCGTCTCGGCCGCCGCTCGCCCGACGCGCGTGCTGATCTCGTTCGCGAGCTCGAGCAGGCGCGGCGCCACGTGCGATGCGCTCGCTGCGGAGTCCTTGAACGGCAGGGCGCCGGGCCCGGTCCCGGCCGACGCGGCACCGCGATCGGGGTCATCCCGCATCACGGCCGCGAGCCGGTCGTGCCCCTCCAGCGCTTGCAGCGCGCCCTGCAGCAAGGCGCGTTCGCGCGCTGCGAGCGGCAGGCCGCCGATCTGATCGAGTTCGAGTCGCAAGGCTGCGAGGCCGCTCGCGTGGCGCTCCCGCTCTGCCGCGGCCATCACGGCTGCCGCGTCGCGCGCTTGCACGGCGAGCAACCGATCGTGCAGCGCCTCCAGCGCATGGGCGCGCACCGCGACATCGAATGCCCTGCGCGCCAGCACCGAGGCCTCCGACACGGCCTCCTTGCCGCGACGTTCAGCTTCGATGCCGATCCATGACGAAACGAGCGCGGCAAACACCAGCGCGATCACGACCGACGCGCGAGCGACGAATTTCCAGTCGTACCGCGACGACCACGCCATGGGTCGAAGTCTATCGCCGGCGGGCATCCCGGCTAAGGAATTTTGGCCGCCGGCATGCGGGCCAGGATCGTCTGCACGCGGCCCTGCAGGTACTGCGTCGTGCGGCCGCGTTCATAGCGCCGCGGGCTGGGCAGAATAGCTGCGAGCCAGGCTGCCTGCTCGGCATTCAACTCGGCCGCAGAGATGCCGAAGTGATGGCGCGCCGCGGCCTCCGCGCCGAACACGCCCTCGCCCCACTCCGCAACATTGAGGTAGATCTCGAGTATGCGGCGCTTCGACATCACCGCTTCGAGCATCGCCGTGATCACCGCCTCCTGGCCCTTGCGAGCCCACGAGCGCTCTCCCGAGAGAAACAGGTTCTTCGCCAATTGCTGGCTGATGGTCGAAGCACCTGCGATCAAGGCGCCCTTGCGCTCGTTGCGCTCGAGCGCTTTCTGGATCGCCTCCCAGTCGAAACCGTCGTGGCCGACGAACCTGGCGTCTTCGGCGGCCACCACGGCGCGCTTGAGCTGCGACGAAATCCTCTCGTAGCCGACCCAGCGCTGACGCAGCGCGGCCGACCGATTCTTGTCACGCAGGCGCTCTAGCCGCACCTGCATGAACGCGGTCAGCGCGGGATTGTGCGTGTTCCACCAGAGCACATGGCCGTAGTACCAGGCCTGTACCGCGGCCAGCGCGAGCACCAGCGCGCTCAGTGCGTAAACGAAAATTCTCCAGCCCATGCGAGCGACCCGTCGCACCGGGCGCGTGCCTCAATGCGCGCGCAGCGCGGCGAGCACCGCCGCGGTATCCGGCCGCACGCCGCGCCAGAGGTAAAACGATTCCGCCGCCTGCTCGACCAGCATGCCGAGGCCATCGTGCGCAGCGATACCGGCAGCGCGCGCCAGCGCAAGAAACGCTGTGGCACGGCCGTAGACCATGTCGTAGGCGAGCGCTTCGCGGCGAAAGACGGACGCCGGCAGCGCGAGTGCGGCACCGGTCAGGCCGGCCGAGGTCGCGTTGATCACGAGATCGAACGACTCGCCTGACAGCGCCTCATAGCCGAGCGCTTCCGGGCGCACGCCGCGACCTGCGCCCGGGCACCCGGCGACCAGCGCCAGCGCCTTCGCCAGCGTGCGATTGGCGATCACGAGGCGCGCCGGGCCGGCTTCCAGCAGTGGCGCCAGCACCCCGCGCGCGGCCCCGCCCGCACCGAGCAGCAGCACGTGTTGCGAGGCGACCGCGCGGCCGAGATTGACCGTCAGGTCGCGCAGCAAGCCGGCACCGTCGGTATTGTCTGCGCGGATGCGTGCGCCCTCGAAGCTGAGCGTGTTCGCGGCCTGCGCGCTGCGCGCGCGCGCGCTGAGTTCGGTGGCGTAGCGGCACGCCGCTTCCTTGAACGGCAGCGTGACGTTGACCCCCCGGCCGCCCGCGGCGCGGAACGCGTCCAGCGTGCGCTCGAGGCCATCGGGCGGTGCGTCGATACTCTGGTACTCGATGTCCTCTCCCGTGGCGCGCGCAAAGCAGGCGTGAATCCATGGCGACCTGGAATGCGTCACTGGATGGCCGACGACTGCGTAACGATCCGGCATCGTGAACCGCTCGGTGCGGAGCTACTCCGTGCCGAGCTTGTCGCCTTGGGCGAAAAACCAGGTGCGCGTAATCACCAGCAGGTCGGTATCGCGCCGGATATCGGCCGGAAATGCGGGAAACGGCTCGGACAGGCGCACGATGCGATGTGCGGCATCGTCCAGCACCTTGAGACCCGAGGAACGGTCCAGGTCGATCGACTCCACCGACCCGTCGGGCCGAATGGTGACGGTCAGGCGCAGGTTGCCGTAGAGCTTGCCGCGTGCTTCGGCCGGGTAGTTGAGCGTGCCGACGCGTTCGATCTTCATGCGCCAGCCCTCCTCGTATTGCGCGAAGCGGTACTCGCTCGCACGCGCGCCGAGGAACTTCTTGCGCGGCCGCTTCTGGTACTCCTCGTGCGCCTTGTCGATCTGCGCCTGCAGCTTGAGCGCCGCAAGTGACAGGTCGGCAAGGTCTCGACCGGACACCTGCGGCGCCGGCTCGTCGGGATTGGGCCGGCGCGCCGCGTCCGCCGGCACGCTGCTGGCCGATGGCTGCGCTTGCGCCAGCACGCGCTGTTGCTGTGCTTCGCGTTGTTGCGCGCGGCGCTGACCGTCGGCCAGATCGCGCCCGGGGTCGCGTGGCTCGGTCACGGGCAACGGCGTGCGCGCGCGGCGGCGCTGATCGGTATTGCCGCCACCGTCCAGGTGCACCTGCGCGAGCGCCTCGCGCTGCGCCGGCGCCTCCTGGCTCCTCGCGTTAACCAGAATCACCTCGAGTGCCTGGTTGGGCGACTTCCAGCGCAGGGCATCGGGAAACCTGAAATGAACCGAAAGCACGAACAAGTGCAGGAGCAACGACGCGCCGACCGAGACCCACAGCAGGCGGGACTGACGGTCGAGCCCGGCCCAGAAATCGGCGGGCTGTAGCAATGCGCTGGCGTAGGTACCCTGCAATTCGGCTCCGGAACAATGCTGCCGGCTATTCTAAGCCGTGAGGCCGCCCTGCTGCCGGTCCGGATCGGCGGCGCCGCCACCGGCGGCAAGCGTTTCCCGGAATCGGCAGGCGGCCTCGCGCGCGATCAGGTCCACCGCTTCGATGTCGAGTTGCACCCGCGTACCCGGCTCGAGATTCGGCAGCGAGGGCACGCGCGTCACGAGCGGCAGTCCGTCGAGACGCACCAGGTTCTCGCGCAGCACGGTCGCCGCGGCACTGCGCACCTGCTCCTGCAGCAGCCAGCGCAGGCACCAGTACGATTCGAGCACGCGCTGATGCTCGTCATAGCGCGCCGCCGTCAGCTCGAATGCACGCATCGCCGACAGCAGGTCTTCGGAGTTGCGCGCAAACGGCGCCCGCCGTCCCGCGAGCGCCGCGGCAAGCTGCCACTGGTTGAGCAGATCGACATAGCGCCGCAGCGGCGACGTGAGCCAGGCATAGCCCGCGACGCCGAGCCCGTCGTGCATTTCCGGATACACGCTCAGACGCACCTTGCCGGAGGATTGAACGCGGTAGATCGCCGCCACGTCGCGTTCGGCGAGCAGTCCACCCCAGGAGCTGTTGGCGAGGATCATCAGTTCGGACACCAGCTTGTCGAGCGGTGCGCCGCGCCGCCGCGGTTCGATTTTCACGCGCTCGCCTTCGACGCGAAACACGTAGTCGACAATCCCCGCGCCGACGCTGGGCTTGCCGCGCCGCTGCTCCAGCGCGCAGGCGAGCCGCCACAGGTCCCGCAGTTCCTGCTCGTACGGCAGGCCCACCCGGCCGCCCGATTCGAATGCGGCGTTCAGCGCGTCGTACTGCGCATGGCGCAGGTTGGCGCCGATCCTCACCTGCTCGATGCGCGAGTGATGGCCGCGCACGCTCAGGTCCCTGGACGATACCGCCAGATACAGCGACAGCGCGCTCTGGTGGTTGCCGTGATCGAGCGAAAAACGCTCGATCACGTCCTCCGGCAACATCGTGTACTTGCGTCCGGGCAGGTACGCCGTCGACAGCCGCTCGCGCGCAATGGCGTCGACCGGCGAGCCGGGGGCGAAACCGAGCGCCGGCGCCGCGATGTGAATGCCGATGCGCCAATCGTCCTGCGCGACGCGCGTCACGGAAAACGCGTCGTCGATCTCGGTCGTGCCCAGATCGTCGAGACTGAAGGCCTCGACCGGCGCGAACGGCAGATCGTCGGGCGGCAGCGGCGCCGGGTGCGCGGGAAAGGCGATGCCGTTGGGAAAGAACTCGCGCAGAAACCGGCCCAGGTGGTAGGCGTGCGTGTCGGTCAGCAGGCCGCATCGCTCGAATAGCGCCGGCGCGGACAATCCGATGGCAGCGCAGGCTTGTTCAAGCGCTTTGGTTTCCGGTTTGGCGCGGTCCGGCGCGTACAGCAATTCGTCGCGCAGCGTGGCGATTTCGGCCGGGCACTCGCAGCGCGCCAGCGCGGCGGCCCATGCCGCAATCTGCTGCTGGATTCGCTGCTTCCTTTCCAGACCGGCGAGCGCGAGCTTCAGGGTCTCCTCGGGCGCCGCCTGGTAGCGCCCGCGGCCCCGGCGATAGAAATACATCGGCGCCGAGTGCAGCTTGAACAACACGCCCGCCGCTTCCTGCGGTGCCGGTTCGCGGCCGACGTACTCGCGCGCGAAATCGCGGAAACCGAACTCCGCGCTGCCGCAGCACTGCCATAGAAAATCAGTCTCGAGTCCGCGGGCGTACTGCTGCGCGCCGGCGAGCAGCTCGGCGCCCGAGGGTTGCTCGAAGCTGAGCAGCACGTGGCCCGCCTTGACCTTGGAGCGCCGGCCGTGCGGGCTTTCCACCTGAAGGGAGGTCGCTGCCTGCGACAGCACCGCGCCGACCCTGAACTCGCCGTCTTCCTCGTACAGAACGTTCATGCGCGAGCCTGCAATCCGGCGAACGCAAGCAGGCGCGGGATGTGCTCGGCGAAGCTTTGCAGGGTGTGGTCGCCGCCATCACGGATGACGGTCCTTGCGCCCTCGTACTTGCGCGCCGCCTCGCGCCAGTCGAGCACTTCGTCGCCGGTCTCGAGCAACAGCAGGTAGCGTTCCGGATCAACCTGCTCGACCACGATCGCCCGCCAGCCCTCGAGATCTGCCCGCGTAAGTTCGTAGGTCGCCCCGGTGTAGAGGTTCTGCTGCGTACCCAGGAACGGCTCCAGGCCGATATGCGGCCTGATCGCGGGATTGATCAGCACTGCGCGCAGGTCCAGACGTTCGGCGAAATGGGTGGCGTAGAACCCTCCCAGCGAGCTGCCGACGAGCGTCGGGCGGCCGCCGCAGCGCCCGATTTCCGACTCGATCAGCGCGATTGCCGCGGCGGGACGATGCGGCAGCGCCGGACAGGCGAACTGGTGCGCCAGACCGCGCGCTTCGAGATGGGAGCGCAGGGCGCGCGCCTTGTGGGACGCGGGTGCGCTATTGAATCCGTGCAGGTATAGGATCATCGCCGGTGGATCAAAGGCCTGGCCGGGTCGAT
>MERE01000044.1 GCA_001771975.1 Betaproteobacteria bacterium RIFCSPLOWO2_02_FULL_68_150 | reverse complement strand
CATGCTGCTTGAGGTGCGCGGGCTCGAGGTCCGCTACGGCGGCATCCGCGCGGTGAAGGGCATCGACCTTGCGATCGACGAGGGCGAACTGGTGTGCCTCATCGGCGCGAACGGCGCCGGCAAAAGCTCTACGCTGCGGGCCATCTGCGGCCTCGTTTCGGCGCATTCCGGATCGGTGCGCTACGGCGGTGCCGACGTCGCGGGCACCCCGGTGTACGAGCTGCCGCGGCGGGGGCTCGTCATGGTGCCCGAGGGCCGCGGCATTTTTCCCCAGCTGACGGTCGAGGAGAATCTGGCGATGGGCGCGTTTTCGCGCAACGACGCCGGCGTCGCCGCGGATCTCGAGCATCGCTTTCAGACCTTTCCGCGGTTGAAGGAGCGGCGCGCGCAGACCGCGGGCACGCTTTCGGGCGGCGAGCAGCAGATGCTCGCGATCGGGCGCGCGCTGATGGCACGGCCCAGGCTGCTGCTGCTCGATGAGCCCTCGATGGGGCTGGCGCCGCTGCTGGTGGCCAAGATTTTCGAGATCATCCGCGATATCGCGGCGCAAGGGGTCACCATCCTGTTGGTGGAGCAGAACGCGCGCCTTGCCCTCGAGGCGGCGGGCCGCGGCTATGTCATGGAATCGGGCGCCATCGCGCTCGCCGACGAGTCGCAGCGCCTCCTCGCCGATCCGAGGGTGCGCGAGGCCTACCTCGGCGAAGGCGCGGCCTGAGGCCGCTACGGGGCGATTATCAGTATCATGGTCGCCCTGATGCACCCCTTCGCCCCCCGGTGGCTGCGAATCGTCCTGCTGTTCGTTTCGCTTGCTGCGCTGGCGCAGGAAATCATCGGCATTACACCGGAGCAGGTCGCCAAGCTCGCGGCACAGTTCGGCCCGGTGGCCAAGACCCGGCTCACCGGCTGGCGCGAGATTCTCACCAACCCCAAGTACAGGAAGCTCCCCGAGGAGGAGAAGCTGCGGCTGGTGAACGACTTCATGAACCTGACGCAATTCATCGGCGACCTGAAGCACTGGGGCAAAGAGGATTACTGGGCGACGCCGATCGAGTTCCTGTCGACCGACGCGGGCGATTGCGAGGACTACTCGATTGCCAAGTATTTCACGCTGCGTGCGCTGGGCGTGCCGGACGAGAAGCTGCGCATCACCTACGTCAAGGAACTGGTCGTATACAATGAGCCGCACATGGTGCTCGCGTATTTTCCGACGCCGGACGCCGAGCCTGTGGTCCTCGATAACATCAACCCGACAATACGGCCAGCGTCGCAGCGCACCGACCTCCTGCCGGTGTACAGCTTCAACGGTTCGGGGCTGTGGCTGGCGAAAGAGCAGACCGGGCGCGGCCAGTCCGTCGGCGGTTCGGACCGCATCGGGCACTGGCGCGATCTTCAGGCCCGGCTGCGTTCGGCAATGTAGGGCACGGATGAATTTCCAGATGGCGGGGGCGACATGAAACTTTCCCGGTTGCTGGTTGGGCTGATTTCGCTGCTCTGGGTGCTGGTGTTCATCGGCACGCTCGGCATCGTCATCCAGAGCACCAAGGAATTCCTGCAAAAGACGCTCGAATCGCACGCCCAGGACACCTCCACCTTCCTCGGTCTCGCGATCACGCACAGCGGCCGCGTCAAGGACGTCGAAACCGTAGAGCGCATGACGGCGTCGGTGTTCGACCGTGGCTACTACCGCGAGATCCTGGTCAAGGCGATGGACGGCAAGGTGCTCGTCGCGAAGCGCGTCGAACAGGCGGTGGAAGGGGTTCCGCAGTGGTTCATCGAGTGGTTCCCGCTGCAGACGCCGCGCATGGATTCGATCGTAATGGACGGCTGGCGCCAGGCGGCGAAAATCGAAGTGGTGAGCCATCCGGGGCACGCCTATGCCGAGCTTTACCGCGTTTCGGTGCGTTCGGCGTGGGTGCTGCTGGCGGTGGCGATCGTGTCGCTGGTCGTGGTGCTGGTGGTGCTGCGGCTCGCCCTGCGGCCCCTGGACGACATGGAGGCGCAGGCGATCGCCATCACCAAGCGCGAGTTCAAGGTGCTGCCGAAGCTCCCCTGGGCGCGCGAGCTGCAGCGCGTCGCCGGTGCGCTGAACCAGATGGTCGTCGCCGTGGAGCGCATGCTCACCGAGCAGAGCGATCTCGCCGAGAAGATGCGCAAGAAGGCGTATGTCGATCCGGTGACCGGACTCATGAACCGCAACGACTTCAGCGAGCGCGTCGCGCACCTGATCGGCGCGCCGACCAAGTTTCCCACCGGGGTGCTGGCGGTGATCCGGATCCGCGGTTTCATGGCCTATAACGAGAAGAACGGCCGCGTCGAGGGCGACACGCTGCTCAAGCGCGTGGCGCAATTGCTCGGCAAGGCGACCGCAGCGCGCGCCGGGGCGCTGCTCGCCAAGCTCGATGGCCCGGAATTCGGCGTCGTGGTCCCGGAACTTGCGGAAGCCGATGTGCCCGCCCTGGGCGACGCGCTGATTGCGGCGCTGGCCGAGATCGAGGAATTCCCGCGCAGCGAAGCGAGTGTCATGGCGCACGCCGGCATGACGTTCTACCGCCACCACGATGGGGCGATGTTCGGCAAGCTGATGGCGACGATGGGCGCTGCGCTTGGCGTGGCGCAGGCGCGCGGCGTTCCGGCCTGGCACCTGGAGATGGAAGCGGCGGCTGAGGCGGTCAACACCATGTACGCCGAGATCAACGGCATGTTCCGGGTCGGATTGCCGAGCGAGCGCGTCGCGCTGCAGTTCCAGCCGGTGCGCCCGACCCGCGTCGCGGAAGCGGACTGGATGTATCGCAGCGAATCCTGCGTGCGCATCCTCGGCTCGGACGGACAGCTGATCCGCGCCGGCATGTTCATCGCCACCGCCAAGCGGCTCGGCGCGCTGCAGCTGCTCGACAAGGTCGTGGTCGAAAAGGTCATGCAGCGCATCGCGACGAGCGGGCCGGTGCGCGGCGGCGCCACCGCGGTCAACCTGTCGCTCGAGTCGATCATCGATCCGCCCTTCGTCGACTGGGTCTGCGCCAAGCTGAAAGCGCAGCCGGCAGTCGCGCGCAACATCATCGTCGAGGTGATGGAGCAATCGCTCATCGGGCACATCGACGCGGTCAAGGCCGCCTTCAGCCGCCTGCGCGAGACCGGCGCGCGCCTGTCGATCGACCGCTTCGGCCAGAGCACCGCTTCGGTGGGCTACCTGCGAAGCCTCGAGATCGACTACATCAAGATCGACGGCAGCTACACGCGCGGCATGGCCGACTCCAGCGACCGGCAGTTTTTCGTCCAGGCGCTGGTCGGCATCGCGCACGGCCTGGGGATCCAGGTGCTGACCGAGTACACCGAGACCGAGAAGGACTTCGAGCTGGCCAAGAGCCTGATGGTCGACGGCGTGCAGGGCTACTTCATCGGCAAGCCCGAGTAAGGGCATAATCGCGGGCCGTTGGCGCGGGCCCGGGAGTCGGCGCCAATGCGCGAGGCAGGCAAACTTGATCGGAGCGACGCGTTGAACGAAGCGCAGACCAAGAAGCAGTGGGAGGTGCCGCGGCCCGGAGTGGTGGCCGACGACCCCCTGCTCAAGTGCCTTGTTCTGCTGACGCGGCTTTTCAACCACCCCTTTTCCGCCGAGACCCTGTCGGCGGGCCTGCCGCTGGTCGACAGCCGCCTTACGCCGGCGCTATTCGAGCGCGCGGCCGAGCGGGCCGGCCTGAGCGCCAAGGTGACCGCGCGCGAGTTGGGCAAGGTTTCGCCGCTGGTGCTGCCCGTGGTGCTGCTGCTGCGTGACCAACGAGCCTGCATCCTGAAGAGCATCAAACCGGATGGCCGCTACGAGATCGTGGACGCCGACACGGGCGGCATGTCCGAGAAGACGGCGGACGAGCTGCAGCCGGAATACTCGGGCCATGTGATCCTGGTGCGCCAGCAGTTGAAGTTCGACTCGCGCACCGAACACAGCGCGGTGCCGCGCATCGACCACTGGTTCTGGGGCGTAGTGCGCCGGGCCTGGCCGATCTACGGCGAGGTGCTGCTGGCGTCGCTGCTCGTCAACCTGTTCGCGCTCGTGATGCCGCTATTCATCATGAACGTGTACGACCGCGTGGTGCCGAACGACACCACCGAAACGCTGTGGGCGCTGGTGTTCGGCGTCCTGATCGTGCTCGCGTTCGACTTCGGCATGCGCATGCTGCGCGGTTACCTGATCGACATCGCGGGCAAGCGCATCGACGTGATCCTTTCATCGAACATTTTCGAGCGCGCGATGGGCTTGCGCATGGAAGTGCGGCCGGCCTCGGTCGGCTCGTTCGCGAGCAACATGCATGAATTCGAGTCGTTCCGCGAATTCATCACCTCCGCCACGATCACGGCGCTGGTCGACCTGCCGTTCGTGTTCCTGTTCATCGGGGTGATTTTCTGGATCGGCGGCTGGGTCGGGGTCGTACCGTTGACGGCCGTGCCGCTCATCATCCTGGTCGGCCTGGTGCTGCAGCGCTCGCTGGGCGTGGTGATCCTGCAGACTTTCCGCCTGGCAGCGCAGAAGCAGGGCCTGCTGATCGAGAGCCTCAGCTCGATCGAGACCGTGAAAGCGCTCTCGGCCGAGGGCATGCTGCAGCGCAAGTGGGAGCAGCTCGTAGGCACCATCGCGCGGCTCGGGATCAAGGCGCGCACGCTTTCGTCGGCGATCGTCAACATTTCGGTTTCGGTGCAGCAGCTGGCGAGCGTCGGGGTCATCGTCGTCGGCGTCTACCTCATTTCGGAGCGCGAGCTCACGGTCGGCGCGCTGGTCGCCTGCACCATCCTGACGGGGCGCGCGCTGGCGCCGCTCGGGCAGGTCGCGGGGCTGATGACGCGCTACCACCAGTCGGTGTCGGCGCTGCGCACCCTGCAGAACATCATGCAGCTGCCGGTCGAGCGGCCGCCCAACAAGAGCTTCGTGCATCGCCCGGGCATCCGGGGCGAGATCGAGTTTCGCGGCGTCACCTTCTCGTATCCGGGACAGCAGACGCCGGCGCTGCAGAACGTGTCGTTCAAGCTGGCTGCGGGCGAGCGCGTAGGACTCATCGGGCGCATCGGCTCCGGCAAGTCCACCATCGAAAAGCTGGTGCTGGGACTGTACCAGCCGAGTTCCGGCTCGATCCTGGTCGACGGCGTCGACGTGAACCAGATCGATCCGGCGACGCTGCGCAAGAACATCGGCTACGTGCCGCAGGACGTGACGCTGTTCTACGGCACGGTGAAGGAGAACATCCTGTTCTCGGCGCCCTACGCCGACGACGCCGCGATGCTGCGTGCCGCCGAGATCGCGGGTGTCACCGAGTTCGTGCACCCTTCCGCGCAGGGCTTCGACCTGCGCATCGGCGAGCGCGGCGAAGGGCTCTCGGGCGGGCAGCGCCAGACGGTGGCGATCGCGCGCGCGTTGCTGCTCGACCCGCCGGTGCTGATCATGGACGAACCCACCAACGCGCTCGACAACCGGTCCGAGGAGATCTTCAAGCGCAAGCTCGACCAGGGCCTGGCGGGCAAGACCTTCATGCTGGTCACGCACCGGGCGTCGCTGCTCACCCTGGTGCCGCGCCTGATCGTGCTCGATGGTGGCCGCGTGGTGGCCGACGGACCGAAGGACCAGGTCATGCAGGCGTTATCGGGCGGCAAGATCAATGTGGCCAAGCGGGCCTAGGATGCAGCCATGACGCAGGCCGCAGAGCGGCGCGACGACATCGACTACATGGGCGAGAGTGCGGCTGCTGCGATGCAGGGACCTCCGGCCTACTCGCACGCCCTGCTGTGGGGAGTGCTCGCGTTCGTCGTCGCGTTTTTCGTCTGGGCGGCGTTCGCCAACATCGGCGAAACCACGGTCGGCGACGGCAAGGTGATTCCCTCGAGCCAGGTGCAGGTGGTGCAAAACCTGGAAGGGGGGATCGTTGCCGAGATCAAGGTGAAAGTCGGCGACATCGTGCGCAAGAACCAGGTGCTGATCCTGATCGACGACACGCGCTACGCCTCGTCGTTCCAGGAAAACAAGGCCAAGAACGACGCCCTGAGCGCGAAGATCGCGCGCCTGACGGCCGAGGTATCCGGCAGGCCATTCGAGCTGCCGGCGCGCTTCAGGCAGGACACCCCCGACCTGGCGGAACGCGAGCTGACGCTGTACCGCTCGCGTCAGGCCGAATACGCGGCCAATACCGCGGTGTTCACCCAGCAGATCGACCAGCGCAACCAGGAACTGCGCGAGAAGCGCGGGCGGCTCACGCAGATCAATACCAGCCTGGAGTTCCTCGACAAGGAGCTCTCCATGTCGCGCCCGCTGGTCAAGCAGGGCGCGATGTCCGAGGTCGAGCTGCTGCGCCTGGAGCGCCAGGCGAACGACCTGAAGGGCGAACTGGACTCCACCAGGATCTCGATCCCGCGCCTGGAATCGGCGGTCTCCGAAGCGAGACAGAAGCTCGAAAGCTATGTCGCCAAGTTCCGTGCCGATGCCCAGGGGGATTTGAACCAGGTCCGCGCGGAGCAGGAAGGCACTGCAGCGACGAGCGTCGCGCTGAAGGACCGGGTCGAACGGGCCGTGGTGCGCTCACCGGTCAACGGCACCGTCAAGTCGGTGAAGGTGACCACCATCGGCGGCGTCGTGCAGCCGGGCTCGGAGCTGATGGAAATCGTGCCGCTGGAGGACAACCTGCTGGTCGAAGCCCGGGTCAGGCCGCGGGATATCGCGTTTCTGCGACCCGGCCAGGATGCGCTGGTGAAGATCACCGCTTACGATTTTTCCATCTACGGTGGATTTCCGGCCAAGCTCGAGCACATCAGTGCGGATTCCATCACGGACGAAAAGAAAGGCGAGAGCTACTATCTCGTGCAGGTACGCACCACCAGCAATGTCCCGGCGGCGCGGCACGAGCCGCTGGCGATCATTCCGGGGATGACCGCCACGGTGCATATCCAGACCGGCGAGAAAACGTTCTTGCACTACCTGCTCAAGCCCATCATCAAGACCAGGGAGATGGCGTTCCGCGAGCGCTGAGCCGCACCCGCGACCCCCGGCCCTTTCGATGTCAATTCTCCTCGCCGCGCAGGACCCCGAGTTGATCGGCCGCTGCCGCCGCGCGGTGAGCGCCGAACACCAACTCGAGGTGACGGGCGACTTTGCGACGCTCACCGGGACGCTCGCTTCGCTGGCGCCGATGGTGGTGATTCTGGACGCGGCGCTGCTGGAGCGCCCGATCGAGCGCCAGGTGGCGCAGGTCGTGGCCGCCTCGGCTACGGCACGCGTCATCGTACTGACCGAGGTCTTTCAGGAGGACGAGGAAATAGCGCTGCTCAAGGCGGGTGCAAAGGGCTGCTGCCGGCGTGGTATCGATCCGGATTCGCTCGAACGGGTGATCAATGTGACTCAGTCGGGAGGGGTCTGGGTGACCCGCAGCCTCCTTCCGCGCCTGGTGACCGAGCTGCGGCGCTATGCCAGCGCACCGCAGGTGCCGGCGACATCCAAGCCGGCTGTGGCCAAACCGGCGGCGGACAAGCTCGCAGCGCTTTCGACGCGCGAGCGCGAGATCGCGCGTCTCATCGTGGACGGCGCGACCAACAAGGAAGTGGCGGCGGTGCTCCGGATTTCGGAGCGCACCGTCAAAGGTCACCTTTCGAATGTATTTCAGAAGCTTGGTGTGACCGACCGACTCAAGCTGATGTTGCTGGTGCGCACCCAATAGACCGAGCTGACGAAGGGGATTTTTGCTGC
>MERE01000043.1 GCA_001771975.1 Betaproteobacteria bacterium RIFCSPLOWO2_02_FULL_68_150 | reverse complement strand
GAACTCAAGCCAGTCCGCCTCGACCAGGGCAGCCAGGATTACACGCTGCCGCGCGAAGCGGCAGTCCCGTCGCAGTCGCACAAGGTCCTGCGCAACACCTACTGGCTGCTGGCCGTCAGCCTGGTGCCCACGGTGATCGGCGCGGCGATCGGCACCAACCTCGACCTGTCGTTCCTGCGCTCGAGCCCGATGATTTCGTTCTTTGCCATTCTCGGCATCTTCTATGGCTGGATCTTCGCCATCGAGAAGAACCGCGACAGCGGCGTCGGCGTCGCCCTGCTGCTGGGCTTCACGCTGTTCATGGGCCTGTTGCTGGGTCCGTTGTTCCAGCGCGTGCTGGGTTTGCGCAACGGCATCGAACTCGTCATGCTGGCGGCGGGCGGCACGGCGGCGGTGTTCTTCGCCATGGCGAGCATCGCGACCACCACCAAGCGCGACCTTTCGAGCCTGGGCAACTTCCTCTTCGTCGGCGCGATCGTGATCATGCTCGCAGTGGTGGCGAACGCGTTCATCGCCAGCCCGATGATGCACCTCGTGCTGGTGGCGGCGTTCGTGCTGTTCAGCTCGCTGCTCATCCTGTGGCAGGTGAACGCGGTGGTGCGCGGCGGCGAGACCAACTACGTCTCGGTGACGCTGTCGCTCTACGTCGCGATCTACAACCTGTTCTCCAGCCTGCTGCAATTGCTGGGCATCTTCGGCGGCGAGCGCGACTGACGCGCCGCCGGCCGATCACGAAGGGCGCCTGCGGGCGCCCTTTTTCGTTTCTAGCGCTCGAACAGCGCGATCGATTCGACGTGCGCGGTATGCGGAAACATGTTGACCACGCCTGCGGCCCCGAGCCGGAAGCCCTGCACGTGGACCAGCACTCCGGCGTCGCGCGCCAGCGTCGCCGGATCGCAGGACACGTAGACGATCCTGCGCGGCCAGCCCTGCGGCAGCGCCTTGACCAGTTCCACCGCGCCCTCGCGCGGCGGATCGAGCAGCAGCTTGTCGAACGGGCCGCAGGCGCCGAGCGACGCCGCGGCAGCCAGATCGGCACTCTCGAAGCGCGCCTCGATTCCATTCAGCACCGCGTTGTGCCGCGCGCGCTCCACCAGCCCGGCGCTGCCCTCGAATCCGGTCACCTGCGCGCCGCGTCGAGCGATCGGCAGCGAGAAATTTCCCAGGCCGCAGTAGAGGTCCGCGATGCGCTCGCCCGGTTGCGGGTCGAGCAAGCGCACCGCGCGCGCTACGAGCAGGCGATTCACGGCATGGTTCACCTGCGTGAAATCCGTGGGCCGGAACTCGATCCGCACGCCGAACTCCGGCAGCGTGTAATGCAGCGCACGCCCGGCCTCGGGAGCGAACGGCTGTGCGCTATCGGGCCCGCCAGGCTGCAGCCAGATCCACACCCCCGTGGATTGCGCGAAATCGCGCAGCGCAGCGTGGTCTTCCGAGCTGAGCGGCAGCAGGTGCCGGAACACCAATGCCACCGCCTCGTCGCCGACCGCGACTTCGATCTGCGGCAACCGCTCGCGTACCGATAACCGTGGCACGAGCTGGCGCAGACCGGGAATCAGCGCGGCAACCCGCGGTGGCAGCACCTCGCAGCTGTCCATGTCGGCGACAAACGTGGACCTGCGCTCGCGAAAGCCCACCAGCGCAACGCCCTTCGCAGCCACGTAGCGCACCGAGAGCCGGGCGCGGTGCCGGTAGCCCCATTCCTCCCCGTAGATGGGCGGCAGCAGGCTCTCCGGGCGCAGCTTGCCGATGCGCTGCAGGCAATCCTCCAGCCAGCGCTGCTTCGCGGCGACCTGCGTGCGGGCGTCGGCGTGCTGCGTGGCGCAACCGCCGCAGCGGCCGAAATGCGGGCAGCGCGGCGCGCGGCGGCCGCTCGACTCGTGCAGTACCGTGGCGGCGCGCATCAGGTCGAACGAGCGTCGCCCCCGGATGAGGCTGGCCTCGACCGTTTCGCCGGGGAGCGCGTCCTCTACGAACACCACCTTGCCGTCCGGATTGCGCGCCACGCCGCGGCCTTCGGCGTCGAGCGCGAGCACCTCGAGGATCAATCGCCTGGCCAGCGCTGCAGGAATTCGCGCCAGTGCGGCTCGCTCTGGCGCTCCAGGTGCGCGCGCACAAGGCCCTGCTCGCTGCGGTACTGCTTCGCGCTCAGCGCGCCGCGCAGCAGCTGGAAGCGCAGGTAGAGCAGATAGGTATTGACGGTATCGGCCTCGCAATAGTCGCGGATCTCGGCGACGCGCCCGTCGCGGTACGCCTGCCACACCGCCGCGCCGCCGATGCCGATCTTGCCCGGCAGCCCGGCGATCTGCGCGACCTCGTCGAGCGGCGCGTTGTTGCGCGGCTGGTACCTGGCGAGCACGTCCATCAGGTCGAGGTGCCGCGCGTGGTAGCGCGAGACGTAGCTGTTCCAGCGGAAGTCCTTGTCGTCGTCGCCCTGGTCCCAGAACTTCGCCGCCTGCACGCCGTGCGCCAGCGCGCGATACGCGAGCACCGGAAGGTCGAAGCCGCCGCCGTTCCACGACACGAGCTGGGGCACCAGCTTCTCGACGCCGTCGAAGAAGCGCTGGATCGCCGCAGCCTCCCCCGCCTCGGGTTCGCCGATCGAAAAGATGCGCAGCCCTTCGGCATCGCGCAGCACGCAGGAGATCACCACCACGCGGTGCAGGTGCGGCGCGAGGAAATCGCTTCCGGTCTGGGTGCGCCGCTTCTGGAACGCGACCTCGGCCACTTCCTGGTCGGACAGCGACTGCGGCAAGTCGTACAGGCGCCGGATGCCGGCGCAATCGGGCACCGTCTCGATGTCGAACGCGAGTACCGGGGTCATCTTCGGGGTCAATGGGGTCAGAGTAACGTTCCGCGTATCGGTTGCTTCGAAGCGCTTCTTCGAAATGTCACTCTGACCCCATTGTTACTCTGACCCCGTTTTACTCAGTCGGGAAACACGCCCGTGGACAGATAGCGGTCGCCGCGGTCGCAGATGATGGTGACGATGACGGCGTTCTTCAGCTCGCGCGCAATGCGCAGCGCCACCGCCACTGCGCCGCCCGAGGAGATGCCGGCGAAAATGCCTTCCTCGCGCGCCAGGCGCCGCGCCATGTCCTCGGCGTCCGCCTGGCTGACGGACTCCAGCCGGTCGACGCGCGACCGCTCGTAGATCTTCGGCAGGTAAGCCTCGGGCCACTTGCGGATGCCCGGGATCTGCGAGCCTTCCTCGGGCTCGCAGCCGATGATCCGGATCGCGGCGTTCTTTTCCTTGAAGAAGCGCGCGCAGCCCATGATCGTGCCGGTGGTGCCCATGGAGGAGACGAAGTGCGTGATCGTGCCGCCGGTATCCCGCCAGATCTCCGGCCCCGTGCCCTCGTAGTGCGCGAGCGGATTGTCCGGGTTGGCGAACTGGTCGAGCATCGTGCCCTTGCCCTCGCGCACCATGCTTTCGGCCAGGTCGCGCGCGGCTTCCATGCCGCCCTTCTGCGGCGTGAGGATGATCTCGGCGCCGAAGGCGCGCATGGTCTGGCGGCGCTCGATCGACAGGTGCTCGGGCATGATCAGCACCATGCGGTAGCCGCGGATCGCGGCCGCCATGGCGAGCGCGATGCCGGTGTTGCCGGAGGTCGGCTCGATGAGCGTGTCGCCCGCCCTGATCGTGCCGCGCTCCTCGGCGCGGCGGATCATCGAGATCGCGGGCCGATCCTTCACCGAGCCGGCCGGGTTGTTGCCCTCGAGCTTGGCGAGGACGACGTTGCCGTTGCGCGCCGCTTCCGGGCCGGGCAGGCGCTGCAGGCGTGCGAGCGGGGTGTTGCCGATGAATTCCTCGATCGTGCGGTTCATGGCTTCAGCAGCTCCCCGACGTACGCCGGGACGCCCTGCTCGACCGTCCTGAATTCTCCCGGGTAGCCGGCCGCGCGCAACTGCGCCAGGTCGGCCTGCGTGAAGCTCTGGTACTTGCCCACCAGTTGCGGCGGGAAGTCGATGTATTCGACCAGTCCCTGCGCCGCCAGTTCGCGCAGCGCGAGCGGCGGCTCGCCGCGCGCGGCGCGCACGCCGTTCACGACCGCGCCGGCAACGTCGTTGAAACTCTGCGCGCGCCCGGTGCCGCAGTTGTACACGCCCGACACTTCGCGGTGCTCGAGGAAATGCAGGTTGACGTTGACGACATCGTCGACGTGCACGAAATCGCGGCGCTGCTCGCCGTCGGCATAGCCGTCGCTGCCGACGAACAGCTTCACGCGCCCCTCGGCGCGGAACTGGTTGAAGGCGTGGAGCGCCACCGACGCCATGCGTCCCTTGTGGCCTTCGTTCGGGCCGTAGACGTTGAAGTAGCGCAAGCCCAGGATCTGCGCGTTGCGCCCGGCGAGGCGCTGGCGCACGTGCTGGTCGAACAGGAACTTGGAGTAGCCGTAGATGTTGAGCGGGGCTTCGTTCTCGCGCGCCTCGGCGAACACGCGCCCGGCGCCGTACACCGACGCGGAGGATGCGTAGAGCAGCGGCACTTCCTCGTCCTGGCACCAGTCGAGCAGCGCCCGCGAGTAGCGGTAGTTGTTCTCCATCAGGTAGCGGCCGTCGCTTTGCATCGTGTCCGAGCACGCCCCCTGGTGAAACACCGCCTCGAACAGGCCCTCGAATTCGTTCGCCTCGAGCCGCGCCAGGAACTCGCGCTTGTCGAGATAGTCCTGGATCTCGCAGGCGACCAGGTTGCGGAACTTGTCGGCGCTCTGCAGGTTGTCCACCGCAAGGATCTCGCTGATCCCCTCGCGGTTGAGCGCAGCGACCAGCCTCGAGCCGATGAAACCGGCAGCGCCGGTGACGACGTAAACCATCGTTGTCCCTATCCGAAAACTTCGCGTCGCGTCGCCACCGCGACGCCGAGCTTGCCGACCACGATGCCGGCGGCGCGGTTGGCGATCCGCATCGCCTGCTCCAGGCCCGCGCCCGCGCCGAGCATCGCGCCGAACGCCGCGATCACGGTGTCGCCGGCGCCGCTCACATCGTACACCTCGCGCGCCGCGGCCTTGGCGTGGCGCGCGCCGCGCTCGGAATACAGCGTCATGCCCTGCTCGGAGCGCGTCAATAGCAGCGCTTCCAGCCCGAGCCGGCGGCGCAGTTTCTGCGCGCGCCGCTCGAGGTCGGCTTCGCTTTTCCAGCTGCCGACCACCTCGCGCAGCTCGGCGAGGTTGGGCGTCATGACGTGCGCGCCCCGGTAGCGCGCGTAGTCGTCGCCCTTGGGATCGACCAGCACTTTCTTGCCCGCGGCGCGCGCGAGCCCGATCATGCGCGCGATGTGCGCAAGGCCGCCCTTGCCGTAGTCGGACAGGATCACCACGTCGCACGAGGGCAGCGCGGCGCCGAAATCGGCCAGCTTGGAGGCCAGCACTTCGCCCGAGGGCGGCGTCTCGAAATCGATGCGCAGCAGCTGCTGCTGGCGCGCGATGACGCGCAGCTTGACGGTGGTCGGCATCGAGCCGTCGCGATGCAGCTGCGCGCGGATCCCGGCCTGCGCGATCAGTTCGGCGAGCTTGCTGCCGGCCTCGTCGCGGCCGACCACCGACAGCAGGCGCGTCCGGGCGCCGAGCGCGGCGCAGTTGCGCGCGACGTTGGCGGCGCCGCCGGGCCGCGCCTCCTCGCGCTGGATCAGCACCACCGGCACCGGCGCCTCGGGCGAAATGCGCGACACGTCGCCGAACCAGTAGCGGTCGAGCATCACGTCGCCGACCACCAGCACCTTCGCCTTGCGCGTGTCCGGCCGCGTCATGTCTTCCTGCCGATGGGAAAATATTCGAAGCCCTGCGCGGCGAGCGCGGCGGGCTCGTACAGATTGCGCCCGTCGAAGATCGCCGCGGTCTTCAGGCGGCGCCGGATCTCGGCAAAATCCGGGCTGCGGAACTCCTGCCACTCGGTCGCGATCGCGAGCGCGTCGCAGCCGGCCAGGCACTCGATCGCCGAATCGACGATGGCGACGCGCGGCTCGGCATGCCAGATCGCCCTCGCTTCGCGCCGCGCCGCCGGATCGTAGGCGCGCACCGTGGCACCCGCCGCGAGCAGATCGGCGACAAGCGTCAGACTGGGCGCTTCGCGCATGTCGTCGGTATTGGGCTTGAACGCGAGCCCCCACACCGCGAACTGCCGGCCGGAAAGTTCGCCGCCGAAGCGCGCCCGGATCTTCCCGCCCAGCACGTGCTTCTGCGCCTCGTTGGCCCGCTCCACCGCGGCGAGCACGCCGAGCGGGCTGCCGGCTTCGTGCGCGGTGCGCTGCAGCGCCTTGACGTCCTTGGGAAAGCACGAGCCGCCGAAGCCGCCGCCGGCGTAGAGAAAATGATAGCCGATGCGCGGATCCGCGCCGATGCCGCGGCGTACCTCCTCGATATCGGCGCCGAGGCGCTCGGCGAGATTGGCAAGCTCGTTCATGAACGAGATGCGGGTCGCGAGCATCGCGTTCGCCGCGTACTTGGTGAGCTCCGCCGAGCGCACGCTCATCAGCATCAGGCGGTCGTGATTGCGCTGGAACGGCGCATACAGCTCGCGCAGCAAGCGCGTCGCGCGCTCGTCCTCCGCGCCCACGATGATGCGGTCCGGGCGCATGAAGTCTTCCAGCGCGGCACCCTCCTTGAGGAATTCCGGATTCGACACCACGCTGAACTCGTGCCGCGCGCCGCGCGCCGCGAGTTCCCCGGCCACCGCCGAGCGCACGCGGTCGGCAGTGCCCACCGGCACCGTCGACTTGTCGACGATGACGCGATAGCCGTCCATGTGGCGGCCGACGGCGCGCGCCGCGGCGAGCACGTGCTGCAGGTCTGCCGAGCCGTTTTCGCCCGGCGGCGTGCCGACGGCGATGCATTGCAGCACGCCGTGCGCCACGCTCGCGGCGACGTCGGTCGAAAAGGAGATCCGGCCCGCGGCGCGGTTGCGCTGCACCACCGCCTCGAGCCCGGGCTCGAAAATCGGAATCTGGCCGTCGTTGAGCGAGCGTACCTTCGTTTCATCGAGGTCAAGGCAGAACACGTGGTTGCCCGTGTCCGCGAGGCAGGCGCCGGTCACCAGTCCAACGTAGCCCGTGCCGATAATCGTGATGTTCATCTGGTCCTAGGGGGCGAGGTCGAATTCCTCCGAGCGGCGCGGCGGGTAGGTTTCCCAGCCGCCGCAGCCCGGGCAGCGCCAGTGGAACTGGCGCGCCTTGAAGCCGCAATTCTCGCAGCGATAGCGCGCGAGCTTGCGGGTGTGGCTGTGAACCAGGTTCTTCACCAGCTCCAGATCGCGCCGCCGCTCGGGGTGCGCGTCGCCCACGATCTGCGCCTCGATCAGGCGGTCGAGACCGAGCAGCGTCGGATTGCGGCGCAATTCGTCGCGCACCAGGCGGTAGGCCGCCTGCGCGCCCTTGCCCTCGAGCGTGTACTGGAACACCGCGTCGAGCAGGTCGAGCGACGGGTAGCGCTCCAGGTAGCCGCTCAGCAGCGTGAGCCCTTCCTCGAGCCGTCCGGCGTCGCGATGCGCCTCCACGAGGCGCTGCGCGACGAGCGCGAGGTACGCCGGGTTCTGCTGCTCGATGCGCTTCCAGCATTCGATCGCGCGCTCGGTGCGGCCCGCGGCGCGCTCCAGGTCGCCCAGCTGCGCGTTGGCCCGCATGCACTTGCGATGCGCCTCGAGCGCCTCCTCGAGGCGCGCGCGCGCCTCCTCCGGGCGCGAATGCATCGCCTCGCCCGCCGCCAGCTCGCACAGGAACTGCGCGATGTCGCGCGAGCGCGACTCGCCGGTGTCGGCCTCGATGCGGCGCGCCATGGCGATCGCCTTGGGCCAATCCTTTTCCGCCTGGTAGATCTCCAGCAGCGAAGCACGCGCCTGCGCGGCATGCGGGCCGTCGCCCATGCGCCCGAACACCTCCTCGGCGCGATCCAGGATCCCGGCCTTCAGGTAGTCGAGCCCGAGCTCGAACAGCGCGTTGGCGCGCTGCTCGGCCGCCAGATCGGCGCGCTCGATCAGATTCTGGTGCATGCGGATCGCGCGGTCGTACTCGCCGCGCCGGCGAAACAGGTTGCCCAGGGCGAAGTGCAGATCGACGGTCGCCGGATCCACCTTCACCACTTCGATGAACGCCTCGATGGCCTTGTCCGGCTGCTCGCTGAGCAGGAAGTTGAGGCCCTTGAAATACGAGCCGGGCAGCGCGCGTGACTCGCGCAGCAGGTGCCGGATGTCGATGCGCGCCGCCATCCAGCCGAGGCCGAAGAACAGCGGGAAACCCAGCAGCCACCAGTATTCGAATTCCATTTCAGCCCAGGCGCTCTGGCCCTTCACCTATGTCCAGCGGTGGCGCCAATTTCCGCCTCTCCCGGTCTGAAGTGCGAAACCCGTGCTTGCGCTTGCATCGCCGAACCTCGCTTCACGGTTCCGCCGCCGGCGGCTGCACCGCGACCGGCGCATCGGGCGCGATGCGCTCGGCGTTCGCGCGCTTCAGCCGCCCGATCTCGCGCCGCTGCCTGAGCGCCATGCCGAGAATCGCGGCGAGCCCGAACAGCACCCCGGCCGCAAAGAACGCGAGCAGCAGCGCCACCAGCGGCAGCTGCCAGGCGAGATCGAAGTAAAAGCGCAGCGTGACCGGGTCGGCGTTCTTGGCAGCGAAGGCAAGCAGCACCAGGAACGCCGCCAGCCGGACCGTCCAGGTGACGATGCGCATCGGGATCGGCCGCGCCCGGGGCGACTGCGGACCCCGGCGCGCCCTACGTCCGCGCCATCTGCGGCGGCGACGTGGCCGCCGCCGCGGCGGCGTCCGCCGCGGCCTGTGCCGCATCGACGCGCTCGCGCAGCTCCTTGCCGGCCTTGAAGTGCGGCACGTACTTCTCCGGCACCTGCACCTTTTCGCCGGACTTGGGATTGCGCCCGACGCGCGGCGGGCGGTAATTCAGGCCGAAACTGCCGAATCCCCGGATCTCGATGCGGCTGCCGGAGAGCAACGCGTGCGTCATCGCATCCAGGATCATTTTCACCGCGTACTCGGTGTCTTTCGCCACCAGCTGGGGGTAGCGTTGCGCCAGCTGCGCAATCAGTTCGGACTTCGTCATCGCAACGGTTCTCGTGGGGACCGTCCCGGCTACTGCGGCGGCGTGCCGCCGCCCTTGTCGAGCTTGGCCCGCAGCAATGCGCCCAGATTGGTGCTGCCGGCGGCGCTCGCGGCGCTCTCGGTGCGCAGCTGTTTCATCGCCTCGGTCTCCTCGGCGAGATCCTTCGCCTTGACCGACAGGTTGATCGAGCGGTTCTTGCGGTCGACGTTGGTGATCATGGCCTGCACCGCGTCGCCTTCCTTGAGGTGGCTGCGCAGGTCCTCGACGCGGTCGCGCGAGTACTCCGAGGCGCGCAGGTAGCCTTCGATCTCGGGCGTGAGCGTCACCGTCGCGCCCTTGGCATCGACCGATTTGACCGTGCCCTGCACCACGCTGTTCTTGTCGTGGCCGGCGATGAAATTGGTGAACGGGTCGCCCTCGAGCTGCTTGATACCGAGCGAGATGCGCTCGCGCTCGACATCGATTGCCAGCACCACGGCGTCGAGCTCGTCGCCCTTGCGGAACTTCTTCACCGCCTCCTCGCCCGCCTCGCTCCAGGACAGGTCCGAGAGGTGCACCAGGCCGTCGATGCCGCCCGAGAGGCCGGCGAAGACGCCGAAATCGGTGATCGACTTGATCACCCCCTTGACGCGGTCGCCTTTCTTGAACTCGCGCGCGAAATCCTCCCACGGGTTCGGCATGCACTGCTTCATGCCGAGCGAGATGCGGCGGCGGTCCTCGTCGATCTCGAGGATCATCACCTCGACCTCGTCGCCGACCTGCACCACCTTGGAGGGATGCACGTTCTTGTTGGTCCAGTCCATCTCCGAGACGTGCACCAGGCCCTCGATGCCCGCCTCGACCTCGACGAAGGCGCCGTAATCGGTGAGATTGGTGACCTTGCCGAACAGGCGCGTGCCCTGCGGATAGCGGCGCGCGATCCCGACCCAGGGATCTTCGCCCAGCTGCTTCAGGCCGAGCGAGACGCGGTTTTTCTCGGCATCGAACTTGAGCACCTTGGCGGTGACTTCGTCGCCGACGTTGACGACCTCGGTCGGGTGCTTGACCCGACGCCAGGCGAGGTCGGTGATGTGCAGCAGGCCGTCGATGCCGCCCAGGTCGACGAACGCGCCGTAGTCGGTGATGTTCTTCACCACCCCCTTGACGACCGCGCCCTCCTGCAGGCTGGCGAGCAGCGCGTCGCGCTCGGCACCGGCAGTCGCTTCCAGCACGGCGCGCCGCGACACGACCACGTTGTTGCGCTTGCGGTCGAGCTTGATGACCTTGAACTCCATCTGCTTGCCTTCATAGGGCGTGGTGTCTTTCACCGGGCGCAGATCGACCAGCGATCCCGGAAGGAAAGCGCGGATGCCCTTGGCCATGACCGTCAGGCCGCCCTTCACCTTGCCGGTGATCACGCCCTCGATCTTCTCGCCGCTCTCGAGCGCCGCCTCGAGCTCCATCCAGGCGGCGAGGCGTTTGGCCTTGTCGCGCGACAGGCGCGTGGCGCCGAAGCCGTCCTCGAGCGCCTCGATCGACACCGAGACGAAATCGCCGGGCTTGACTTCGAGCACGCCCGCGTCGTTGCGGAACTCCTCGACCGGGATCACGCTTTCGGACTTGAGTCCTGCATTCACCACCACCACGTTGTCATCGACGCTGACGACTTCGGCGGTGATCACTTCGCCGACGCGCATTTCCTTGCGCGTCAGGCTTTCCTCGAACAGCGCGGCAAACGACTC
>MERE01000042.1 GCA_001771975.1 Betaproteobacteria bacterium RIFCSPLOWO2_02_FULL_68_150 | reverse complement strand
CCTCGCTGATGCCGCGCTCGAAGGCCGCGCCGCGCCGGCGCACGCGCTCGACCAGGATTGCCGAGGGCGCCTGCAGGTAGATCACCAGATCGGGCGCCGGCGCCTGCGGCCGGATGGCGTCGTAGATCTTCCGGTACAGCGCCAGTTCGTCGCCCGAGAGCGTGGCGCGCGCGAACAGCGAGTCCTTGTCGATCAGAAAATCGGCCACGATCGCGCGTCCGAACATGTCGGGCTGCGCCAGCGGCTCGAGCTGGCGCGCACGCTGGAACAGGAAAAACAGCTGCGTCGGCAGCGCGTAGCGCGCCATGTCCTGGTAGAAGCGCGCGAGGAAAGGGTTCTCGGCGGGCTGCTCGAGCAGGGCGTCGGCGCCGAGGCGGTCGGCGAGCCGCCGCGCGAGGCTCGTCTTGCCGGCGCCGATCGGCCCCTCTACCGCGATATAGCGCAGGCGCTCCACGGCTACGGCTCGATGCGCTCGATCGCTTGCGCGGCGCAGCCGGCAAGCAGCGCGCGCGCGCGGCCGTGCCCGGGGATCTGCACTTGCGGGTCGATCTCGCTGAGCGGCGCGAGCACGAAGGCGCGCTCGTGCATGCGCGGATGCGGCAGCGTGAGCGCGGGCGACGCGATGCGCTCCTCGCCGTAGAGCAGCAGGTCCAGATCGAGCGTGCGCGGCGCGTCCCGGAAGCTGCGCTCGCGGCCGTGCGCGCGCTCGATGGCCTGCAGCGCGGTCCAGAGCACCTCGGGTGCGAGCTCGGTTTCGAGGCGCGCCACCGCGTTGATGAAATCGGGCTGCTCGAGATGGCCGAGCGGTCGGCTGCGGTACAGACTCGATCGTGCCGTGACCCGCGTGCGCGGCAGCTGCGCCAGCTCATCGAGCGCGTCGCGCACCTGCCGGCGCGGCGCAGCCAGATTGGCGCCCAGACCGACGAACGCCACCGTCATGCCGCCGGCTCGACCGGCGCAGCGGGCTTCTTGCGGCGGCGGCGACGGCGCCGCTTCTGCGCACCGGTATCGGGCAGCAGCATCGCCCGCCGCGTGTCCGGATCGGCGCCCTGAAAGGCGCGCCACCACGCCTCGAGGTCGGCGGCGACTTCGCCGCTTGCCGCACGCAAGGCGAGGAAGTCGTACCCCATCCGAAAGCGAAGCGCCTCGAGCAGGCGCAGGGCGCGCTGCCCCGAGCGCTGCTCGAAGCGCGGCTGCATCGCCCAGACTTCGCGCATCGTCGCCGTGAGCTTGCGCGTGATGGCGAGTTTCTCGCACTGCAGCTCGAGCACTTCGTCCATCGCCGCATCGAGCGCGACCAGGCTGCGCTCGCCGCGCTTTTCGCGCGCGCGCCACGCCGCCAGCACCTCGTGCCAGAGCAGGGCGGCGAACAGGAACGCGGGCGACACGGGCTTGCCCGCCAGCACGCGCGCGTCGGTTTGCGCCAGCGCGAGGGTCACGAAGCGCTCGCCGAGCGGTTGATCGAGGATCACGTCGAGCAGCGGCAGCAGCCCCTTGTGCAGGCCCTCGTCGCGCAGCTGCCGGAGGCAGGCGCTGGCGTGGCCCGAGAGCAGGAGCTTGAGCATCTCGTCGAACAGGCGCGCCGGGGGGACGCTCTCGAGCAGCGGCGCGAGGCGCTTCACCGGCGCGCGCGTCGCGGCATCGATCGCGAGGCCGAGCTTCGCGGCAAGCCTGACCGCGCGCAACATGCGGACGGGGTCCTCCCGGAATCGCGTCTCCGGATCCCCGATGATGCGCAGGGTGCGTTTCTTCAGGTCCGCCAGGCCGCCGTGGTAGTCGATGACCTCCTCGGTGGCGGGCTCGAAATACAGCGCATTGACGCTGAAGTCGCGCCGCCGCGCGTCCTCTTCCAGCGTGCCGAAGACGTTGTCGCGCAGGACGCGCCCGTGCTCGTCCTGCACCCGGGCCTGCGTACCTTCGGTTTCGGGCTGCGCGGCGCGAAAGGTGGAGACCTCGACCGTCTCGGCGCCGATCATGACGTGCACGATGCGAAAGCGCCGCCCGATGAGCAGCGCGCGGCGGAAGAGCGGTTTCACCTGCTCCGGTCGCGCGTCGGTGGCGATGTCGAAGTCCTTGGGGGGCAGGCGCAGCAGCAGGTCGCGCACTGCGCCGCCGACGACGTGGGCGGCGAAGCCGTGCTGGGCCAGCACTTCGCACACTTTGCGCGCGCCGGGGCTGAGCTGGTCGCGCGACAAGTGGTGCTTGTCGCGCGGCAGGCGCAGCGGCCCTTTCTGCTCGAGCCCCAGAACCCGCCGGATGAAGCGCTTGATCATCGCCAAATGGGGTCAGAGTAACTTTGCGGGGCAGATGGTCGCACGATCCGGCGGCGTGGCGAAACAGCTCACTCGGAACCCATTTTCTAGCGTAACGAGATCACGGGCCAGCCGCGGCGGCGCGCCTCGGCTTCCAGGGCCTCGTCCGGGTCGACTGCGACCGGATGCGTGACGCGCTCGAGCAGCGGCAGGTCATTGTGCGAGTCGCTGTAGAAGCGGCTCTGCGCAAGGCCGGCCCAGTCCAGCCCCAAGCGCCCGAGCCACTCCCCGACCCGCCGCACCTTGCCTTCGCGGAAGCACGGCGTGCCGGCGACGCGCCCGGTGAAGCGGCCGTCGATCGCCTCGGGCTCGGTGGCGATCAGGTGCCCGATGCCGAACTCGCGCGCGATCGGGCCAGTGACGAAGCTGTTGGTCGCGGTGACCACCGCGCAGAGCTCGCCCGCGGCGGCGTGCCGCTCGACCAGCGCACGCGCCTTCTCGCCGATCATCGGCCGGATGCGCAGCCGCATGAAATCGGCATGCCAGCGTGCCAGGTCGGCGCTCGCGTGCTCGGCCAGCGGGCGCAGCGCGAAACCGAGGAACTCGTGGATGTCGAGTGTGCCGGCCGCGTATTGCTCGTAGAACTCGCGGTTCTGGGCCTCGTACTCGGCGCGTTCCAGCACGCCCTGGTCGACCAGGAACTGACCCCACTCGTAATCGCTGTCGCCCGCGAGCAGGGTGTTGTCCAGATCGAACAGCGCGAGCTTCATGGCGCGAACGCCTTCAGCGCCTCGCGCACCAGTGGCAGCGTGATGTGGCGCTGGCGCTCCAGCGACAGGCGGTCGAGCTCGTCGAGGATCGCGCCGAGCGAAGGCAGGTCGCGGCGCACGTGGGTCAGCAGGTACCACACCACCTCGTCGGCCAGGCGCATGCCGCGGCGCGCGGCCTCGGCGCGCAGGTAGAGCGCGCGTTCGGCGTCGCTGAGCGGTTTCACCTGGTAGACCAGCCCCCAGGCGAGGCGGCTGCGCAAGTCCTCGCGCAAGGGCAGCTGCGCCGGCGGAGCGCTCCCGGCGGCGAGCACCGCGCTGCCCGATTCGCGTGCTTCGTTGATGCAATTGAACAGGACCCGTTGCTGGGCGTCGTCGAGCGCCTCGACATCGTCGGCGGCGACGAGTGCGCGTGTCGCCGCGCGCGCGGCTGCGGCGAGCAGATGGCTGCGCCCGGATCCGGGCTCGCCCCACAGGTAGAAAATATTCTCGGCCAGGCGCCCGTCCACCAGCTCGCGCAGGCGCGCGAGCAGCTCGCCGTTGGCGCCGGGCACGAAGTTGTCGAAGCTGGGGTCGGGAGGTGGCGAGATGCCGAGCGCGAGCTGCCGCATCGTCGAGTAGAATCGAAGGAACTCCCGAACTCTAGCATGTCGAACGGACTGTCCTATCGCGACGCCGGCGTGGACATCGACGCGGGCGATGCGCTCGTCGAGGCGATCAAGCCCTTCGCGCGCCGCACCCTGCGGCCCGAGGTGCTGACCGGCATCGGCGGCTTCGGCGCACTGTGCGAACTGCCGAAGAAATACCGCCAGCCGGTGCTGGTGTCGGGAACCGATGGCGTCGGCACCAAGCTGAAGCTCGCGTTTGCCATGAACCGGCACGACACCATCGGTATCGACCTGGTGGCGATGAGCGTCAACGACATCCTCGTGCAGGGCGCGGAACCGCTGTTTTTCCTCGATTACTTCGTGTGCGAGCGGCTCGACGTCGCTGTGGCCACCGACGTTATCAAGGGCATTGCGCGCGGCTGCGAGCTCGCGGGCTGCGCCCTGATCGGCGGCGAGACCGCCGAGCACCCGAACGCCTTCATTCCGGGTGAGTATGATCTTGCGGGCTTCGCGGTCGGCGTGGTGGAGAGGGAACGCATCATCGACGGCCGCTCGATCGCGCCCGGCGACGTGCTGCTCGGCCTGGCCTCGAGCGGCGCGCATTCCAACGGTTTTTCGCTCATCCGGCGCATTCTGGAGCGCGAAAAACCCGATCTGCAGGGCGAGCTGGGCGGCCGGCCGCTTGGCCAGGCGCTTCTCGAGCCGACGCGCATCTACGTGAAAAGCGTGCTCGCGCTGCTCGCCGAAATGCCGCTGAAGGGGCTCGCGCACATTACGGGGGGCGGCATCACCGGCAACGTGCCGCGCATGCTGCCGCAAGGCACGCGCGCGGTGATCCGCGAGAGCGCGTGGCCGCGGCCGCAGCTGTTCGACTGGCTGCAGCGCACGGGCGGGGTTGCGGCGGATGAGATGCACCGCGTCTTCAACTGCGGCATCGGCATGGCGATCGCGCTCGGCGCCGAGGACGCCGTACGCGCGACCGAGCTGCTGCGCCGGGCGGGCGAGACGGTCTACGAGATCGGGAACATCGAAGCCGCTCACGGCGAGCCGCGAGCGGTGGTGGTGTGAAAAAACAAGGCCCCGCGCGAGGCGGGGCCTGATGGCAAGCCCGCGGCGCGGGCTTGCGCTCACTTTCTCTTGTTCGCTTTCGGGCGAAGCAGTATCGCTTTCACGCTCTTGCCGCGCGCCGCACGATGCTTCGCGACCGCTTGCCGGCGCGCTGCCGGGGCGGTGCGGCTTGCGCCGCGCCCGCCGCTGGCAACAGTTACGCGACTTTCTTCACCTTGGCGAAGTTTTTTGCCGTCTCCGTCGCCGCGGCGACGTTGGCTTCGGCGATCTCGGTGGCCTGCCTGGCGACCTTGGTCATGTTGTCGTACGCCGAGTTGGCGGCGGCGATCATCTGCTTCATCGCCGTGACGGCGACGTCCGAGCCGCCGGGCGCGTTCTTGGCGGCCTTGTCGAGCAGCGAGACGAAGTTGTCGTTCCATTCGGCGACGCGCTTCTCGGTCATCTTCGAGAAATCGGCGTTCGCCTGGGTCGCGACTTCGTAGACGCTCTTCGAGTAGGCGACGGCCTTCTCGATCGCGGGCTGCGCGAACGAGGTGTGCAGGCTGACGAACTCCTGCACGTCCTTCGCGCCGGCGAGCGCACGGGCGTTGGCGATCGAGTCTTCGAACGCGGTCTTGAAGGCGGTGGCGTTCAGGTTGGCGAACTTCTCGATTGCCGCGTATTGGGTCGAGGCGAGCGCGAGGATCGCATCGACGTTGGCTTTGCTGGCAGCCTGGACCTGCTCGGGTGTGACGTACATGTGGGGCTCCTTTAGATTGATGATCGGGGGGTGTCTGGAAGGGCGTATTTGTGCGCCGCAGCAATTCGAATTATAGGGGCGGACAATTGAATGTCAAGAACTTTGTGCATTGCACCATTCAGCGATGGTGTGTCGCACCAAACCCGGCCGGCGGGGCGCGGCAGGTGAAGCGATCGCAACTGTATGAAACACTTTGAAAACCCGGTGGCAGCGGGAATGGCGGCTGTGCTATAAGCAAACGATCGTTTGTTCGTCTTCTGATGATAGCCAAACCCGCGAAGTCCACGCGTTCGGACAATCGCCTGCCTGCGGTACTCGATGCCGCAGCGCACCTGTTCGCGGAGAAAGGCTACGCCGCGACCTCGATGCGCGAAATCGCGCTGGCCTGCGACATGCTCCCGGGCTCGCTCTACTACCACTTCGCGGCCAAGGAAGATCTGCTGGTCGCGGTGTACGAGGCCGGCGTGCATCAGTTGATCGAGGCCGGGCGTCTGACGATCGCCGGAGAGCGCGAACCCTGGGCGCGGCTCGAAGCGGGATGCGCAGCGCATCTCGAGACCCTGCTGCAGCGAAGCGATTTCGCGCAGGTGCTGGTACGCGTGCTCCCGTCCGACGTCCCGGGTGCTGCGGCGCGGCTCAAAGCCCTGCGCGCCGAATACGAGCGCCAGTTCCGCGAACTGGTCGGCGAACTGCCGCTGCCGCCCGCGACCGACCGCGGTCTGCTGCGGTTGATGCTGCTCGGCGCGCTCAACTGGTCGCGCTTCTGGTTCGCTGCAGGCGGCCGCGAGACGCCGCGCAGCCTGGCGCGCAAGTTCGTGCAATTGCTGCAGGAGACCCATCATGTCTGACCGGCCGCCCAAGGTGATCGTCACCAAGATCGGACTCGACGGCCACGACCGCGGCAGCCGCGTCGTCGCGGCGTATCTGCGCGATTCGGGCATGGAGGTGGTTTACACGCCGCCCTGGCAGCAAGTCGCGACCGTGGTCAAGCTGGCGATCGAGGAGGACGCCGACGTGATCGGCATCTCTTCGCTCGCCACCGACCACCTGCTGGTGCCCAAGCTCATGGCCGCGCTGCGCGACGCGGGCGCCTCCGACGTGCAGGTGGTGGTCGGCGGAATCGTGCCGCCCGCCGACGAGACCCGGCTGCTCGACGCGGGGGTCGCGCGGGTGTTCCATCCGGGTTCGTCGCTGCAGGAGATCGCAGAGGCGGTGCGTGCGCTCGCCGGGCGCGCGCTCGCCTTGCGAGAGGGAGCCGCATCATGAACGAGCCCGTTCCTCTGCCGCAAGACGATCTTGCCGAGGGCGAGTCGCGCTGGGCGCGGGCTTTTGCCGCCGGCGCCGGCACGCCCAAGCGCGTCGCCAACCGCTCCGGCATCGAGATCAGGCCGCTTTACACGCCGCGCGACGGCAACGGCAGCCGCTACGCGGAGGCGCTCGGATTTCCGGGCGCCTACCCTTATACGCGCGGCATTTACGCCTCGATGCACCGCGGCCGTTCGTGGACGCAGCGCCAGCTGGTCGGGCTGGGCGCGCCGGAGGATTACAACGCGCGCCTGAAGGACCTGCTGGCGCACGGCGCCACGGCGCTTTCGCTCATTCCGTGCAATTCGGTGTTTCGCGGCTATGACGCCGACGAGGTCGACGCGGAGCTCCTCGGCACCTGCGGCACCGTGGTCAACACGGTGGAGGACATGGAGCGGGCGCTGGAGGGCGTGCCGCTCGAGCGCATCTCCTGCGCCATGAACGATCCGTCGCCGTTCACCCTGCTCGCGATGCTGCTCGCGGTGGCGCGGCGGCGCGGTGTCCCCTGGCCGCGCCTCACCGGCACCTCCAACCAGAGCGATTGCATCTCGCATTTCGTCGCCAACCACATGTTTTTCCGCATCGCGCTCGCCGGTGCGCGGCGCATCGTGGTGGATCACATCGCATTCGCCAACCGCGAGCTGCCGGGCTGGAATCCGCTCTCGGTGGTCGGACAGCACATGCAGCAGGCAGGCGCCACGCCCGCGGAGGCAATGGCGTTCACCCTGTGCTCGGCGCTGCAGTATGCCGAAGACTGCATTGCGCACGGCATGGATCCGGACGTTTTCCTGCCGCGCTTCACCTTCTTCTTCGACATTTCGATCAGCTTCTTCGAGGAGGTCGCCAAGTTCCGCGCCGGGCGGCGCATCTGGGCGCGGCTCGCCCGCGGCCGGCTGGGGGCGCGCGATCCCCGGTCGTGGCGCTTCAAATTTCACGCCCAGACCTCGGGCGTGGATCTGACGCGCCAGCAGCCGCTCAACAACATCGCGCGCGTCACCGCGCAGGCGATCGCGGGAATCTTCGGCGGCCTGCAGTCGCTGCACACCGACGCCTACGACGAAGTGTTGTCCACGCCCACGCACGAGGCGGCGCGCATCGCGGTGGCGACGCAGAACGTCCTGCGCGAGGAGGCGCACCTCGTCGACGTGATCGACCCGCTGGGCGGCTCCTATTACGTAGAGGCGCTCACCGACGAGATGGAGAGCCGCATCATGGCGCTCATCGAGCGGGTCGATGCCGCGGGCGGCATGTACGCGGCGGTCGAGCAGGGCCTGGTGCAGCACATGATCGGTGCCTCGGCACGCGCCTTCCAGGACGCGGTGGAGAGCGGCCGGCAAACCGTCGTCGGCGTGAACGCGTACCGGGTCGACGAGGATCCGGCTGCCTACCGCCCGCTCGAATACCCCGACCGGCGCCGGATCGCGGCGCAGCTCGCGCGGCTGGCCGAGTTCAAGGCGCGGCGCTCGCAGGCCTCGGTCGCGAACGCGCTTGGCGAGCTGGCACGCGCAGCGCAGGGACGCGACGACCTGTTCGCGGCCGTGGTGGCCGCGGTCGAGGCGGGCGCGACCCACGGCGAAGTCTGCGCCGTGCTCCGGCGCGAGCTCGGTTTCGGGCAGCCGCTGACGACGCTCTGAGGTGATCGCAGCGTCGCAATGGGCAGAGCGCATCGCCGCCGGGGACCGGCGCGCGATTGCGCGCGCCATTTCCGCGGTCGAGAACCAGACGGCGCAGGCCGCGGCGGTGCGCGCCGCGGTCACCGGCCGCACCGGCCATGCGCGCGTGGTTGGAATCACGGGGCCGCCGGGCGCAGGCAAATCGACCTTGGTGAACGCGCTCATCAAGGAGCTGCTGGCACGCGATCGGCGCGTCGCTGTCGTCGCGGTCGATCCTTCCAGCCCGATCAGCGGCGGCGCGGTGCTGGGCGATCGCATCCGCATGGCCGAGCACCAGACCGACGCGCGCGTGTTCATCCGCTCGCTCGCCGCGCGCGGCCATCTCGGCGGCCTGTCGCGCACCGCGCGCCAGGTGATCGATGTGCTCGACGCGGCGCGCTTCGATACCGTGATCGTGGAAACCGTAGGCGCCGGCCAGTCCGAGGTCGAGATCGCGGCGGTCGCGCACACCAAGGTGCTGGTCTGCCCGCCCGGCATGGGCGACGAGGTGCAGGCGATCAAGGCCGGCGTGCTCGAGATCGCCGACATCTTCGTCGTCAACAAGGCGGACCTGCCGAATGCCGACAGCACGGAGCGCGAGCTGCTCGCCATGCTCGCGCTCAGGAATCCGCCGCACGGCGCGTGGCGGCCGCCGGTGTTGCGCAGCGTGGCGACCGCCGGCCTGGGCGTCGCGGCGCTGCTCGAGGCGATCGAGCAGCACGCGCAGGCGACGCCGCCGCGCCCGGCGGGCGCGCCGGGCGAGCCGCGGATCCAGTTCCGGGTCGTGAAGAAACGCGCCCGCCTGCACGATCCGCGCAAGGCGTTCGAGCTGGTGGAGATCGAAAGCGAGCTGCGCGAGGATCCGCTCACGGGCGATACCGCGCGCATCTGCCACTTTGCATTTCCGGCGCGCAAGCTGCCGGACCTGAGCGCGCTCGCCGCAGGTACGCAGGAATCCTGCCCGTTCTGCCCGCAGCGCATCGCAGCCGTCACGCCCCGCTTTCCCGATGCGCTGGTGCCGGGGGGGCGCCTGGCACGCGGCGAGGCGCTGCTGTTCCCGAACCTGTTTCCGTACGACGACGTGTCGGGGATCATCGTCATGTCGCGCGCGCATTTCCTGCCGATGCACGCGCTGCCCGCGGCCATGATCGCCGACGCGCTCAAGCTGGCGCGCGATTTCATCGCGCGTGCCGCACCCACCCTGCCGGGGGCACGCAGCTGGGGCATCGTGACCTGGAACTACATGCCGCCCGCCGGCGCCTCCCAGGTGCATCCGCACCTGCAGGTGATCGTGACCGACGCGCCGGGCAACGCGCTGCGCCGCGAGCTCGCAGCCGAATCGCGCTTTCTCGAGCGCCACGGCCTGCCGTACGCGCAGGCACTCGCCGCCGCCGAGCGCGAGCGCGGCGAGCGCGCGGTGCTCGACGAGGGCGCGGTGGCCTGGTCGGTGCCGTTCTGTCCGCTCGGCATGCTGGGCGATGCCGAGGCGCGCTTCGCCGGGCGCGCCACGCTCGGTGAATGCGGCGACGCCGGGATCGACACATTTGCGCAGACGCTCGCGCGTATCTGTGCGGCCTACGCGCGGCTCGGGATGTGGAGCTTCAACCTGACGCTGTTTCCCGACGCCGAGCAGGAACGCTCGGGGCGGCACTGGCTCACGGCGCGCCTGCTGCCGCGCTTTTACCTGCATCCGCAGCTGCACAACTCGGACGTGGCCTACCTGCAGCTGCTGCTGGGCGAGAAATTCGGCATGGTCTATCCGGAAGTGCACGCGGCGGCGCTGCGCGAACAGCTCGCCGCCGCATGAGCGACGCCGGACAGGAGCAGCTGCCGCGCCGGCTGTGGTGGATCCTCGCCGGCCTGACCCTCGCCTGGGGTGTCAACTGGACCGCATTGAAGGTCGCCTTGGCCGAAATCTCGCCGTGGGCGTTTCGCAGCCTGTGCCTGGGCGGCGGCGCGGCGGTGCTCTTCGGCGTGCTGCGCGCCGGCCGCATGCGCCTTGCGGTACCGCGCGCCGAATGGCCGCGCCTCGCCCTGCTCGCGCTCGTCAACATCACGAGCTGGAACATCCTGATCGCATACGGGGTGTCGATGATTCCCTCGGGGCGCGCGGCGATCATCGCCTACACCATGCCGGTGTGGGCGGTGCCGCTCTCGGTTTGGCTGCTGGGCGAGCGCATGGACGCGCGCAAGCTGTTCGGCCTCGCACTCGGCTTGGGCGGCCTGGTGCTGTTACTCGTCGAAGAGGTCGCGAACCTGAAGGCCGCGCCGGTCGGAACTCTGCTGGTGCTCGGCGCCGCCTGCACCTGGGCGATCGGCACCATCCTGCAGAAGAAATTTCCGCTGTCGGTGCCGGCCAGCGTGTACACGGCGTGGATCATGCTGATCGGCGGCGTGCCGATCTACGTGGGGGCGCTGTTCACCGACCTGGGCTCGCATCCGCGCGTCAGCACCGAGGCCTGGCTCAGCGTAGCGTACAACGTGTTCATCGCCTTCGCCTGGGCGCACTGGGCGTGGATCAAGATCGCGACATCGGTGTCGGTGACGGTGTTTTCGCTCAGCATGCTCGTGATCCCGGTGGTGGGCGTGATCTCCGGGATGCTCGTCCTCGGCGAGCGGCCCAGCTGGCAGGAGTACGGCGCCATGCTGCTGATCCTCGGTGCGCTCGGGACGGTGGTCGTGCCGCGGCGTGCCTGACAAGTTGCGCGGGCGTAGATTGGTGTTTCCCCTTCTGCCGACTTGCGGGTTCCGCAAGTCGGCAGAGATGAGGACCCCAATCCAGCGCTAGCACTGCATCGTGCGCCGGCGCGGGATGCGCCGGATGTCCCAATGCGCCTTCGCCCAGGCCAGCAGCTCGCGCACCGGTAGCTCGTCGGGCGGTTGATGCCCGAGAAAGCGCAGCGCGCGCGCAAGCTCGCCCGCGCCTGCGCTCGCGGCGCCGCTGTGCTTGGCGAGTTTTTCCCCCACCGCATCGAGCGCCACCGGCAGGTGCAGGTAGCGCGGGGTGGGCAGCCCCAGCAGCCGCTGCAGCAGGATCTGGCGCGGAGTCGAGTCGAGCAGATCGGCACCGCGCACGACGTCGGTGACGCCCTGCGCGGCGTCGTCCACCACCACCGCCAGCTGGTAGGCGTACGCACCGTCCGCGCGCAGCAGCACGAAATCGCCCACTTCGCGAGCGACCGATTGCGCGATCTCGCCCTGCAGCCGGTCGTCGAAACGGATCGGATCCGCCGGCACGCGCAAGCGCAGCGCGCGCGCCGGACGGCCGGGCGCCAGTCCGTTGCGGCAGCTTCCGGGGTAGATGCGCGCGCCGTCGATCGCGAGCGACGAGTCGGCCATCTCGCGACGCGTGCAGCCGCAAGCGTAGGTCAGGCCGGCGCGTTGCAGCTGCTCGAGCGCATGGTCGTAGCGCGCCGCGCGCGCGCTCTGATAGATGACGGGTCCGTCCCACTCGAGCCCCGCCGCCTCGAGCTGGCGCAGGATCGTGGCGGCCGCGCCACGGCGTTCGCGCAGCCGGTCGAGATCTTCCATGCGCAGCTGCCAGGTGCCGCCTGCCGCGCGCGCATCGAGCCAACTGGCGAGCGCTGCGACGAGAGAGCCGAAATGCAACGCTCCGGTGGGTGAGGGTGCAAAACGGCCGATGTACGCCATGCGAGGTTGAAACGGAATCCGCCAGCCCAATATACACTCACGCTTCGCGAGCGAAAGGATGCCTCATGGCCACGGTCGAACTGACGCACGACAACTTCGAGAAGACGATCTCGGATAACCCGATCGTGATCGTGGATTTCTGGGCGCCCTGGTGCGGTCCCTGCCGCGGCTTTGCACCGATCTTCGAAAAGGCCTCGGACGCGCACCCCGATGTCGTGTTCGCCAAGGTGAATACCGACGAGCAGCAAGCGCTGGCGGGCTCGTTCCAGATCCGCTCGATTCCCACGCTGATGGTGTTCCGCGAGCAGGTGGTGCTGTTCCAGCAGGCCGGCGCGTTGCCGGCCTCCGCGCTGGAGCAGGTGCTGACGCAGACCAAGTCGCTCGACATGGCGAAGGTGCATCAGGAAGTCGCGGCACAACACTCGGGCATGGCGAACAACTGAGCGCAGCATGATCCAGATCCGGGGCGCCGGCGAACGCGGCTACGCCGACCACGGCTGGCTGAAGTCGTTCCACAGCTTTTCCTTCGCCGATTACCACGATCCGGCGCAGATGGGCTATGGCGCGCTGCGCGTGATCAACGAGGACCGCGTCGCCCCCGGCACGGGCTTCGGCACGCACGGCCACCGCGACATGGAGATCATCAGTTATGTGCTCGAGGGCGCGCTCGCGCACCACGATTCGATGGGCAACGGCTCGACCATCGTTCCGGGCGACGTGCAGCGCATGAGCGCCGGCCGCGGCGTCACCCACAGCGAGTTCAATCACGATCAGACGCGCGAAACCCATTTCCTGCAGATCTGGATCGAGCCCGCGGTGCGCGGCATTGCGCCGTCGTACGAGCAGAAGCATTACGCCGCGGCCGAGAAGCGCGGGCGGCTGCGCCTCATCGCCTCGCCCGATGGCGCCCAGGGATCGGTCACGATTCATCAGGACGCGCGCGTCTACGCCGCGCTCCTCGACGGCGCGGAACACGTGCAGCACCGCGCCGCGCCGGACCGGCGGGTCTACGTGCATGTCGCGCGCGGCAGCGTGTGCGTGAACGGCCATCTGCTGAGGACGGGCGACGCTGCGAAGCTCGGCGACGCCCAGATCGACATGGGCGAGGCAGCCAACGCAGAGGTGCTGCTCTTCGACCTTGCCTAGCAACCATCCGGTGCGCTCCGCGCCTGGGCAAAGCGGTAGACTCGCCGCATGAGCGGCACGCGCACCGAGTACGATTCCTTCGGCCCGATCGAGGTGCCGGCCGAGTCGCTCTGGGGCGCGCAGACCGAGCGCAGCCGGCGATACTTCCGCGCCGGCGCTCGAATGCCCTTGGCGGTGATCCGTGCACTGGTGCTGGTGAAGCGGGCCGCGGCGCAGGCCAATGCGGACCTTGGGTTGCTCGAGCGGCCCAAGTCGGAAGCGATCCAGCGCGCGGCCGACGAGGTGCTCGCGGGCCGGCACGACGATGCGTTTCCGCTTTCAGTCTGGCAGACCGGCTCCGGCACCCAGAGCAACATGAACGTCAACGAGGTGCTCGCCAACCGCGCCTCGGAACTCCTCGGCGGCGAGCGCGGCGCCGAGCGCCTCGTGCACCCGAACGACGACGTCAACCTCGGCCAGTCGTCGAACGACGTGTTTCCTACCGCGATGCACGTCGCCGCCGCGCAGGCGCTGTGCGCCGGGGTGCTGCCGGCCTTGCTGCGCCTGGAGCAGACGCTCGCCGCCAAGCGCGATGCCTTTGGCGGCATCGTCAAGATCGGCCGCACGCATCTGCAGGACGCTACGCCGCTGACGCTCGGACAGGAATTCTCCGGCTACGCGGCGCAGCTCGGCGAGGCGAGGCGCGCGATCGACGCGGTGCTGCCGGGACTGCATGCGCTCGCCATCGGCGGCACCGCGGTCGGCACCGGACTCAACGCGCACCCGGAACTGGGG
>MERE01000041.1 GCA_001771975.1 Betaproteobacteria bacterium RIFCSPLOWO2_02_FULL_68_150 | reverse complement strand
CCTTTGGCCTGTACAAGGGCTATGGCCTGGCGGTGGTGTGCGAGCTGCTGGGCGGCGCGCTCACCGGCGGTGGCACCTGGCATTCCGACGACCGCTCGAAGAAGCGCGTCTGGAACGGCATGCTCACCATACTCATCGATCCGCAGCGCCTCGGCACGGGCGACGCGTTTGCGGCGGAAACAACGGCATTTCTGCAATCGCTGCGTCAATCGCCGGTGGCGCCCGGGTTCGACAAGGTGCGCATCGCCGGCGAGCCCGAGCGCGAATCGCGCGCCCGGCGCGAGCGCGACGGCATCCCGATTGATCCGGCGACCTGGAACGAAATCCTCGCCGCGGGCGCCAAGCTCAAGGTCGGGGACGACGTGATCGAGCGGCTCGCCGCCGGGCCATGAACCGCGGCGGCGCCTTGCTTGGCTGGATCAACAGCTGGGGGCGTGTGCTGCATTTTGCCGGCTACGCGCTCGCCGCTGCCGCCTCACGCGCCAGCTACACCCCGGCGACGCGCGCGGTCACGCTCAAGCAGATCTATTTCACGGCGTGGCAGATCCTGCCGCTGTTCCTGCTGTTCGCGGCGCTGGTCGAGTTCACCCTGATCCGCGTCATCGTGTCGGTGTCGCGGGAGTACGGCATCGCCGATTACGCGCTCGACCTGGTGCTGCGCGGCGTGGTGCTCGAGCTGATCCCGCTGCTCACGGCGCTGTTCGTGGCGTTGCGCTCGGGCGCGGCGATCGCCACCGAGGTGGCGCTGATGCACATCTCGGGCGAGCTCGAGGCGCTCGAGCGCGCGGGCGACGATCCGCTCGCGCTCGAGTTCGTGCCGCGCGTTGCGGCCGCGGCGTTGTCGGTGGTGGCGCTCACCGTGCTCGCGGGCGCGCTCGCGATCGTGAGCGCCTACCTCGTGACCTATGGCCTTTCGCCCTGGGGATTCGGCGAGTTCACGCGCGTCGTCGGCAAGGTGTTCGGCATCCCGACGATGCTCGGTTTCACGCTCAAGTGCATGCTGTTCGGTGCCGCGGTGGCCGTGGTGCCGATCGCCGCCGGGCTGGAAGCGACCTCCAAGGTGAAATCGGCACCGGTGGCGGTGCTCGGCGGGATGGTGCGCCTGTTCTTCGTGCTCGGCCTGATCGAGGTCGTATCATTGGCGGCGAGGTATTTCTGATGGCCGAGCGCGAGCCGGGCGTCACGCCCATTCCCCGGGATCTCGGATTCAAGGTCGGGATGCTGCTCGCATTCACCATCGCAGTGGCGGTCGTGTTCGTCGCCTACGTGCTGTACGCGCGCGGCCTGTTCGAGGCCACGCAGCGTCTGACGCTCATCGCCGAGAACGCCGAAGGCGTGAGCGTCGGCATGGACCTCAGCTTTTCCGGGTTCGCGATCGGAACGGTCCGGCGCATCGCGCTCGCCGACGATGGCAAGGCGCGCATCGAAATCGAAGTGCCGAAGGCGGACGCGAAGTGGCTGCGCGCGTCGAGCATCTTCACGCTCGAGCGCGGCCTGGTCGGCGGCGCCAGGATCCGCGCCCACAGCGGCAACCTGCAGGACCCGCCGCTCGAGGACGCTGCCGTGCGCCAGGTGCTGCGCGGCGACGCCAGCGAAGAGATCCCTCGCATGGTGGCGACGCTGAAGACGATCCTCGAGAACATCGAGCAGCTCACCAGCCCCGGCGGCGGCGTGCAGGCGAACCTCGCCAACCTGCGCCTTCTCACCGAACGCATGGCGGGCAAGCACGGCGTGCTCGGCGGCATCCTCGGCAGCGAGGACAACGTGAAGAAAGTCATCGCCTCGATCGACCGCGCCAACGCGCTGCTGGCGTCGCTGGGCGGCGTCTCGGCAAGGCTCGACGCGGTGGTGGCAAAGACCGACCAGCGCGTCTTCGGCCAGGGCGGCGTGATGGACGAGACGCAGCGCGCGGCGGCGCAGGCGAACACGATTCTCGGCGACGTGCGCGAAAGCCTGAAGAAGGTCGATGCGATCCTCGCCGACGCGCAGGCTGCGAGCGGCAGCGTGAAGTCGGCGACCACCGATCTCGCCGCGCTGCGCGCCGAGGTCGAAGCGAGCCTGCGCAAGGTCTCCGGCCTGATCGACGAAATCAACCGCAAGTGGCCGTTCGAGCGCAAGACCGAGATCCGCTTGCCATGAGATGGATCGGGGTCAGGTCTTGCCTTGCCGCATGGTTCCTCGGCGGCTGTGCGTCGGCGCCGCCGCCCGACTGGCAGCTCAACGCGCGGGCGGCGCTCGCCGCGTTCGAGCATCATTACCTGGTCGGTGACACGCGGCTCGCGGAACAGGAGTTCGCGCGCGCCAGAGCGGAAATCGCGCGCACCGGACGGGGCGATTTGCTGGCGCGGGCGGAACTCGTGCGCTGCGCTACTCGCGCGGCGAGCCTCGAGTTCGACGAGTGTCCCGGGTTCGAGCGCTTGCGCGCGGATGCAGGTGCGGAGGAACTCGGCTACGCGGAATATCTCGCCGGGCGCGCCGATCGCGCAGCGACGGAGGATCCGCTTTCGCGCCTCGTTGGCGCCGGCGTGCAGTTCAAGTCCGGAAAGATCGCGCCCGCCGCGATCGGCGCGGCAGTTGATACCGCTTCGGGACAGGGCTGGCGCCGACCGCTGCTGGCGTGGTTGGGCGTGCAGGCGAAACGTGCGCAGGACGCAGGAGATCGGGAGGCCGCGACCCGCATCCAGCGGCGCATCGACACCGTCCTAGGGACCAAGATCGATCGCCCGCGCGCGCAATGACGCGTCGCCCCGCAGCTGAAACTTCTGCACCCGCTGCGTCGCCGTCACCGGGAGCGAATCTGCGAACGCCACATAGCGCGGCACCTTGATCGCCGCGAGCCGCTCGCGGCACCAGGCGGCGATTTCCTGCGCCGACACCTCCGTCTCCGGTTTTTTCACGACCGCGACCAGAATCTCGTCCTCGCCCAGCTCGGCAGGCACCGCAATCGCCGCGCACAGCAGCACCGCCGGATGGTCGCCGACGATGCGGTCGATTTCCGCACCCGAGATGTTCTCGCCGCGGCGGCGGATGATGTCGTTCTTGCGCGCGATGAAGTAGTAATACCCGTCGGCGTCGCGCCGCGCGAGGTCCCCCGTCTTGAACCAGCCGTCGGCGATCGAGGCCGCGGTCTGCCCGGGATCGCGGTAGTAGCCCTGCATCAGGATCGGCGTCTTCACCCAGATCTCGCCGAGCGCCCCATCGGGCACATCGCGTCCCTCGTCGTCCACGATGCGCAGCTCGGCGAACTTCACTGCCGGGTCCGGATGCAGCGCCGCCTTGCCCATGCTGTTGGCGCGCCTCTCGCCGTCGAAAGGGTTGTTCGCCGCGCCGGGGATCTCGGTCATCCCGTAGCCCTCGATCACGACCGGCACATGGAACTCCTCGCGCAACACGCGCTCCAGTTCGGGCGAGATCGGCGCGCCGTACACCACGCGCAGCCGGTGGCGCGGATCGAACTCGCTCCTCGGCCGGCGCGCGAGGATGTTGCCGATCGCGGCGATGATGTTCACCTGCGTCGCGCCGCTCTCGGCAGCGCTCGACCAGAACGCCGCTGCGGAAAATTTCGGCGCCAGCGTGAGGCTCGCGCCCGCGGCGAGCGCGCCGGCGAGCGAATAGAACAACGCATTGATGTGAAACAGCGGCAGGATGCACAGCAGCCGGTCCTCCGGTTGCAGCCACACGCGCGCGACGAAGCCTTCGCCGGCCAGGACGAAGCTGCGTTGGCGGTGCATCACGCCCTTCGGGAAACCGGTCGTGCCCGAGGTGTAGAGAACGAGACAGGTGGCCTCGGCGGGCGGCGCGGGCGGCAGCACGCCGCGCTGGCGCGCGATCTCATCGAGATCTTCCTCGAGCAGAAAGATCCATGGCGCAGGCACGATCGGCCGCGTCGCCTCGCGCGCCACGCCCAGGGCCGATGCGATCGTCGCCAGCGCACGCACGCCGGAGTGCTGCAGGATGTAGCCCGCTTCTCGAACGCCGAACTCCGGATTGACCGGCACCATCACCGCACCGAGGCGCGCAAGGGCGAAAAACAGCACCACGTAACGCGCGCTGTTCGTCGCCATGACGCCGACCCGATCGCCCGGCGCGATGCCGCTTGCCGCGAGTCCGCGCGCGGTCGATAGGACGCGCTCCGAGAACTGTGCGTACGAGATCGCCTCATGCTCGAACAACAGGAACGGGCGCGCCGGATCGGTTGCGGCGCGGCTCGCGAGCAGGCCGTGCAACGTCGCGCCATGCGGTGGGTAGGCGCGGATGACTTCCAGCGGACCGAGCATCGGCGCGGGACTCTAGCACGCTGATTTTCGTTGCCTCACCGGGCCTGGAAAGTCAGTGCCAACTAGCAACAGCCAGCCTCGGTGTTTTCTTCAGACGTAACTTCCATAGTATTTTGCAACTCATTAATTCATATCAATTTTTATAACTGCGACTTTCGTCAAAGATCGCTAGCTAAGTCCTTGTGGGACTTGAGAAAACAGCCCAGATTTGCTTGACCCTGCCTCTTCTTTTCGCATAAAGTGGCAAAAGGTAGAAAAAAGTGGCTAATCCGGGAGCGGACCCGGAAAAAGAACCAGGCGGAGGGAACGAGGGGATGGGCGAGTCATTCCATGGGGCGGCCGTCATCACGCTCGACGCCAAAGGCCGGCTCGCCATCCCGACGCGCCATCGCGAAACGCTGGTTGCGTCGCGTAAGCCGCTCGTCCTCACCGCGCACCCCGACGGCTGCGCCCTCGTGTATTCCGAGACCGAATGGGAGGCGGTGCGCGCCAGGATCGAAACCTTCCCCAGTTTTCACGTCCAGGCGAGCTGGTGGAAGCGCCTGCTGCTCGGCTTCGAAGAGCATGTCCGGCCGGACGGCTCCGGCCGCATTCTGGTTTCTGCCGCCCTGCGCATGCACGCCAAACTCGAACGCGAAGTAATGATGGTCGGGCAGGGCCGCTACTTCGAACTGTGGGACTCCGGGGTGTGGAGCGCGAAGCTCTCCGGCGCCCTGGCGGGGGGCAGCGCGCCGCCGCCGGGGATGGAGGACTTTTCGCTGTGACGGAGGGTGCCGGCGATGAGCGGCCACGCCCCCGGTCATCGTGCAGTGCTCGCCGCGGAGTCGATCGCGGCGCTCGCATTGCGCGCCGATGGCACCTACGTGGACCTCACCTTCGGTCGCGGCGGGCACAGCCGGGCGATCCTCGCCGCTCTCGGTCCCGCCGGACGGTTGCTTGCGCTGGACCGCGACCCGGAGGCGGTCGCCGCGGCGCAAACCCTCGCCGATGCGCGTTTCTCCATCGTGCATGCGCCGTTCTCGGAGCTGGGGCGCGTGCTCGACTCGGCGCGCGTGCCCCTGGTGCACGGCGTGCTGGCCGACCTCGGCATGTCTTCGCCGCAACTGGATACCCCGGCGCGCGGGTTCTCCTTTCGCCGCGACGGGCCGCTCGACATGCGCATGGATCCGACGCGCGGCGAATCCGCGGCGCAGTGGCTCGCGAGCGCGACACAAACCGAAATCCGGGAGGCAATCGAAAACCATGGCGAAGAACGGTTTGCTAAACAGATTGCAGCGGCGCTTGTTGCTGCTCGCGCACGCGAACCCATCGTCCGCACCCAGCAGCTGGCCGATCTCGTGGCAGCAGCGGTCCGCACACGCGAGGCTGGCCAGGATCCGGCGACGCGCACCTTTCAAGCTCTACGGATTCTCGTCAATCGGGAGCTTGAGGAAGTGTCGCTGATGCTGCCGCAGGCGGTGGTGCGGCTCGCAGCCGGCGGGCGGCTCGCGGTGGTGAGCTTTCACTCGCTCGAGGACCGCATCGTCAAGCGTTTCATGCGCGCGCTGGCGCAGCCGGCGCTGCCACGGGATTTGCCGATTCGCGCCAGCGAAATGCCACCCGCGGCGCTCAGAATCGTTGGCCGGCCGGTGCGCCCCGGCGAGGCCGAACTGGCCGCCAACCCGCGCGCGCGCAGCGCCGTGCTGCGCGTTGCCGAACGCACCGAAGCACCCTTTGACCCTGCATCGTTTGCCCGGATCGAGCCCGACGCGTGGCGAAGCTGAACCTTCTCCTCCTCCTCGTTCTGCTCGCCTGCGCGTTCGGGCTCGTGACCTCGCAGCACCAGGGCCGCAAGGCGTTTGCCGCGCTCGAGAGCGAGCTCGCACGCGCGCGCGAACTCGACGTCGAATACGGGCAGCTGCAGCTCGAGGCGAGCACCTGGGGCCTGCACGCGCGCGTGGCGAAGGTCGCAGCCGACACGCTCGGCCTGCGCGCGCCCGATCCGCGGCGCGTGCGCGTGATCGAGCTCGCCCCGGCGCAGTCCCGGCCGTGAGCTACGCCGCCGCGCCCGTGCCGGTGCGCCTGCCGATCTGGCGCGCGCGCTTCGTGCTGTTTGCTTTCGTCAGCGCGTTTGCGGTGCTGCTCGGGCGTTCGCTCTGGCTGCAGGCGGTGCAGACCGGATTCCTGCAGGAACGCGGCGAGGCGCGCTATTCGCGCGTGCTCGAAGTCCCGGCGACGCGCGGTCGCATTCTCGACCGGCGCGGCGACGCACTCGCGATCTCGACGCCGGTGAAGTCGATCTGGGCGATCCCGGAGGATCTCAAGGCCACTGCCGCGCAACTCAGGCAGCTCGGCCAGCTGCTCGGCGTCGAGCCGCGCGAGCTCGAGCGCAGGCTCACCGGCACCTCGCGCGATTTCGTCTATCTCAAGCGCCAGATTCCGCCCGAGACCGCGGCCCGGGTCGCCGAGCTCGGCATCCCCGGCCTGTACCAGCAGCGGGAGTTCCGCCGCTACTATCCGGGCGGCGAGACCATGGCGCACGTGGTCGGTTTCACGGGCGTGGATGACATCGGCCAGGAGGGCATCGAGCTCGCCTTCCAGGCGAGCCTCGCTGGCGCATCGGGCAGCCGGCGCGTCATCAAGGACCGGCTCGGCCACGTGGTCGAGGACATCGAGGCGATCCGCGCCGCGCAGGACGGCAAGGACCTGCGCCTCGCGCTCGACAGCAAGCTCCAGAGCCTCGCCTTCACCGCGCTCAAGCACGCCGTCGAGACGCACAAGGCCAAGGGCGGCGCCCTGGTCGCGCTCGACACGCGCACCGGCGAAGTGCTGGCGCTCGCCAACGTGCCGAGCTACAACCCGAACAACCGCGCCCGCCTTACGGGCGCGCAGCTCAGGAACCGGGTCATCACCGACTTGTTCGAGCCCGGTTCGACGCTGAAGCCGTTTACGGTGGCGCTCGCGCTCGATCTCGGCCAGGTGACGCCGGAGACCGTGATTCAGACCGCACCTGGCCGGCTCACGATCGCCAGGCACACGATTCACGACGCGCATGCGGGCGGCGCGATGAGCGTGGCGCAGGTGATCCAGAAATCGTCCAACGTCGGCGCCGCCAAGATCGCGCTCTCGCTGCCGCGCGAGGAGATGCGCGAGAACTTCCGCCGCGTCGGTTTCGGCGCGCCGCCACAGCTCGGCTTCCCGGGCGAAGCGGCGGGCAAAGTGCGCGAGGCGAGGACCTGGCGTCCGATCGAGCAGGCGACCATGGCCTACGGCCACGGCATATCGGTGAGCCTGATCCAGCTCGCGCGGGCCTACACGGCGTTTGCACGCGATGGCGAGCTGCTCCCGCTCAGCCTGGTGAGGACCGACATGCCGGTGGCGGGCCGCCAGGTGCTGAGTGCCGAGACCGCGCGCGCCATGCGCGCCATGCTGGAGGCCGCGACCCAGCCTGGCGGCACCGCGCCACGCGCGCGCGTCATGGGCTGGCGCGTAGCGGGCAAGACCGGCACAGCGCACAAGCTCGAGAACGGCGGCTACGCGAGCCACAAGTACATCGCCTCGTTCGTCGGCTTCGCGCCCGCAAGCGATCCGCGGCTGGTGATCGCCGTGATGATCGATGAGCCCTCGGCCGGCCAGTACTACGGCGGCGCGGTCGCGGCGCCGGTGTTCGCGCAGGTCATGCAGGGCGCGCTGCGCCTGATGAACGTGCCGCATGACGCGCCGCTCACGCCGATCGAACTCCCCGGCGAGGGCGAAGAGGCGAGGGAGAGCACCTGATGCGGGATCCGTGGTGGACCTGTTCGCAAACCTCGCGCGCCAGGGGGCGATGATCGATCGCCTGACATCGGACAGCCGTCGCTCGGCGCCGGGCAGCTGTTTTTTCGCCTGGCCCGGCGAGCGTGCCGATGGCCGTCGCCATATCGCCCAGGCGATCGCGGGTGGAGCCGCCGCGGTGGTGTGGGAACGCGAGGGTTTCGAGTGGCGCGACGAATGGCGCGTGCCGAACGCCGGCGTACGGGGACTGAAGGCCGAGGCGGGTCATCTGGCACACGCGTTCTACGGACGGCCCTCCGAGGCGCTCTGGATGTGCGGAATCACCGGCACCAACGGCAAGACCTCGTGCTCGCAGTGGCTCGCGGCGCTGCTCGCACGCGCAGGGTCGCGCGCCGGCGTGATCGGCACCCTGGGCAGCGGTTTTCCCGGGGCGCTTGCCGACACCGGGAACACGACGCCCGACGCGCTGGAGCTGCACCGGCTGCTCGCAGGCTTCAAGCGCGACGGCGCGCGCGCCGTCGCGATGGAAGTGTCGTCGCACGGCCTGGTGCAGGGTCGCGTCAACGGCGTTGCGTTCCGCTGCGCCCTCTTTACCAACCTGACGCACGATCACCTCGACTATCACGGCTCGATGGAACGCTATGCCGAGGCGAAAGCGCGCCTTTTCGCCGTGCCGACGCTCGACACCGCAGTACTCAATCTCGACGACGTGCTGGGGGTGCGACTCGCGCAACAACTCGCCGCGCGCGGCCTGCGCACCATCGGTTACGCCCTGACGCCCGCGGCCGTCGCGCCGGGCAGCGTGACCCAGCAACTGGTGGCGCGCGAAATCCGCTTCACGCCGCAGCTCACGCACGTCGCGCTCGCGTCGAGCTGGGGCGACGCCGAAATCGCGCTGCGCCCGCCCGGCCGCTTCAGCGTCGCGAATGCGCTCGGCGTGCTGGGATGCCTGCTCGCCTACGGCGTGCCTTTTGCCGAGGCAGCGGCCCGGCTCGAGCATTTGCCGGACGTGCCGGGCCGCATGCAGCGTATCGGCGGCGAAGGCGAGCCGCTGCTGGTCGTGGATTACGCGCATACCCCGGACGCAATCGAGAAAGTGCTGCAGGCGCTGAGGCCGGTCGCGGCAGCGCGCGGCGGCCGGCTGGTGGCCGTTTTCGGCGCCGGTGGCGACCGCGACCCGTCGAAGCGCCCGCTGATGGGCGCCGCAGCCTCGCGCCACGCCGATCGGGTCGTGCTGACCTGCGACAACCCCCGCAGCGAGGACCCGCTGGCGATCATCGAGGCGATCCGCGCCGGCGTCACGGTCCCCTGCGTGGTCGAACCCGATCGCGGGCACGCGATCGGGCAGGCGGTGCGCGAGGCGGCCTGCGCCGATGTCGTGCTGCTGGCGGGCAAGGGGCATGAAACCGATCAGGAAATTGCCGGCGAACGGCGGCCGTTTTCGGACTCGGTCTGCGCCCGTGCCGCCCTGGCGCAGCGGGCGGCGGCGCCATGATGAGCCTGGCCGAGGCGGCTGCCGCCATGCACGCGCGCCTGCACGGGGCCGATGCGCGTTTTTCGGGCGTCTCCACCGACAGCCGCACGATCGCGCGCGGCGAACTGTTCTTCGCCATCCGCGGCGAGCGCTTCGACGGCCACCGCTTCGTTCAAAGCGCCGCCGAACGCGGCGCCGCCGCGGCGGTGGTGGACGCCGACGAACCGGCCGCGCCGGCGCTGCCGGTGATCGTTGCCGACGACACGCGGCGCGCGCTTGGCCGGCTCGGCAAGCACTGGCGCGAGCGCTTTGCGCCGCTGCTGATCGCCATCACCGGCTCGAACGGCAAGACCACCACCAGGGAAATGCTCGCCTCGATCCTGCGCGCGCACGCGGGCGCCGACGCAGTGCTCGCCACGCGCGGCAATCTGAACACCGACATCGGGGTGCCGATGACTCTGCTCGGCATGACGGGAGCGCATCGCTGGTGCGTGATCGAACTCGGCATGAACCACCCCGGCGAAATCGCCGCGCTGGCCGGTCTCGTGCAGCCGGGCATGGCACTGGTCAACAACGCGCAGCGCGAGCATCTCGAATTCATGCGCACGCTCGAAGCGGTCGCCGCGGAAAATGCCGCCGTGTTCGACGCGCTGCCGGCGGGCGGAGTCGCGGTGGTGAACGCCGACGATCCGCAGGCCGCATTTTTCCGTGGCGCGGCCGGCGGCCGGCGCACGGTGTCGTTCGGCCTCGAAGCGCGCGCCGACGTGGGCGGCGCGTGCGTGCTCAAGCCGTTCTCGAGCGAGATCAGCCTGCGCACGCCGGCGGGCGAGGCGAGCGCGACGCTGGCGATACCGGGGCTGCACAACGTGCGCAACGCGCTCGCGGCCGCGGCGTGTGCCCATGCCGCCGGCGTCCCCCCCGCGGCGATCGGCCAGGGACTCGGCGCCTTCCGGCCTTACGCCGGCCGCTTGCAAGTGCGGCAAGCGCCCGGCGGCGCCGTCGTGATCGACGATTCCTACAACGCCAACCCGGATTCGGTGCGCGCCGCGATCGACGTGCTCGCGGCAGGCGGCGGCCAGACCGTGCTCGTCCTGGGCGACATGGGCGAAGTGGGCGAGCAGGGCGCGGACTTTCATCTCGAGGTCGGGCGCTACGCCGCCGAGCGCGGCGTCGGCGCGCTCGCTGCACTGGGCGAGCTTACCGCGCACGCGGTCGCCGGCTTCGGCACCGGCGCGCGGCATTTCGCCTCGCTCGAGGACCTGATCAGCGCCGTGCGCGCGCAGGCCGTTGCCGGCACCACCGTGCTGGTCAAGGGTTCGCGCTTCATGCGCATGGAGCGCGTGGTCGCGGCGCTGGCCGGGGACTGCGCCGCGGAGGCGCACTGATGCTGCTCGAGCTTGCCCAATGGCTGGCCAGGGACGTGCGCCTGTTCAACGTCTTCAACTACATCACGCTGCGCGCGGTGCTCGCGTGCATGACGGCGCTCGCGATCTCGCTGATTCTCGGGCCCTACGTGATCCGCAAGCTCACGGCGTACAAGATCGGCCAGGCCGTGCGCAGCGACGGGCCCAAGTCGCACCTCACCAAGGCCGGCACGCCGACCATGGGCGGCGCCCTGATCCTGCTCGCGATCGGCATTACGACGCTGCTGTGGGGCGACCTCGAAAACCGTTACCTCTGGGTGGTGCTGCTGGTGACGCTCGCTTTCGGCGCCATCGGCTGGATCGACGACTACCGCAAGGTGGTGCACCACGATCCGAAAGGGCTCCCGGCGCGCGTCAAGTTCCTCTGGCAATCGGTGGTCGGACTGGCGGCGGCGGGCTATCTCGCCTGGATCGGCCAGGGCGTGCCGGCGCTGAACGAGCTGATCGTGCCGTTTTTCAAGTTCATGGCCTATCCGCTCGGTGCCGTGGGCTTCATCGTGCTCAGCTATTTCGTCATCGTCGGCACCTCGAACGCGGTCAACCTCACCGACGGCCTCGACGGCCTCGCCATCATGCCGACGGTGATGATCGGCAGCGCGCTCGGCATCTTCGCCTACGTCGCGGGCAACTCGGTGTTCTCGAAATACCTCGGGCTGCCGTACATCGCCGGCGCGGGCGAGCTGGCGGTGTTCTGCGGCGCGCTCATCGGCGCCGGACTCGGTTTCCTCTGGTTCAACGCCTACCCCGCCGAAGTGTTCATGGGCGACGTCGGCGCGCTCGCTCTCGGCGCGGCGCTCGGCACGATCGCGGTGATCGTGCGCCAGGAAATCGTGCTGTTCATCATGGGCGGCGTGTTCGTCGCCGAGACCCTTTCGGTGATGCTGCAGGTGCTGTACTTCAAGTGGTCCGGCGGCAAGCGCATCTTCCGCATGGCACCGCTGCATCACCACTACGAGCTCGAAGGCTGGAAGGAGTCGCAGGTGGTGGTGCGTTTCTGGATCATCACCATGATGCTCGTGCTGTTCGGGCTCTCGACGCTCAAGCTGAGGTGAGACGGGTGTTCGGCGCAGCCCCGTTCAGCAGCCTGCCCCCGCCGGTGGCGGGACCGCTCGCCGGCCGCCACGTACTGGTGCTCGGACTTGGCGACACCGGCTTGTCCGCGGCGAAATGGATCGCGCGGCAAGGCGGCACGGTGCGGGCCGCCGACACGCGTGCCGCGCCGCCACGCGGGGCGGAATTTCGTACCGCGCTGCCGGGCGCGGAGATGCACTGCGGCGCGCTCGAGCTGTCGCTGCTCGAGGGAACCGAACTGGTCTGCGTCAGTCCCGGCCTGTCGCTGGGCGAGCCCTTGCTGCGCGAAGCGGTCGCCCGCCGGGTGCCGGTGGTCGGCGACGTCGAACTGTTCGCCTGGGCGCTGCGCGCTGGTCCGGACGCGGCTGTGGTCGCGGTCACCGGGACCAACGGCAAGACGACCGTCGCCGCCCTCACCGGGCATCTGCTGCGCAGTGCCGGCGTCGATTGCGAAGTGGCCGGCAACATCGGGCCGGCGGCGCTCGACGCGCTCATGAAGCCGCGCGCCGCGGCGCCCGCCGTGTGGGTGCTGGAACTGTCCAGCTACCAGCTCGAGACCACCTGGACGCTCGAGCCGCAGGCGGCGGCGCTGCTCAATCTGAGCGAAGATCACCTCGACCGCTACCGCGACCTCGAGCAGTACGCCGCCGCCAAGGCGCGCATCTTTCTGGGCAGCGGCGTGCAGATCCTCAATCGCGACGATGCGCGCTCGATGGCTTGCGCGCTGCCCGGACGCAGGATCGTGACCTTCGGCTGCAGTGCGCCGCCGCACGCCGACGATTACGGCATCGGTTCCTCCGCCGCGCAACGCTGGCTGCAGCGCGGCGAGGAACGCCTCCTCGCGCTGCACGAATTGCCGCTGTGCGGACTGCACAATGCGGCCAACGCGCTCGCCGCGTGCGCGCTGGCGCAGGCCGCCGGAGTGCCGTTGCAGGCGCTCGCCGCGGGATTGCGCAGTTTTCGCGGCCTGCCGCACCGTCTGGAACGCGTGGCGCTGCGCCGCGGTGTGGCGTGGTACGACGATTCCAAGGGCACCAACGTCGGCGCCACCATCGCAGCGCTCGCCGGGCTTCCTGGGAAATCGCTCTTGATCGCCGGCGGCGAAGGCAAGGGCCAGGACTTCGCGCCGCTCGCCCCGGTGGTCGCGCAACACGCGCGGCGCGCATTGCTCATCGGTCGGGATGCGCCGCTCATCGAGCGCGCGCTGCGCCCGAGCGGCGTGCCGCTGGAGCGCTGCGAATCGCTCGAGCAGGCGGTCGCGCGCGCTGCGGCGCTCGCCGTGAGCGGCGACGCGGTGCTGCTTTCGCCCGCGTGCGCGAGCTTCGACATGTTCCGCGACTACCGCCACCGCGGCGAGGTCTTCGCGGCGGCAGTGCGTGCGCTCGGAGCCTAGGCGATGGCGAGCTACGTATTCGCGCAGAATGTGCCGGCCGCGGAATACGACCGCTCGCTCGCCTGGGCGGCGCTGGCGCTCGCCGCGCTGGGCGCCGTGATGGTGTACTCGGCGTCGATCAGTACTGCCGAGGCGAGCCGCTTCAGCGGCAACAACCCGGCCTATTACCTGGCGCGGCACGGCCTGTTTCTCGGTCTCGCGCTCGGCGCGGCGATCGGCGTCTTCCTGGTGCCCGTCAGGGTGTGGCAGCACGCGGCCCCCTGGCTGTTTCTCGGCTGCATCGCGCTGCTCGCGCTGGTGCTGGTGCCGGGCGTCGGACGCGAGGTCAACGGCGCGCGGCGCTGGATCAGCCTGCTGGTCATCAGCTTCCAGCCTTCCGAAGCGATGAAGCTCGCCGCGGTGCTGTACGCCGCCGACTATACGGTGCGCAAGCACGCCGTGATGAAGCGCTTCAGGAAGGGCCTGCTGCCGATGCTCGGCGTCATGCTGGTGGTGTCGTGGCTGCTGTTGCGCGAACCGGACTTCGGCGCGCTGGTGGTGATCGCGGTGACCGCATTCGGCGTCCTGTTTCTCGGCGGCATGAACGGGCGGCACTTCGTGGCGCTGGTGTCGATGCTGGCGGTGGGGTTCGCGGGCCTGGTGCTGTCCTCGCCTTACCGGCTGCAACGCATCTTCGGCTTCATGGATCCGTGGTCGGATCCCTACGGCAAGGGCTACCAGCTGTCGCATGCCCTGATCGCCTTCGGACGCGGTGAATGGCTCGGCGTCGGCCTGGGGGCGAGCGTCGAAAAACTCAGCTATCTGCCCGAGGCGCATACGGATTTCCTGCTCGCCGTGATCGCCGAAGAGCTCGGTTTCGCGGGCATCGCGGTGGTGATCGCGCTGTTCGCGTGGATCGTGCTGCGCGCGTTTGCCATCGGCCGCCAGGCGGCGCTGCGCGAGCGCCACTTTCCCGCGCTCGCCGCGCAGGGAATCGCCATCTGGCTGGGCTTCCAGGCGTTCATCAACATGGGCGTCAACATGGGGCTCCTGCCGACCAAGGGCCTGACGCTGCCGCTGATGAGCTTCGGCGGCTCCGGCCTGGTCGTGAACTGCGTCGCGATCGCAATCCTGATTCGCATCGACTGGGAAAACCGCCAGCTCGCGCGAGGATTGCCCGCATGAGCCGCACCATCCTGATCACCGCAGGCGGCACCGGCGGCCACGTCTTTCCGGGATTGGCGGTGGCCGATGCGATGCGCGACGCGGGCTGGCGCGTGGTGTGGCTTGGCGCCAGGAACGGCATGGAGGCCCGCCTCGTTCCGGCGCATGGCTACGAGATGGCCTGGGTGCGATCGGGCGCGCTGCGCGGCAAGGCGGCGCTCGCCTGGCTGCTGCTGCCGCTGAATCTGCTGGTCGGCTTCTGGCAGAGTGCGCGCGCCATCCTGCGCCACCGGCCGGACGTGGTGCTCGGCCTGGGCGGCTACGTCGCCTTTCCGGGAGGCATGATGGCCTCGTTGCTGGCGCGGCCGCTCGCGGTGCACGAGCAGAACGCGATTGCCGGTCTCACCAACCGGATCCTGGCCGCGGTCGCCGACCGCGTGCTGGTCGCATTTCCCGGCGCGCTGCGCAACGCGGTGTGGACCGGCAACCCGGTGCGTGCGGACATCGCGCGCCTGGCGCCGCCGGCGGAGCGTTTTGCGGGACGCAGCGGCCCGCTGCGGCTGCTCGTCATCGGCGGCAGTCTCGGGGCACAAGCCCTGAACGAATGCGTCCCGGCGGCGCTCGCCGCGATTGCGGCGGCCGCGCGGCCGAGCGTGGTGCACCAGGCGGGCGACAAGCATCTCGAAGGGCTGCGGAGCCGCTACCGCGCCGCCGGCGTCGATGGCGAACTGGTCGGATTCATCGACGACATGGCCGCGCGCTATGCGGCCGCGGACCTGGTGATCTGCCGCGCCGGCGCGATCACGGTGGCGGAACTTGCCGCCGGCGGCGTGCCGGCCGTGCTGGTGCCGTTGCCGCACGCTGTGGATGACCATCAGAGCGCGAATGCGGCGTTTCTCGCAGACCGCGGTGCCGCCATCGTGCTGCCGCAGTCCGCAATGACGCCGGCGAAGCTGGCAGCGCTCATCGGCTCGCTGGACCGTGCGCGGCTGCTGGAGCTGGCGCAGAAGGCACGCGCGCTCGGCAAGCCCGAGGCGACGCGCATCGTGGCCGAGCATTGCATGCAGCTGGCGGGCGGCGACGCCGGGAGGAAGGCGGCGTGAAGCACAAGGTACACAAGATCCATTTCGTCGGCATCGGCGGCTCCGGCATGAGCGGTATCGCCGAGGTGCTGATCAATCTCGGTTACGCGGTGAGCGGGTCCGACCTTGCCGACAACGCCGCCACCCGCCGCCTGCGGCAACTCGGCGCCACGATCGCGCTGCAGCACAACGCGGAGCAGGTCGCCGGCGCCGACGCCGTTGTGATCTCGACTGCCGTAAGCGCGGACAACCCGGAGGTGACTGCAGCGCGCATGCGGCGCATCCCCGTGGTGCCTCGCGCCTTGATGCTGGCCGAGCTGATGCGCCTGCGGCAGGGCGTGGCGATCGCGGGCACGCATGGCAAGACCACGACCACCAGCCTCGTGGCGAGCGTGCTCGCCGAGGGCGGCCTCGATCCGACCTTCGTGATCGGCGGGCGCCTGAACGCCGCCGGATCGCATGCGCGCCTCGGTGCCGGCGAGTTCATCGTCGTCGAGGCGGACGAATCGGACGCGAGCTTCCTGCACCTGCAGCCGGTGATCGCGGTGGTGACCAATATCGATGCCGATCACATGGACACCTATCAGCACGACTTCGCGCGGCTCAAGCAGGCCTTCGTGGCGTTTCTGCAGAACCTGCCTTTCTACGGCAGCGCGGTTCTGTGTCTCGACGACGCGCACGTGCGCGAGATCCTGCCGTTCGTCTCCAAGCCCGTCACGACCTATGGCTTCGCGGCCGATGCCACGGTGCGCGCCGAAGGCATCGAGCACTGCGGCGGCGCGATGCGCTTTGCGGCGCTGCGCGACGGCAGGCCGCCGCTCGCGGTGACGCTCAACCTGCCCGGGCTGCACAACGTGCAGAACGCGCTGGCGGCGATCGCGGTGGCCACCGAGATCGGTGTTGCCGATGGCGCGATCCAGAAGGCGTTGGCCGAATTCCACGGCGTCGGCCGGCGCTTCCAGCGCTGGGGCGAGGTCGCCTGCGAAGGCGGTCATTTCACGCTGATCGACGACTACGGCCATCATCCGGCGGAAATGGCGGCGACGCTCGCCGCGGCGCGCGGCGCGTTTCCCGGCCGGCGCGTGCTGCTGGCCTTCCAGCCGCATCGTTTCACGCGCACGCGCGACCTGTTCGAGGACTTCGTGCAGGTACTTTCGACGGCCGACGCGGTGGTGCTCGCCGAGGTCTATGCGGCGGGCGAGGCGCCGATCGTCGCCGCCGACGGCCGGGCGCTGGCGCGCGCCGTGCGCGTCGCCGGCAAGGTGGAGCCGCTGTTCGTCGAGGAGCTTGGCCAGCTGGCCGCGGCGATCCTGCGCGCGGCGCGTCCCGGCGACGTGGTGCTGACGATGGGTGCCGGATCGATCGGCGCCGTCGCGGCGGAACTGGCGAGGCGCGATGCTTGAGGCGATGAGCGCGCGCGAGGCCGGACATTTCATCGGGCTGCGGGGCGAGCTCAGGATGAACGAGCCGATGGCGCGGCACGTAACCTGGCGCGCGGGCGGGACGGCCGATCGCAGTTACGCGCCGGCCGACCTCGCCGATCTCGCGGCGTTTCTGCGCCAGCTGCCGCGGGGCGAGGCGCTCCTGTTCGTGGGGCTCGGATCGAACCTGCTGGTGCGCAGCGGCGGTTTCCGCGGCACGGCCGTCTTGATGCACTCGCCCAAAAGCCATCCGGACCTGGTCGGCGGGCGCGTCTACGCCGAGGCGGCAGTGGCGAGCCCGAAAGTCGCACGCTTCGCTGCGACGCACGGATTGGCCGGGGCCGAGTTCCTGGCCGGGATTCCCGGCACGGTGGGCGGCGCGCTGGCGATGAATGCCGGGTGCTACGGCGGCGAAACCTGGCGCATCGTCGACAAGGTGCTCACCATCGACCGCTCCGGATCGCTGCACACGCGTGTGCCGCAGGACTACCGGATCGGCTATCGGCATTGCGCCCTGGCGAGCGGCGACGAGGAGTGGTTCGCCGCCGCCTGGTTCCGGCTGCCGCCGGGCGATGGCGGCGTGTCGCGCGAGCGGATCAGGCTGTTCCTGAAGCGGCGCATCGCCGCCCAGCCGCTGCAGCTGCCCAATGCGGGCAGCGTGTTCCGCAATCCGCCCGGCGATCATGCGGCGCGCCTCATCGAGGCCTGCGGCCTGAAGGGTCTCGCGCGCGGTGGCGCGCGCATCTCCGAACAGCACGCCAATTTCATCGTCAACCCCAAAGGCGCAGCACGCGCTTCGGACATCGAGTGGCTGATCGAAACGGTGCGGGCGACGGTTCTCGAAAAGACCGGCGTGGCACTGGTCTCCGAGGTGCACATCGTGGGAGAGGCGTGATGCGTGCAACGTTCGGCAAGGTCGCGGTGTTGCTCGGTGGCAAGTCCGCCGAGCGCGCGGTGTCGCTGAAAAGCGGCGCCATGGTACTCAGCGCGCTGAGGAATCGCGGCGTGGACGCGCACCCGTTCGACCCCGCCGAGCGCGGCCTGGAGCTGCTGGTGCGGGAGCGTTTCGAACGCGTCTTCATCGCGCTGCATGGCCGTTTCGGCGAAGACGGGACGGTGCAGGGCGCGCTCGAATTCCTCGGCCTGCCCTACACCGGCAGCGGCGTGCTCGCCTCCGCGCTCGCCATGGACAAGCTGCGCGCGAAGCTCCTGTGGCAGGCGAGCGGCCTGCCGACGCCGCCCTGCGAGGTGCTGCAGCCCGGTGCGGACTTCGGCGCGGTCGCAGCGCGGCTCGGGCTGCCGCTGATGGTCAAACCCGTCAACGAGGGTTCGTCGATCGGCATGAGCAAGGTGCGGGCCGCGGCGCAACTCGAGGAAGCGTTCGCGCTGGCGGTCAATTATGACCGTGCCGTGATCGCGGAAAAGTTCATCGAGGGACGCGAGTTGACCTGCGCCATCCTGGAGCGCGACGCGCTGCCTCTGATTCGCCTCGAGACGCCACGCGAGTTCTACGACTACGAGGCGAAATACGTCGCCGACGACACGCGATACATCTTGCCCTGCGGCCTGCCCGAGGCCGAGGAACGCGAGGTGCAGCAGCTGTGCCTGCGCGCGTTTCAAGCGCTGGGGTGTCGTGGCTGGGGGCGCGTCGACCTGATGCTCGGCGGCGACGGCGCGCCCTACCTGCTGGAGGTCAACACGGTGCCCGGGATGACCGACCACTCGCTGGTGCCGATGGCGGCGCGCGCCGTGGGGCTGACGTACGAAGACCTGTGCCTGCGCATCCTCGCGTCCGCCGCCACGGGCGGCCAGGAGGCCGATCGTGTGGGATAACCCACGCCTGCTCAACGCGGCCGCGGGCGCGCTGCTGGCGCTGGCCGTGCTGCTGCTCCTTTCTGCGGCGCTGCAGCTGCTGCTTCGCTCGACGCTCTTTCCGGTGCGCGAGATCACGGTGCTGGGCGGCTTGCAGCAGACCGGGCGCGAGCAGATCGAGCGGGTGGCGTACGGCGGTGTTGCAGGCAATTTCTTTGCCGCCGATCTCGCCGCGCTGCGGGTCGCGCTGGAGCAGCTGCCCTGGGTGCGCCGGGTCAGCGTGCGCCGCGTCTGGCCCGACCGCATCGAGGTGACGCTCGAAGAGCATGAGGCGTTCGCACGCTGGGGCGCGAGCGGGCTCGTCAATACGCACGGCGAGCGATTCGCCGCTACCAGCGTGGCGTCGCTGCCGATGTTCGCCGGGCCGGCCGGCACCGAAGCCGAAGTGACGCGCCGCTACCGCCAGTTCAGCGCACTGCTCGCCCCGCTGGGCGAAGCGCCGGAGCGCGTCATCCTGACGCCGCGCTTCGCCTGGCAGCTGCGTCTGGCGCGCGGGCTGAATCTCGAGCTGGGGCGCGATTCCGCGCGCGAGCGGGTGGAGCAGCGCCTCGCGCGCTTCGTCGCCGCCCATCCCCGCACCCTGGCGCGCATCCCGCGGCAGCATGAATACGTCGACCTGCGCTATCCGAACGGATTTGCGCTGCGCGTTCCCGAGCTGAAGGGCTGACACCACATGGCCAAGGAGAACAAGAACCTCATCGTCGGGCTGGACATCGGCACCACCAAGGTGGCCGCGCTGGTCGCCGAGCTGCAGCCCGACGGGGCGCTCGAAATGCTGGGCATGGGAAGCCATGAATCGAAGGGCCTGAAGAAGGGCGTCGTGGTCAATATCGAGGAAACGGTGGCGGGCATTCAGCGCGCGCTGGAAGAGGCCGAGCTGATGGCCGACTGCAAGATCAGCTCGGCCTACGCCGGCATCGCCGGCAGCCACATCCGCAGCTTCAACTCGACCGGCATGGTCGCGATCAAGGACCGCGAAGTGAGCGCGCTCGACGTCGAGCGCGCCGTCGAGACCGCCAAGGCGGTGAACATCCCCACCGACCAGCAGATCCTGCACGTGCTGCGCCAGGAATTCATCATCGACGGCCAGGAGGACGTGCGCGAGCCCATCGGCATGTCCGGCGTGCGCCTCGAGGTCAAGGTGCACATCGTCACCGGTGCAGTTTCGGCGGCGCAGAACATCGTCAAGTGCGTGCGCCGCTGCGGGCTCGAGGTGAACGACCTGATCCTGCAGCCGCTCGCGTCCGCGCGCGCCGTGTTGTCCGATGACGAACGCGAGCTCGGCGTGTGCCTGGTCGACGTCGGCGGCGGCACCACCGACCTGGCCGTGTTCACGCATGGCGCGATCCGGCACACCGCCGTGATCCCGATTGCCGGCAGCCAGATCACGAGCGACATCGCGATGGCGCTGCGCACCCCGACTGCGGAAGCCGAGGCGCTCAAGCTCCGGCACGGCGTGGCGCTGCGCCAGCTGGCCGACCCCAACGAGATGATCGAAGTGCCCGGCATCGGCGAGCGCGCGCCGCGCGCGCTGTCGCGCCAGACGCTCGCCGAAGTGATCGAGCCGCGCGTCGAGGAGCTCTACCAGATGGTGCAGAAGGTGCTGCACGACTCGGGCAACGAGCAGCTGCTGTCGTCGGGAATCGTGCTCACCGGCGGCTCCTCCGTGATGCAGGGAATGGTCGAGCTGGGCGAAGAGATCTTTCACATGCCGGTGCGCATGGGCGTACCGCGCTACGCAGGTGGGCTCGCCGACGTGGTGCGCAATCCGCGCTTCGCCACCGCGGTGGGCCTGCTGCTGGAAGGAGTTTCGCAGGTGCAGCAGGGCCGGATATCGCGTCAGGATGGTTCAGTGCGGGCGGTGCTGGCGCGGATGCGGGAGTGGTTCCAGAGAAATTTCTGACTTACCGGAGCAATCATCGTTCAACAGGCAAGGAGGCCAAGCACATGTTTGAAATCGTGAATGACCAGGCGCAGGGTCCCGTGATCAAGGTGATCGGGGTGGGCGGTGCGGGCGGCAATGCCATCAACCACATGATCGAGAAGGGAGTCGAGAAGGTCGAGTTCATCGCCATCAACACCGACGGGCAGGTGCTCGCCCGCAATCAGGCGCGCAACCAGATCCAGCTCGGCACCAGCGGTCTGGGGGCTGGTGCCCGGCCTGAAGAGGCGAAGGCGGTAGCGCTTGCCGAGCGCGAACGCCTGGAGGAGGCGATCGCCGGCGCGCACATGGTGTTCATCACTGCCGGGATGGGCGGCGGCACCGGCACCGGAGCCGCACCGGTGATCGCGGAAATCGCGCGCTCGCTCGGCGTTCTCACGGTGGCGGTGGTCACCAAGCCGTTCACCTGGGAGGGCTCGAAGCGACTCAAGATCGCCGAGTGCGGCATCGAGGCGCTGGCGCCGCACACCGATTCGCTGATCGTGATCCTGAACGACAGGCTGGAGGAAGTCCTGGGCGACGACGTCACGCAGAAGGAGGCCTTCACCGCGGCCGACGACGTACTGAACGGCGCGGTGGCGGGCATTGTCGAAGTGATTCACCACCCCGGGGATGTCAACGTCGATTTCCAGGACGTGCGCACCGTGATGTCGGAGCAGGGCATGGCCATGATGGGATCGGCCGTCGCGAGCGGCATCGACCGCGCGCGCGTTGCCGCCGAGCAGGCGATTGCCTGCCCGCTGCTGGAAGGCGTCAATCTGGCCGGGGCGCGCGGCGTGCTGGTCAACATCACCGCCTCGAGCGACTCGCTGAAACTGCGCGAGACCAAGGAAGTGATGAACACGATCCGCGCCTACGCCGCCGACGATGCCACGATCATCTACGGCGGCGCGAGCGACGACTCGCTCGAAGACCACTTGCGCGTCACCGTGATCGCGACCGGGCTCGGCGGGCCGCTGGCGGGGCGCCAGGGCAAACCGCAGCTCGTGGTCTCGCAGAAGACCGGCACCGACAATCAGGCGGTGATGCTGGCCGGCGTGGCGATCGACGCCGGCGCCAATTCCGACACCCCGGCGGTGTTCCGGCGCCGCGACCGGGCGGCGCAGATCGAGGCACTCGCCAATAGCGGCGTCGACAAGTACGACATTCCCGCCTTTCTCAGGAAGCAGGCGGATTGACCGGGCAATGGACCATGTCCTGATCCGGGTACCGCCGCACGACACGGGCCGGCAGCCCCACCTTGCCGGGGGCCGGTCCGCGCCGTGTTGATAAACTAGCGCCATGCTGCGGCAGCGAAGCCTCAAATCCTTGATCCGCGCGACCGGCATCGGCCTGCATACCGGCCGCAAGGTCGCCATGACGCTGCGCCCGGCACAACCCGACACCGGCATCGTGTTCCGGCGCGTCGATCTGGCCGTGCCCGCCGATATTCCGGCGCGCGCCCACCTGGTCGGCGAAACGCGGCTGTGCTCGTGCCTGGTGAAGGACGATGTCAAGGTCTACACCGTCGAACACCTGATGTCTGCGCTTTCGGGGCTGGGGGTGGACAACGCCTACGTCGACCTCGACGGCCCGGAAGTCCCGATCATGGATGGCAGCGCCGCGCCGTTTGCGCTCCTGCTGCAGCAGGCCGGCATCGAGCCGCAGAATGCACCGAAGCGCTTCCTGCGCGTCCTGCGCAGCATCGAGGTGCGCGATGGCGACAAGACGGCGCGTCTCGATCCTTACGAGGGCTTCAAGCTGACGTTTTCCATTGCCTACGATCATCCGGTGATCGAAAAATCGGGCAGCGCGCTGACCGTGGACTTTGCCGAGACGTCCTACCTCAAGGAAGTTGCGCGCGCGCGCACCTACGGTTTCATGCAGGATGTCGAGCAGCTGCGCGAGAGCGGGCTGGCCTTGGGCGGCGGCCTGGACAATGCCGTCGTGCTGGACGAATACCGCGTGCTGAATGCCGAGGGGCTGCGCTTTGCCGACGAGTTCATTCGCCACAAGCTGCTCGACGCCGTCGGCGACCTGTACCTGCTCGGCAAGCCTTTGCTCGCCGCGTTCTGCGCGCACAAGTCGGGCCACGCGCTCAACAACCGCCTGCTGCGGGCGCTTGCCAGCGACCCGGCCGCCGTGGAAATCGTTACCTTCGACAGCGCCGAGCAGGCGCCGAGCGGGGTCGCGCGCCTGGTCAGCCAGTTCGGTTGAGGCGGGTGCTGCGTTCCTTCTAGGTCCGGGACGACGTTCCGGGGCCACGCACCAGACGCGACCCGGGCGCTCCGCGCCGTTTCCTGCCGCGCCCTTCGTGCTCGAGAAAGGTTTTCAGGGCCTGTCGCGCCGGCGAATCCGCGAGGTGTGCGTAAAGCCCTGAAAGAGCAGAAAAACTTGCCGGGGACAGGACCCGTTGCGGAGGCGTCTCACGACGCGATTCGTTGACCGGGCGCGGTTGCACCCTTACGGAAACTGAATTAACCTTCGCCCCCTGCTGCGACAAGAAGCTTGACAAGGACGGAGTCAGCAGCCTGATTTTGGCCGCCGCTGCAGAATTCGCGGCCAAGAGAATCAGCCGGCCATCCCGGAGGTTCGAGGCACGCACCGAACGGGCCAGTGCAGGCGGCAGGAAATCGTTGCAATGCCCTGAAAGGGCGCGAATTTCGCGCACTTTGGCCACCAGCGGCTGAAGCTCGCGGTCGATCGAGAGGTAGCGGTCGATCCGTGATTGGGACACGAGCAGGGCCTGAAGGAGGGAGGCAGCGTGCAGGTTATCTTGTTTTCTCACCGCTTGGCAAAGGCCAAGACGCTGACGCTGTCGCTGCGTCACGTTGCCGTATCGGTGACGCTGGCGCTGGGTCTGCTGCTCGGCCTCACTGCCGCGCTCTACTGGGTGAGCCTTCGGTTTGCTGCCGAGCTGAAGCTGCCGGTGATTCAGCAGCTCGCATTCGCCGCGCAAAAGGGCGAAAACGAGAGTGCGCGCGCGTTCATGCAGCAGAACCTGAATGCGATGGCGGTCAAGCTGGGCGAGATGCAGGCGCAGCTCACGCGCCTGGATGCACTCGGCGAGCGGCTCTCGGCGCTTACCGGCATCCGGCCGCAGGAATTTCGCTTGTCCGAGACCCCGGGCCTGGGCGGCGCGCCGGCGACTTCGGTGGCGCCGCAGGACCTGTCGCTCGCCGAGTTCAACGGCCGTCTGGCGGCGCTCTCGCGCGACATGGAACAGCGCACCGACATGCTCGGTGTGCTGGAGGCGCAGCTCTTCGAGCAGACGGTGAAGAAGAAGGCGCTGCCCACCATGATGCCGGTGAATGCGACCTTCAATGCCTCGGGCTTCGGCATGCGGATCGATCCGTTTACCGGGCAGCGCGCGATGCACGAGGGAGTCGATTTTCTGACCGATCCCGGCACGCCGGTGGTCGCGGCGGCCGGCGGCGTGGTGCAGTTCGCCGGCTTTCACCCGCAATACGGGCAGGTGGTGGACATCGATCATGGCAACGATCTGGTGACGCGCTACGCGCACCTGTCGAAACTACTGGTGCGCGAGGGCGCCGTCGTCCAGCGCGGCCGGGCCGTCGCCGAGTCCGGCAACAGCGGTCGCTCAACGGGCCCGCACCTGCACTTTGAAGTCCGCTTCCGCGGTGTAGCGCAGAATCCCTCGCGCTTCCTGCTCGCCGCCAACCCGCAGGTACCGCTCGCCCGGGCGAAGTGACCGCCGCAGTCGCGGTGGGCTGATAAAATTGCGCTTTTTCCACGGGGGCCGGCGGTCCGGGCTCCCGCGTCCATGATCGCGAAAGCCCTCCAGTTCCTTCGCAGCATGCTCCAGGCCCTCTGGAAAATTCCGACACGGGTGTTTGGCAGCCGCAACGAGCGGCTCCTCAAGCAATATTCGCGCACCGTGGCGCGCATCAACGCGCTCGAGCCGGCGCTCGCGAAGCTGAGCGACGAGCAGTTGCGCGCCAAGACGCAGGAACTGAAGCAGCGCTTCAAGGACAAGGTCGCAGGCGTTGCCGCGGAGCAGGCGGCGGAGGCCGAGCGCCAAGCGCTCGATGAGCTGCTTGCGGAAGCGTTCGCGGTGGTGCGGGAAGCCGGCAAGCGCACGCTGCGCATGCGGCATTTCGACGTGCAGCTCGTCGGCGGCATGGTGCTGCACTACGGCAAGATCGCAGAGATGCGGACCGGGGAAGGCAAGACCCTGGCGGCAACCCTGCCGGCCTACCTGAACGCGCTTACCGGCAACGGCGTGCACATCGTCACGGTCAACGATTATCTGGCGCGGCGCGATGCGGAGTGGATGGGCAAGATCTACGACTTCCTCGGCCTGAGCGTCGGCGTCAACGTGCCGCAGATGGATCCGGACGACAAGCGCCGCGCCTACGCCACCGACATCACCTACGGCACCAACAACGAGTTCGGCTTCGACTACCTGCGCGACAACATGGCAATGCGCGTCGAAGAACGCTACCAGCGCGGCCTGCACTATGCCATCGTCGACGAAGTCGATTCGATCCTGATCGACGAGGCGCGCACGCCGCTCATCATCTCCGGCCAGGCGGAAGACCGCACCGAGATCTACCAGCGCATGAACCAGGTCCCGCCGCTGCTCACGCGCCAGGCCGACGAAAAGGCAGCGGGCGATTTCTGGGTCGACGAGAAGAACCACCAGATCCTGCTCTCGGAATCCGGGCACGCGAAGGGGGAGGAAATTCTGGCGCGCATCGGCCTGCTGCCGCAGGGCGCGAGCCTGTACGAGCCGGCCTACATCAATCTGGTGCACCATCTCTATGCGGCGCTGCGCGCGCACCATCTGTTCCACCGCGACCAGCACTACGTGGTGCAGGACGGCGAAGTCTCCATCGTCGACGAGTTCACCGGGCGCCTGATGCACGGCCGGCGCTGGTCGGACGGCCTGCACCAGGCGGTCGAGGCCAAGGAAGGGGTCGCGATCCAGAACGAAAACCAGACCCTGGCGTCGATCACCTTCCAGAACTATTTCCGCATGTACCGCAAGCTCGCGGGCATGACCGGCACCGCCGACACCGAGGCCTACGAGTTCCAGGAGATCTACGGACTGGAAACCGTGGTCATCCCGACGCACATGCCGATGATCCGCGAGGACCGCCACGACCAGGTCTACCGCACCGGGAAAGAGAAGTACAAGGCGATCATCGACGACATCAAGGACTGCCATGTGCGCGGCCAGCCGGTGCTGGTGGGCACGACCTCGATCGAGAATTCGGAGCTGCTGTCGGCGATGCTGCAGCAGGAGAAGCTGCCGCACCAGGTGCTGAACGCCAAGCAGCACGCGCGCGAGGCCGAGATCGTGGCGCAGGCCGGCCGGCCGAAGATGAGCACCATTGCCACCAACATGGCGGGCCGCGGCACCGATATCGTGCTCGGCGGCAACGTCGAGAAGCAGTGCGAGCTGATCGAGGCCGCGGCGGACATCGCCGCCGACGACAAGCGTGAGCGCGTCGCCAGGCTGCGCAGCGAATGGCAGCAGCTGCACGACCACGTGATCAAGGCGGGCGGGCTGCACATCATCGGCACCGAGCGCCACGAGTCGCGTCGCGTCGACAACCAGTTGCGCGGGCGCTCCGGGCGCCAGGGCGATCCGGGTTCGTCGCGTTTTTACCTGTCGCTCGAGGACCCGCTGCTGCGCATCTTCGCCGGCGAACGCATCAACCGCATCATGGTGATGCTCAAGATGCCCGAAGGCGAGGCGATCGAGCACCGCATGGTGACGCGCTCGCTGGAGAGCGCGCAGCGCAAGGTCGAGGCACGCAACTTCGACATCCGCAAGCAGCTGCTCGAATACGACGACGTCTCGAACGACCAGCGCAGGACCATCTATGCGCTGCGCAACGAGCTGCTCGATTCCGACGATGTGTCGCAGCGCATCGCCGACCTGCGCGCCGGGGTCGTCACGGACCTGTTCCGGCAGTACGTGCCGGCGGAAAGCGTCGAGGAACAGTGGAACATCGCCGGCCTCGAAGCCGGGCTCAAGGCGGAACTGAATTGCGAGCTGCCGCTGCAGGGCTGGCTCGAGTCGGAACCGGATCTCGGCGACGAGGCGCTGCTCGAGCGCGTGATCGGGCACGCGCACGCCGCCTATGGCGGCAAGATCCCGCCCGGCGCGGAGTCGTCGTTCCACCAGTACGAGCGCTACGTGATGCTGCAGATCCTCGACGGCCACTGGCGCGAGCACCTCGCCGCGCTCGATCACCTCAGGCAGGGCATCCATTTGCGCGGTTACGCGCAGAAAAATCCCAAGCAGGAATACAAGCGCGAGGCCTTCGAACTGTTCGGCGCCATGCTCGAGGCGGTCAAGCTCGAGGTCACCCGAACGCTGGCAGCGGTCGAGATCCGGACCACCGAGGAAGTGCCGCAGGCGGACCTCGAGCCGCACGTCGAGAACGTGCGCTTGCAGCACGCCGACTACGAGGAAGCGCTGGCACAGGCGGCGGAGACGAAGAAGCCGCAGCCGGCGGTGCGCGCCTCGGCCAAGGTCGGGCGCAACGACCCCTGTCCCTGCGGCTCGGGCAAGAAGTTCAAGCACTGCCACGGCAAGCTGAGCTGATGGCGGTCAATCTCGCGCCACCGGTTGCGGCGCAGTT
>MERE01000040.1 GCA_001771975.1 Betaproteobacteria bacterium RIFCSPLOWO2_02_FULL_68_150 | reverse complement strand
TCGATGAGAATTTTCTCGCCGTCTGCCAGATAATCCTCGAAGGCGTACTTGTCGCGGAACGCCCAGTTCTTCAACGCCCACTGGTGGGCGAGCATGATGTACTGATACGCCATGATGTCGAGATTCACCGGCACCATGAATCCCCGGTGGATGCACGCCTCGAGATAGTTGCGGAACACGCGCCAGATCTTGGTTTCCTCCACCTTGATATGCAGGCGCTGCTTCCTGGGCAGGTCCCTGGTCGCGCGGTAGGCGAGCTCGTGTTCGAAGCGGTAGTCGTTGGCCAGACGGCAATAGGCGCGCAACGCGCCACGCAGCGCGGCCAGCGGACTGTGACTGCGGCGCAGTTGCGGCAGAACTTCGCTGCCGAAGCGTTCCAGCACGAAGCGCAGCGCGTAAAAGAGCAGATCGTTCTTATCCTTGAAATACAGGTAGATCAGTCCCTTGCTGACATTGACCTCGTTCGCGATGTCCTCGATGGTGGTCGGGAAATAGCCGCGGTCGGAAAACAGCTGCACCGCCGCGCGCACGATCTGGTCGCGGCGTTGTTCGCTCAACTTGCGCGGCTCCTTGGCGACGGCAGCAGGATGAGGCGCGGCTTTTCGTGGCATGGCAGTCCTACGCCGATTCATGTCGGCGCTCAGCTGATTGGCTTCCCAGATAGATCTCGACCACCCGCGGGTCGCGGAGCACCTGGTCGGGCGATCCGTCGGTGATGTATTCGCCGTAATCCATCACGTAGACGCGATCGGCGAGATCGGCCACCATCTGCATGTCGTGCTCGACCCAGATCATGCTGATGTGCATCTCGTGCTTGATCCGCAGGATGAAACGGGCCAGGTCCTCTTTGCCTTCGCGGTTGAGCCCCGCAGAAGGCTCATCGAGCAGCAGCAGACGCGGCCCCATGGCGAGCGCGCGCGCGAATCCTACGACCTTCTGAATGCCGAACGGGATTCCCGCAACAACGCTGTGCCGGTAGCGCTCGATCTCGAAGAATTCGATGATCTTCTCCGCCTCGTCGCGCTGGGCGATCTCGCTCCTGCGCGCCGGCCCGAGGAACAGGCCGTCCCAGAGCGCGTTCGAGCGGAAGTGCGCGTGCCGGCCGACCAGCAAGTTCTGCAGCACGGTGAGATGCGCAAACAGCCCGCCGTGCTGGAAGGTGCGCGCGAGCCCCAGGCTCGCAATCGAGTGGGGGGCCAAGCCGGTGATTTCGCGCGCTTCGAAGACGACGCGGCCCCGCAACGGCCGGTACAGGCCGCTGATGCAATTGAGAACGCTGGTCTTGCCCGCGCCGTTGGGGCCGATGAGCGCCAGCAGCTCCCCCGGACGGACCTCGAGAGAGATGTCGTCGAGCACCGCCAGGCCGCCGAAATGCAGCGCCAGCCGCTCTACGGACAGCGACCCGGGTCTATCCAAACCACCTCCTGCTACGCCGGTACTGCTTGACGTCCCGGTAGCTGCGGCGGTCCGGCCCGCCGCCCATGCCGAGATAGAATTCCTGCACGTCGCCGTGACCCCGCAGACGTTCCGCAGTGCCGTCCAGGACGACGCGGCCGCTTTCCATGATGTAGCCGTAATCGGCGACTTCGAGCGCGAGATGGGCGCTTTGCTCCACCAGCAGCACCGTGAGGCCGAGCGCCTTCTTCAGCGCGACCAGTCGTTCCAGCAATTCCTCGACAATGCGGGGCGCAAGCCCCAGGCTCATTTCATCGACGAGCAGCAGGCGGGGCGCGCCGATCAGCGCCGAGCCCATCGCCAGCATCTGTCGCTCGCCCCCCGACAGGTATCCGGCGAGCCGCCCGCGCGCCGGCGCCAGGCGGGGAAACTGATCGAATACCTGGTCGATGCGCTCGCGCCGGGCCGCGCGGCCGCGAATACCGGAAGGCACCGCGGCCTGGAGATTCTCGAGCACGGTCAACGTCTCGAAGACCTTGCGGCGTTCGGGCACGAGGGCGATGCCGCGAGCAGCCACCGTATGGGGCGGGCAGTTCTCGATCGCGTGCGCCTCGAACCAGATTTTTCCGTCGGTCACCCGCGCATCGTCGGAGCCGAGAAAACCGGTCACCGCGCGCAGCGTGGTCGTCTTTCCTGCGCCGTTCGCTCCCAGCAGCACGACGATCTGTCCCGCAGGGACCTCGAGCGACACGCCATGGACCGCGGTGATGACCTTCTGGTAGACCACCTCGACCTGTTCGAGCCTGAGCAACGGCGCGGCAGCATTCATACCCTAAGCGCCTCCGCCGCCCACCGTGGTCTGGCGAAAAGGCCAGAGCAGAAAGTAGTTGCGCACGCGCCTCCAGATGCCGACCAGCCCCAGCGGCTCGAACACCAGGAACAGGATCATGATCAGCCCGAACGCGGCGTAGTTGACGGCAAAGATCTCGTTGGCAATGGCCTGCGACCACGGAATCGAGCGCACCAGCGCCTCGATGACGTGCGGAAAGCTGACCACGAACGCGGCGCCGAGCACCACGCCCAGCATCGAACCCATGCCGCCGATGATCACCATCGCCACGTAATCGATCGTCAGGTAGAGCGTGAACGCCTCGATCGAGACGAAGCCGCGGTAGTACGCGAGCACGCTGCCCGCGATCGAGGTCAGCGTCGAGGAGATGACGAACGCCGCCAGCTTATGCTGCCTGACCGGGATGCCGAGCGCCTCGGCGACCACGTCATGGTCGCGGATCGCAATGAGGGCGCGCCCGGTGCGGCTGCGCAGCAGGTTCAGGCAGAACAGGATGACCAGCACATCGAGCGCAAGCAGCAGGAAATACCAGTGAGACTGTTCCACCAAAGTGAAGCTGCCGAGCGAGGGTGGAGGGATCACGATGCCGCTCGAGAAACCCCGGCGGGTTTCGTATTCGCCCCCGACGAACGCCACCACGAAATGCAGCGCGAGCGTCGTCACCGCGAGGTAAAGTCCCTTGAGGCGAAGCGACGGCAGCCCGAACACGACGCCGAGCAGCGCCCCGACCGCCGCCGATGCCGGCAGCGTGACCCAGAACGCGGCGCCGGTTTCCTTGAACAGAATGCCGGTGCTCAGCGCGCCAGCGGCCAGAAGCCCGGCATGGCCGAGCGAGATTTGCCCGGCATAGCCCATGAGCAGCATCAGCGCGGCCGCCCCTACGATCGCCAGAAACACCTGGTTGGCGATGCCGATCACGAAGGCGGGCGCGACGAACGGAAACGCCGCGAGCAGGACCAGCAGCGCAGCGAGGGAGGTCCATTGCAGGCGCGTCTCCACCAGACGCAGTTCCACCGCGTACCCGGTCTTGAAATAGCCGCTCGCGTAGGCCATCGGTCAGACCCGCTCGATTTCCTCCTCGGTGCCGAACAGGCCCCAAGGACGGATCAGCAGCATGACGATCAGAACCACGAACGGTACGACGTCGCTCACCAGGGGATCGATGTAGTGAATCGCCAGCACCTCGGCTGCCGCGACGATCATCGAGCCGACGACGGCTCCGCGCAGGCTACCCAGACCGCCGACCAGCGCCGCCGGAAAAGCCTTCAGCCCGACCACCGCCATCGTCGTGTCGAGGCCGGAGTCGAGCGCGATCAGGATTCCGGCCAGGCCGCCGGTAAGCGTTGCCAGCGCCCAGGCGAGCGCGTAGGTCGCGTGCAGCGCGATACCGCGCTGCGATGCAAGCAGGGGGTTCTCGCCCACGGCACGCATGCGCACGCCCCATTGGGTGAACTGAAAGAATGCGAACAAGCCGCAATACAGGAGCACTGCCATGCCGACGGTCGCCAAAGCGACCGTAGAGGCGGTCATGCCGCCGCCGAGGGCAATCGCCTTGTTCTCCCATCCGAGCTGCTGCATGGGGTGGTAGGTCCGTCCGGTCCAGCCCAGCACCATGACGCCGCGCAGCAGGATGCCGAGCGCGATGGTCACCAGCACCGCAGCAATCACCAGCTCGCCCGTCATGCGGCGCATCAGCACGACGTAGAGCACGAGACCCACCAGCAGGCTCAGCGCCACCGCGCCGGCCAGCGCGCCGACCGGATGGCTGCCCAACAGCGTGGTCAGGGAAATGAGGATGTACGCGGCGAGCATCATGAGCTCGCCGTGGGCGAGGTTGAGTACGCGGCTGACCCGATAGATCAGCACGTAGCCGCTGCTGATCAGCGCGTAGATCGCAGTCAGGACAACGATGTTGACCAGGGTCTGCAGCGCACTCTCCGTCGCCTGGCCGCGGCTCTAATTGACGGGCTTGTTCACCCAGTCGGCTACGGTCTTGACGCGATTGGTCGCGCCATCCCAACCGTAGACCCGGTAGTACAGGTCCTGGCGGTAGTGGTTCTGGCCGCTCCAGACGATCGCGCCGCCGCGCAAGCCGCTCAGATCGACCGTGAGCGCGTTCATGGCTTCGGCCACCTTGGCGCGGCTGGGAGGCCAGGCCACTTTCTTCAGCGCCGCCTCGATCACGGTCGCCGCAATCCACCCTTCGTTCAGATAGGTGTACGGGTACTTGGTCTTCCCGGCCGCGGCAGCCTGGATCTCGCCGTGGATCGGTTGGTTATCGCTGAACATGGCGTTGGTGGTAAATACGAGGAATCCGGGGTCCTTGATGCGCTTCAGCTCCTCTTCGGCGACGTTGTGACCGTACGAGATGAATCTTCCGCTCCAACCCTGCTGGCGCAGCGCCTCGAAGGTCTTGACCTGGGTCACCCACGGCGCCCACGACAGCACCCAATCGGCTCCCGCATCCTTCAGCTTGGTGGCGTAGGGGGCATAGTTGACGGTGGGCGGCGGTGCCGACTCGTGGCCGATCACCTGGATGTTCTTCCCGGCCGAGTACTTGGCGGCGTGCTCCATGCCCCCGCGCGAGATCGGAATGGCCATCGACACCAGCCCCAGCTTGAATTGGCCCGAGGTCATCTTGCGCATGTAATCCACGGCGAATTCGACATCCTTTTCCGCGGCGTAGCCACTGGTGCAAAACAGCAGCGGATCGGCTTTCGGCGGAAAAACGTCGGTCGGACACACCCCGGCAGAGAACAGGATCGGCACCCCCTTGCGCTTCGCCTCGGCGATGGTGGGCGCATAGGTGCTCGACAGCGACGCGGAGATGATCAACTGCAGGTCGTCGTTGTTGACGAACACCTGCGCGTCGGTGGCGGCGCGAGAGGGTTCGGACTGGTTGTCGCGCATCAGCACTTCCACTTTCCTGCCGTTGATGCCGCCCTTGGCGTTCAGCCGCTCGAAGTAGATGCGGATGCCATCGGCCGCCGCGCCCGAGTTGGCCGAGTCGCGCCCGGTCATGTCGCCGGTAAGACCGAGCACATAGGCATCCGCGGCAGCGGCGGCGCCTGGAACGAGCGTGGTGCACGCGATCAAATAGCCTGCAATCATTTTCCTCATCGTGTCCTCCTTTGTGGTCCTTGCGGTATTGCGCCTAGATTGCCCGCGAATGAAACTCGCCCGGCATGGATTCGAATGCCTGCCCAAGCACGCTGTGCAACCGGTCCTCCTCCTCGTGGCCGTACATCGATTCGACCAGGTCGCGGAACTTCTGGTACATGAACTTGCGCTTGATCTTGCGTGTCGGCGTGATCGGCTCACCCTCCTCCTCGGGATCGAGGACCTTGGGAATGATCCGGAAGGCCTTGATCTGCTCGACGCGCGCCAGGTTCGCATTGGCCGACGCGATCTCGCGTTCGATCAGCTTGACGACCTCGCCGGCGCGCGTCAGGCTGGTGAATCCGGCGTACGCGATGTTGCGGCGCGTCGCCCAATCCGACACCGTGTCGAACTCGAGCTCGATCAGCGCCGTCAGGTATTTGCGGCCGTCGCCGAATACGACCGCCTCGCTGATGAAAGGACTCGCGCGAAGTTGCGACTCGACGTAGGTCGGACTGACGCTCTTGCCGCCGGTCGTGACAATGATATCGCGCGCCCGATCCACGATCTGCAGGTGTCCGTGCTGCCACGCGCCGATGTCGCCCGTGTGCAGCCAGCCATCGGCATCGACGGTCTCTGCGGTGGCCGCCGGATCGCACCAATAACCCTCGAACAGATCCGCTGAGCGCACCAGAATTTCGCCGTCCTCACCGAGCTTCACCTCCCAGCCTGCGGGCGGCACGCCGACGTGCCCGGGCAGCGGAAAAGGGCTGCGCTGCCCGGTGATCATCGCGCCCGCCGTCTCGGTCTGGCCGAAGACTTCGATCACGTTGAGACCCCAGATCTGCCACACGGCAGACAGTTCGCGTCCCGCCGCGGCACCGCCGATGATCGCGAGGCGCAGCTGATCGAAGCCCATCTTGTTGAGGATGGGGCGGAACGCAAGCAGGTACGCCAGCGCGTAGAGCAGCCGGTCCCACACGTGCGTGCGCCCGTTCCAGCGCCGCGCGGCATGGCGGGTTCCGAATGCAAACGCGACGTTGTAGACGGCGCGCTTCAGCCGGGTGGTGTTCTCGATTCCCACCAGCACCCCGGCGGCATATTTCTGCAAATAGCGGGGAACCGTGAACAGAAACGTCGGCGCGACCTCGAACAAGGTTCTCGGCACGTCCTCCAGGCTCTCGCCGTAATGCGGCACCATATGTCCGAGGAGCGGTAGCGTGATGGTCGAGATACGCCCCATCACGTGACCCAGGGGCAGGAACGCGACCGCGCGATGCGCATCGCTGCCCAACGTCGGGTAATGCGAAACAAAGACGCTGGCCGCCGCGAGATGCTTGCCGTGGCTGACGACGACGCCCTTCGGGTTTCCGGTGGTACCCGAGGTATAGACCATGAAGGCCGGATCCATGGGGCGCACATCGGCGATGAGCTTCTCAAAGGCGCCAGGACGGCTCGCCTCGCTGCGGCCGGCCTCCAGCAGCGCGTCGAAGGCGATCAGCTTGGGGTGCCCGTAGGCGAACATGCCCGTGGTATCGATCACCACGATCCAGCGCAGCGCCGGCAATTCGCCTTCGATGGCGAGGATCTTGTCGACGTACTCCTGGTTCTCGGCCACGAACATGACCGCGCCGCCGTGGTCGACCTGGAACTTCACTTCCGCAGCGGAGGCCGTGGGATAGATGCCGTAGCTGATGCCGCCGGCGCACTGGACGCCAAGATCCGCGATCGTCCATCCCTCGCAGCAATCCCCCATGATCGCAACCCGGTCGCCCTTGGCGAGGCCAAGCGCACGCACCGCGAAAGCGAATGCGGCAACCAGATCCCGGAAATCGACCCAACTACGTTCGCAATAGATGCCGCGGATCTTCGCCCGATAGGCTACCGTGTGCGGCGTTACGCGGCCGCGCAGCGCCAGTTGCCCCGGAATCGTGCGCAACCGCAACTCCGCCGGAAGGGGACAGATCGTCGCTTCGGCGCCCGCTGTCATCCCGGGTTCGCGGCCGCCTTCAGCACTTCGTTCGCAATCACCAGTCTCTGGATCTCGCTGGTGCCCTCGTAGATCCGCAGGGCCCGGATCTCCCGGTAAAGAGTTTCCACCGGCCTGCCGTAAATCACCCCGGTGCCGCCGAACAGCTGCACCGCCATGTCGATGACCTGCTGCGCACTCTCGGTCGCGAACAGCTTCGCCATGGAAGCCTCGCGCGTGATGCGTCGCCCGGTCGTGTCGCGCGTCCAGGCCGCGCGGTAGACCAACAGCGCCGCGGCATCGACCCCCACGGCCATGTCGGCGATCTTTGCCTGCGTGAGTTGAAACGCTCTGAGTTTCTGCCCGAATGCCTCGCGCTCGTTGACGCGTGCGAGCGCTTCGGCGAGCGCGCGCCGGGCAAAGCCGAGCGCCGCGGCACCCACGGTGGTGCGAAAGACGTCGAGCGTGCCCATGGCGACCGCAAAACCGTCTCCCGGACGGCCGAGCATGGCAGAGGCCGGC
>MERE01000039.1 GCA_001771975.1 Betaproteobacteria bacterium RIFCSPLOWO2_02_FULL_68_150 | reverse complement strand
GCCGCTTGTCAACGACGCGCTTAGCCTTGCCGATCGAGCGCTCGATCGTGGAGAGCGGGACGATCTTCACGTCGCTGGTGACGCCGATAAGCGACTTGATGTTGTGCCGCAGCTTCGCCGCCGAGCCCTCGTCGGCCGCACCGGGTGCAAGTTCCACCAGCACTGTGAGATGGTCCATGGGCCCGTCTTTGCTCAGTTCCAGGACGTAATGCGGCGAAAGCTCCGGCTGCTTCAGGACCATCTCCTCGATCTGCGACGGGAACACGTTGACCCCGCGGATGATCATCATGTCGTCCGAGCGCCCGGTGATTTTTTCCATCCGGCGCATGGTGCGCGCGGTGCCGGGCAGCAGGCGCGTGAGGTCCCGCGTGCGGTAGCGGATCACCGGCAGCGCCTCCTTGGTGAGCGAAGTGAAGACCAGCTCCCCCATCTCGCCGTCGGGCAGCACGCGGCCGCTGGCGGGATCGACCACCTCGGGATAGAAGTGGTCTTCCCACACCGTAAGGCCGTCCTTGGTTTCGATGCATTCCTGCGCCACCCCGGGACCCATGACCTCGGACAGGCCATAGATGTCGATCGCCTGCAGCGAGGTGCGCGCCTCGATTTGCTTGCGCATCTCGTGCGTCCAGGGCTCGGCACCGAAGATGCCGATGCGCAGGCTCGATTTTTTCGGGTCGAGCCCCTGGCGCTCCATCTCGTCGGCGATCGCGAGCATGTACGAGGGCGTCACCATGATGATCTCGGGCTTGAAATCGGCGATCAGCTGCACCTGGCGCTCGGTCATGCCGCCGCCGAGCGGAATCACGGCGAGCCCCAGGCGCTCGGCGCCGTAATGCGCGCCGAGCCCGCCCGTGAACAGGCCGTAGCCGTAGGCCACGTGCACCTTGTCGCCCGGGCGCGCGCCCGCGGCGCGGATCGAGCGCGCCATCACGTGCGACCAGGTGTCGATGTCCTTCGCGGTGTAGCCCACCACCGTCGGCTTGCCGGTGGTGCCGCTGGAAGCGTGAATCCGCACCACCTGGTCCATCGGCACCGCGAACATGCCGAACGGATAGGTCTCGCGCAGGTCGGCCTTGGTGGTGAAGGGAAAGCGCGCCAGGTCCTCCAGCGTGCGCAGGTGCTCGGGCTTCACGCCGGCGGCGTCGAACTTGCGGCGGTAGTGCGGCACCCGGTCGTAGGCGTGGCGCAGCGACCAGCGCATGCGCTCGAGCTGCAGCGCCTGCAGCTCCGCCAGGGGCGCCTTTTCGATCGCTTCGAGGGGAAACGTCTTCATTGGACCTCCACAAGATGGCCTCTGACCGTCACCGATTTGCCGCGAAAGAGCGCGATCAGCTCGCCCCTGTGGTTGGTGACGCGCACGTCGTATATGCCCTGGCGCCCGGCGCGCGCCTGCTCGACGCCGACCGCCGTGAGCACCTCGCCCAGGTAGGCCGGCGCGAGATACTCGATCGAGCAGCTCGCGGCGAGCGCGTTCTGGTTATGGCTGTTGCACGCGTAGCCGAAGGTCGAGTCCGCCAGCGTGAAGATGGCGCCGCCGTGGCAGGTATTGTGGGCGTTCACCATCTGCTCGGTGACGTCCATCGACATGCGCGCGTAACCGGCGCGCACTTCTTCCAGCCGCATGCCGAACCACTGCGAGACGCGGTCGCCGCGCCACATGGCTTCGCCGCAGGCCCGCGCCAGCTGATCGCGATGCATGCTCAGGCGCCGGTCTCCGGCGCCGGGGCGTCGGGCTTCTGCGCATGCAGACCGAAGGCCTGCACCCATACCGCGGCGAGGCGCTCGGCGGAACGCTCGACGTAGGCCGAGTCGAGCCGGGCGCGAAATTCGCTGCCGTCGCGGCGCCGGATACGGGCGATCAGCTCGCGCACCCGGCCCTTGCGCTCCATCCCGTCGCGAAACGCCGCGAGTTCGGAAGCGTCGGCGAAGAATTCCTCGAACGGCATCTGTTTCAGGTCCTGCTTCGAGTCGCCGAGGAATTCGCGCAGCCGGCGGCTCGTCCAGCGCACCCGGTTCTTGGCATCGACCAGCACCAGGCCGAGCGGGCTCGTGCGCAGCAGCGCCTCGAGGTAACGGTCTTTCTCGTCGAGCTCGCGCGCGCCGCTCTCGAGGCGGCTGGCGGCTTCGTTGAGGCCGCGCATCAGTTCCTCGACTTCGCGCAGCGCGCGCGCCTGCGTTCGCGCCGTGTAGTTGCCATTGACCAGCGCGTCGGCATGACGCCGCAGGGCAAGCAGCGGAATCAGGCCGCGCCACAGCGCGAACAGCAGCGTGCCGACACCTGCGGCCGCGAATCCGAAAAAGGCCAGCCAGCCGGACTGGAGGTCACGCGCGAAGGCTTGATGAGACATCACCAGATCCCCCCGCGTGCGCAAGTCCAATTCGCCTTGCAGTTCGCCCAAAGCCTGCTGACTCTGGGCCTTGGCTTCAAGGTACTCTGCGCCGTACAGGATCTTGAGCGCGTGCACGGGGTCTGGCTGGCCGGGGGGCGACTCGGTCCCTGCGGCCTGCCCCTTCATCGCGGCCAGGGCCTGGCGTTCAAGCCGCGCCAGGGTTTCCTGTGCACTGCGGGTACGCTGCAGCAGCGACTGCTCGGAACCCGGCAGTTTCGCGCGCTCGAGCGCGTCGGCCAGTGCAAGCGTCTCGCCCTCGCCTTTGGGGGGCGCGCCGCCTGCGGCCAACACGTCCCAGTACACGGCGGCGTCGCCCGGCGGCCATGGCTGCTTGCCGTCGCGCACCGACACGATACGCAGGTAGAGCTCTTCGTAGCGGCGGTCCCCGGTGACCGCGAAATTGCGCGCCATGCGCGTCAGGTCCTCCGTGCTCTGGCGCATCCTCGCGGCGAGCTGCAGCGTTTCGCTGCGACGCTTCTCGAGCGCAATGATTTCGTCTTGCGTGTTGCCCGCGGCGTTGAGCGCCAGCGACAGGGCGACGATGGCGAGCAGGCTCACCAAGGCCGCCGTGATCCAAAGGGTCTTCAGCTTCATCGCGATCTCCCGAGCTGCCGCGGATTTTGCCTGAGACCGGCGAATCCCGCACCCGCCGCGCCGGGGGCTGGCGCTACAATCGCGCCCTGCAGCGGATGCGAACTTGATCCAGGTCTATTCCCTCGAAGGCATGACGCCGGTGGTGCACCCGTCGTGCTACGTTCATCCCAGCGCCGTGCTGATCGGCGACGTGATCGTCGGCGCGGGCGTGTACATCGGCCCGGCGGCCTGCCTGCGCGGCGATTTCGGCCGCATCGTGATCGGCGAGGGCGCCAATATCCAGGACACCTGCGTGCTGCACGCTTTTCCCGACCGCGACCTGGTGGTCGAGGCGGACGGGCACATCGGCCATGGCGCGATCCTGCACGGCTGCGTCGTGCGGCGAAACGCGCTCGTGGGCATCAACGCGGTGGTGAACGACAACGCGGTGATCGGCGAGTCGGCGATCGTCGCCGCGATGGCCTTCGTCAAGGCCGATTTCGCGGTGCCGCCGCGCACGCTGGTCGCGGGCATCCCGGCGCGCGTCGTACGCGAGCTGAAGGACGACGAGCTGGCGTGGAAGGGCGGCGCCACGCGCCAGTACCAGCAGCTGGCGCGGCGCAGCCTCGCCCGCATGCAGGCGACGACCGCGCTCACCGAGGTCGAGCCGGGGCGCGGCCGCTTCGCCGTCGGCGACGTGATGCCGCTCGCCGAGATGCGCAGGCGGAAGGACCCGCGATGAGCGGCACGGCGCTCCTGCTGATCGACCTGCAGAACGACTACTTTCCGGGCGGCCGCATGGCGCTCGAGGGCTCGCCCGCGGCGGTGGCGAAGGCTGCGGCGGCGCTCGCCGCGTTCCGGGCGCGCGGCCTGCCCGTCCTGCACGTGCGGCACCTGTCGGTGCGGCCCGGTGCGACGTTCTTCCTGCCCGGCACCGAAGGCGCCGAGATCCACGCCAGCGTCGCGCCGCGCGCGGGCGAGCCGGTGGTGGAGAAGAATTTTCCGAACGGCTTTCGCGGCACCGACTTGAAGGCGCGCCTCGAGCGCGCCGGCGTGCAGCATCTGGTGGTCGCCGGCATGATGACTCACCTGTGCGTGGACGCGAGCGTGCGCCAGGCGAACGACCACGGCTATCGCGTCACGCTGCTGGCCGACGCCTGCGCCACGCGGGCGCAGAAATTCGGCGACGAGACCGTTCCCGCACGACACGTGCACGCAGCGTTCCTGGCCGCGCTCGAGGGCGCCTACGCCAAGGTCGTCGCCACCGACGAATTCCTCAAAACCCTCCCGGAGTCGACATGAGCTACGAATTCATCAGCATCGAAACGCAGGGGCGCGTCGCGCTGGTCCGGCTGAACCGGCCCAAGCAGATGAACGCCCTCAATCCCCGGCTGATGCAGGAGCTGGGCGAAGCGCTGCTCGGCTTTGATGCCGACGACGGCATCGGCGCGATCGTCATCACCGGCAACGAGAAGGCCTTCGCCGCCGGCGCCGACATCGGCGCGATGAAGGACTGGGATTTCCTCGAGGTCTACAAGTCGGACTACATCACGCGCGACTGGGAGCACATCCGCAGGGTGCGCAAGCCCGTGATCGCGGCGGTCGCCGGTTACGCGCTCGGCGGCGGCTGCGAGCTGGCGATGATGTGCGACATCGTGATCGCCGCCGAGAGCGCGAAGTTCGGCCAGCCCGAGATCAACCTCGGCACCTTTCCGGGCGCGGGCGGCACGCAGCGGCTGCCGCGTGCAATCGGCAAGGCGAAGGCGATGGACCTGATCCTCACCGCGCGCATGATGGATGCGGCCGAAGCCGAGCGCGCCGGACTGGTGTCGCGCGTCGTGCCGGCGGACAAGCTCATGGACGAGGCAATGGCGGTCGCGGCGAAGATCGCCGGCTACTCGCTGCCGGTCGCGATCATGGCGAAGGAGGCTGTCAACCGCGCCTATGAGACCACTCTCGCCGAGGGCGTGCACTTCGAGAGACGCATGTTCCACGCCACCTTCGCGCTCGCCGACCAGAAGGAAGGCATGGCGGCCTTCGTCGACAAGCGCAAGCCCGACTTCAAGCACCGCTGAGCGTCTTCGTTCTCCTCGCGGCCCACATCCTGTCGATGCTGGGTTTCGCGACCTTTGCCGCGCTGCTGCCGGAGCTGCGCGATGCCTGGCGCCTCACGAACACCGAGGCCGGGTTGATCGGCAGCGCGTTTTTCGCGGGCTATATCGCGACCGTGGCGTACTGGACCGCGCTCACCGATCGCGTCGACGGCCGGCGCGTGTATCTGGCCGGGGGCGTGCTCGGCGCGGCGGGGAGTCTGGGCTTCGGGTTGCTGGCGCAAGGTTTGGGCAGCGCGATGCTGTTCCAGCTGCTGCTGGGCGCGGGCATGGCGGCGACCTACATGCCGGGACTGCGGCTGCTGTCGGACCGCGTGAGCGGCCCTGCGCAAAGCCGCGCCATCGCGTTTTACACCGCCTTCTTCGGCATTGGCACCGGGCTTTCGCTGGTGGTGGCCGGAGCGTCGGCCGCAGCCTGGGGGTGGCGTTACGCTTTCGTCCTCAGCGCGCCTGGACCTGCGCTCGCGGCGGCGCTCGTGCTGCTCGGCCTCGAGCGCCTCGCGCCGCCGCATGAGGGCGCCCGCACCTTCCATTGGGAGACGCTCTTTCCGGTGAGCGCCTGGCGCCGTGTGCTCGCGATCCGCGCCGCAGCCGGGTACACGCTCGGCTACGCGGTTCACTGCGTGGAGCTGTTCGCCTCGCGTGCCTGGATGGTGGCGTTCCTTGCGTTCGCGACCGGACTGCACGGCGACGGCAGCTTTCCGTGGGGCGCGGCGGCCATCGCTGCGGTGGTGAACGTCGCGGCCGTCCCGGCATCGATCCTCGGCAATGAAATTGCGCTGCGCATCGGCCGGCGCCGCTGGATCCTGGTGGCGATGCTCGCTTCGGGCCTCTTCGGCATCGCCCTCGCGCTTGCCGCGCCGCTGCACTGGGCGATCGTCCTCGCGCTGCTCGCCGCGCATTCGATGCTCATCATGGCCGACTCGGGGACTCTGACCGCGGGGCTGGTGGCGTCCGCTCCGCCGGCGCTGCGCGGCGCTGCGATGGGGTTTTATTCGCTCGTCGGTTTTGGCGGCGGCATGGTGGGTCCGACGCTGTTCGGCGTGGCGCTGGATGTCGCGGGCGGCGCCGAGCGCGTCTCCGCATGGGGCTGGGCGTACGCCGCGGCCGGCGCCGGCTGCCTCGCCGCACCGTTCGCGGTGCGCCTGTTCGGCGGCAGGCGCGCAGCGTAAGATTCAGGCACAAGACCAATCAAGGAGGACGCGATGGAACGCATCTGGCTCTCGAGCTATCCCCCGGGTGTCCCTGCTGAAATCGACATCAACCAATACCGCTCGCTGGTGGATCTGTTCGATGCGAGCGTCCGGCAGTTCGGCGCGCGCCCGGCGTTTCACAGCATGGGCAAGGAAATCACCTTCGCCGAACTCGAGACGCTGTCGCGCGCCTTCGGCGCCTGGCTGCAGGCGAAGGGTCTCGCCAAGGGCGCGCGCGTCGCGATCATGATGCCCAATTGCCTCCAGTACCCGGTCGCGATGTTCGGCACGCTGCGCGCCGGCTGTACCGTGGTGAACGTCAATCCGCTGTACACGCCGCGCGAGCTCGAGCACCAGCTGAAGGACTCCGGCGCCGAAGTGATCGTGATCCTCGAGAACATGGCGCACGTGCTGGAGGAAGTGCTGGCGAAGACGCCGCTCAAGCACGTCGTCGTCACCTCGCTCGGCGAGATGCTCGGCCTGAAGGGCCTGATCGTCAATTTCGTGGTGCGCAACGTGAAGAAGATGGTGCCGGCGTTCGAGCTGCCGAACGCGATCCGCTTCAAGGACGCGCTCGCCGAGGGCACCGGCAAGGCGCTCGCCACGCCGCCGCTCGGCCACGAGGACATCGCGTTTCTGCAATACACGGGGGGCACCACCGGCGTGTCCAAGGGCGCGATGCTGCTCCATCGCAACATCCTCGCCAACATCGAGCAATCGGCGGCCTGGCTGGTGCCGGGGCTGAAGGGCGAGCCCGCAGTGATCATCACCGCGCTGCCGCTCTACCACATTTTCTCGCTGACGGTGAATTGCCTGCTGATGATGAAGATCGGCGGACTGAACGTGCTCATCACCAACCCGCGCGACGTCCCGGGGTTCGTGAAGGAGCTGGCGAAGCACCGCTACAACATCATCACCGGCGTCAACACGCTGTTCAACGCGTTCCTGCACAACGACGCTTTCCTCAAGCTCGATTTTTCGCACGTCAGGATTTGCGTCGGCGGCGGCATGGCGGTGCAGAAGGCGGTCGCCGACAAGTGGAAGGAGGTTACCGGCAGGACGCTGCTGGAGGGCTACGGCCTCACGGAAACCAGTCCATCGGCGACCATGAATCCGCTCAACCTCGAGGCCTATAGCGGGTCCATCGGCCTGCCGCTGCCCTCCACCGAGATCGCGCTGCGCGACGACAACCGCCAGGACGTGGCGCTCGGCGGCGCCGGGGAGATCTGCATCCGGGGGCCGCAGGTGATGAAGGGCTACTGGCAGCGGCCCGAGGAGACCGCGGACGTGATCGGCCCGGACGGCTTCCTCTACACGGGGGACGTCGGCGTGATGGACGACAAGGGGTTCGTGCGCATCGTCGACCGCAAGAAGGACATGATCCTGGTGTCGGGGTTCAACGTCTATCCGAACGAGATCGAGCAGGTGGTGGCGATGCACCCGGGGGTCTTGGAAGTGGCCGCGATCGGCGTCCCGGACGAGCATTCGGGCGAAGTGCCGAAGCTGTTCATCGTCAAGAAGGATCCGTCGCTCACGGAAGCAGCGGTGCTCGATTTCTGCAAGGAGCA
>MERE01000038.1 GCA_001771975.1 Betaproteobacteria bacterium RIFCSPLOWO2_02_FULL_68_150 | reverse complement strand
CCTACGCCGACAGGTACGGTCTGGCCGTCCTTGCCGCAATTGCCGATGCCGGTATCGAGCTGCAGGTCGTTGCCGATCATGCTGACGCGGGTGAGGGCGTCCGGGCCGTTGCCGATCAGCGTAGCGCCCTTGATCGGGTGCTTCAGTTTGCCGTCCTCGATCAGATACGCCTCCGAGGCGGAGAACACGAACTTGCCGTTGGTGATGTCCACCTGCCCGCCGCCGAAACTCACCGCGTAGATGCCGCGGCGCACGCTGCCGAGGATTTCCTGCGGATCGTGCGCGCCCGCCAGCATGTAGGTGTTGGTCATGCGCGGCAGCGTCTGGTGGGCGAACGATTCGCGCCGGCCGTTGCCGGTGAGCGGCATCTTCATCAGGCGCGCGTTCAGGCTGTCCTGCAGGTAGCCGCGCAGCACGCCGTCCTCGATCAGCACGGTGCGCTGCGCCGGGTTGCCCTCGTCGTCCACGGTGAGCGAGCCGCGCCGGTCCGGCAGCGTTCCGTCATCCACCACCGTCACGCCGGGAGCGGCGACCCGCTCTCCGATCCGACCGGAAAACGCCGAGCTGCCCTTGCGGTTGAAATCGCCCTCGAGCCCATGACCCACCGCCTCGTGCAGCAGCACGCCGGGCCAGCCGGGACCCAGCACCACGGTCATCGTGCCCGCAGGCGCGGGCTTCGCCTCGAGATTGAGCAAGGCCTGCGATACGGCGTGTTCGGCATAGGACGCGAGCACCGCGTCGCTGAAATGCGCGTAATCGGTGCGGCCGCCGCCGCCCGCGACGCCGGTCTCGCGCCGGCCGGCCTGCTCGGCGATCACCTGCAGCGACAAGCGCACCAGCGGCCGTACGTCGGCGGCCATCACGCCGTCCGAGCGCGCGATCAGGACCACCTCGTACTCACCGCCCAGATGCGCCATCACCTGGACCACGCGCGGGTCGCGCTGCCGGCACATGCGCTCCACCCTCTCCAGCAGCTGCACCTTGGCCTCGGCGGCAAGCGACGCGATCGGATCGAGCGGCTGGTAGCGCCGCGGCGCGCGGCTGCGCGGCACGATCTGCGTCCTGCGCGCGCTTCCTGAGCGCGCGATGGCGCGCGTGGCGCGCGCCGCGTCCTCGAGCGCGTCGAAGCTGATCTCGTCGGAATGCGCGAACGCGGTCTTGTCGCCGGTGATCGCGCGCACGCCGACGCCCTGCTCGATGCCGAAGCTGCCCGACTTGACGATACCCTCTTCGAGGCTCCAGCCCTCCGCGCGCGTGTACTGGAAAAACAGGTCGGCGTAGTCGAGCCGGTGCCGGCACAGCGTGCCGAACACGCGCTCGAGCATGCCCGGCTCCAGTTCGTGCGGCGCCAGCAGGCAGGAATCGGCAGTGGCAAGGAGGACGTCGCTATCCATCAGGTCAGCCTTCGGTTGTCGAGCGCAGGCAGCGATTGTCTCACCTCGGCCAGGCGGTCGGTGTCGATGTCGGCCACCACCACGCCTTCACCTTCGGCGTGCTCGGCGAGCACCTCGCCCCACGGGCCGACGACCATGCTGTGGCCGTGGGTACGCCGCCCGTTGGCGTGCAACCCGCCCTGCGCCGGCGCCACCACGTAGCAGAGGTTTTCGATCGCGCGTGCGCGCAGCAGCGTCTCCCAGTGCGCGGCGCCCGTCACCGCCGTGAACGCGGAGGGGACGAACCAGATATCGACTTTCTGGAAGCGCCGGTAGAGCTCGGGAAATCGCAGGTCATAACAGACCGACAAACCCAGACGCCCGAAAGGGCTTTCTACCGCCACCGGCTCGACCCCCGGCTCGATGGTGCGCGCCTCGTCATAGCGTTCGTCGCCGGCGCTGAACGTGAACAGATGCATCTTGTCGTAGCGCGCCACGCGCCGGCCTGCATCGTCGAACACCAGACAGGCGCTGCGCGCGCGCCCCGGGTCGGCGCAGGCAATCGGCACCGTGCCGCCGACCAGCCATACGCGATTGCGTTGCGCCATCGCGGCGAGCGCATCCTGGATCGGCCCCGCGCCGTCGCGCTCCCGCACCTTCACCTTGTCGGATTCGTGGCGGCCGAGAATGCAGAAATACTCGGGCAGCGCGACCAGTCGCGCGCCCTCCGCGGCCGCCTGTGCCACCAGACGCCGCGCCGACTCGAGGTTTGGCGCCACCTCGGGCGCCGACACCATTTGCACTGCGGCGACGCGCTGCATCAGTAACGCGACGACGGATCGGAACTGCCTGCCGCAAACGGCGCCTCGACCTTCTCCACCTTGGGCTCGCTCCAGCTCCCGCTCACCGTGTATTCGACCGAGAAGATCTGCCCGATCGGGTCCTTCAGCACCGCCTGCCCCACCGCCATCCCGAGCGCAACCGCAGGATTGACGATGGTGGCAATGGTGGTCACGCCGCGCCGCACGGTCGGAACGACCTTCACGTGCAGTTGTTGCGATTCCCTGGCCAGATCGATGTCGCCTTTCATCTTCACCTCCGCGGCCGAACTGCGGATCGTCAGGTCCTCGGTGTGGGCGACGCCGCGCGCCAGCGTGAATGCGCCCGAGATGGTGTCGAACGGATAGCCCGTCGCGGTCGCTTCGCGCAGATTCAGGCTGACGAGCGACAGCAGCCGGCCAAGCCCCGCGTCGATGTGCGGGAACTGTCCCTTCTCGGCCTGCAGCGACAACTGACCCGAAAGGGTGTCGAAATCGAGCGCCGTCGGGTCGGCGTTCCACTCGAGCTTGCCATCGATGGTCGCGGTTCCGCCGGCAATGCGGCCGGGATGGCCCAGGCGCTCGAAGAGCTTGCCGACGTTGCTCGAGTCAAGTTTCAGGTTGAGCGAGGTGCGCGACGCACTCCCGGTGCGCCACGCGCCCTGGCCCGCGAGCGACGCCTCCGGATTGACCATCGCGATCCGGTTGATGCGCCAGTCGGGCCCGTCGTGCTGTGCCGCGACCTCGACGCGTCCGAAGCGAATGCCGCGGTAGGTGAAACTTTCCGCCACCAGGTCCACCGACGGCAGTTCCTTGCCTGCCACCGATTCGGGCAGGGCGGTCTGTCCTACGATCACCGTCTTCGCGCCCGGATAATTCTCTGCAACGGCGAGGTGCTTCAGGCGCGCGGTCAGCCTGCCGCGACCCTCCGACCGGTAGCTCAACTCGCCGGCCATTTCGGCGGCGCTCATGCTGGCGGTCCAGCCCGAGGCATCGGTGACGCCGCGCGCCGTCACCTTGGTCAGCCGCCGGCCGAGCACGTCGAGCGTATCGAGGCGCAAGTCGAAACTGGTGGTGCGGCGCGGTCCGCCGCCGACCAGCGACTGCCAGCGATCCAGGTCGAGCACCGGCAAAGCCCCATGGATCACGACGCCGGGACGCTCCGGCAGCCGGGGCGACTCGTTTTGCGCAGGACTCAGCACGATCGCTGCGCGCTGAACCACCATCGCATCGCCCTGCCTGACGCGATGCAACTCCGCAGCCACCAACGATCCCACGGCGAGCGTGATCCGGTCGCGCTCGATGCCCGGAACGACCTCGACGCGCAACGGCAGCGACTCGGGTGCGGTTTTCGCAAGCGGCGGCGGCAACTCGCTCGCGACCCCGCGCAGCGACGACTCGAACGTGATCTGCGCGCGCCCACGGTTGACCGCCACCGTAGCGGTGTAGGGCGCGCCGCCCGAAAGGCGCGCGCGCCACGGCTGATCGATCAGCGCGCCCATCGCCTGCACGGTCGCTTCGCCGCGTGCCACGATCGCGATCCCCGATTGCGCACTCGAGCCGCCCGACACGGCGACCGGTCCGCCGAACAGCTGCCCGCGCACGTCGTTCAAAGCGAGCGAGGATTCGGTGAACTCGATGCGGCCCGCAGCGCGCTCCACGGGCGGCAGGCGCGGGTCGACTGCGACGTTGTTGCCCGCAAACCGGTACTCGCCCGCGATGCGCGTCTGGGCCAGGTCTGCGAGCGGCAGGTCGAGCCTGAGCTGCAACCGGCCGCGCCCCTCGGCGCCGATGCCGTCGGTGAAGCCGTCGATCATGCGGCGCACCGGACTGCGCTGGATGTAGGCGAGAAATTCGGCGCTCGGGCCTTCGGCATGGCCGCTGATCGTCAGCAGCGGCTGGGTTGCCAGCAGGTTGGGAATGCTGACGCGCACGTTCGATATCGCAGCACCGAGGATCGTTCCGGCACGCCCCGCGATCTCCATCTTGTCGCGCTCGAACAGCAGCTCGCCGTCGATGCCTTCGATGCGCGGCCAGCCGCTCGCATAATCGAGCACGCCACCCTTGACGCGCGCCGCGACCTGGAACTGGCCCTTCGAGCGGTCGGCGAAAGGAAAATCCCGCAGATCGCCCTTGAGGCGAAAGCGCACGTCGCCCGCTTGCCCGCCGAGGATCGAAGCCGCCAGCCATGCGCGCGTCGCCGGACCGAGGATCGTCGATAGCGGCAGGTATTTCGCGGTACGCCGGCCGTCGGCCCGCGACAGCTGCGCCGACAGGTCGATCACGCCCGGTCCCGCGCCGGTGTACTGATAGCTGCCGAACGCCGTTCCGGCGAGGTCTGCATTGGCATAGCTCAGGTTGGGGATCCGCACCAGCAGCCCGGCGCCCTCGCGCCGCTCCCACTGCACCTCGCCGTTGAGCGTATCGAGCGCCATGCGCGGCTCGGGAAACACCTTCGGCAAATCCAGCTCGGCCTTGGTCGACGCCAGCTGCAGGCTGCCCTTCGCGTCGCTCGCCTCGAGGCTGCCGGAAAGGCCGGCGAAGCCCGGCACCGCGCGCCAGGCGTTCATCGCCAGGCCGGAAAAGCGCGCGCGCGCCTTGAACGCGGCAGCATCGGGCAACTCTCCGGTCCATTCGAGCTTGACGTCGAACAGGTTGCCCTGCGGCGCGATCTCGGCAAGCAGCTTTCTCAGTTCCGCCGGTACCGGCGCGAACTCGGCCAGGTAGGCAACCGGGGTCAGCTCGATCTGATCGGCCGACAACGAGCCGCGTTGCACGCGCTTCGCCGCGCCACGCGGTTCCGGGCTGCCCTGCAGGGCGGTGCCTTCGACCACGGCGCGAAAACTCGTCGATTGCATTGCCGGCCCGCGCGCTGCTGCGAGCTCCAGGCTGCGCACGCCAAAATCATAGCCCTGCGCGGTCTGCCTGCCGTGCAGACGGCCGCGCAGGGATGCCAACTCGAGCAGCGGCAGCTCGCGCCCCAAGCGTGCCACCACGTCGGTCAGGGCCAGATCTGCGGTCGCGCGCGTGGCCTTGCCCTGGCCGAGACTCATCCAGAGGCGCACCGCGCCCTGACCCTTGCGAATCTCGATCGGGTAGTCGAACCATGCGCGCCAGCCGGCAAGATCGGTGTAGCCCAGCTCTGCGAACAGGCGCCCGTTCCACGCACCCGGATCGGTCACCGAGCGCCCGATCAGCTGGGCGCGCAATTCCAGCCCGCTGCCGAGTTCGCGCGGCGGCCGCGCCGAAAGCCCGATGGCGTGCTCATCGCCGTCGTTGCGCAGGCGCAAATTGAGTGCCGTGAGCGCGAGCGGCGGCGCACCGCGCTGCTCGTCCAGCCAGTCGATCTCGGCGTTGCGGATCCGGATCTCGTTCTGCGCCAGCACCCAGTCGGTGAGCCGGCCGTCGCCGCCGTCCTGCGCCAGCTTGATGCCGGCGACGTAGACCGCACCCTGCGCATCGCGCCTCAGGCTCAGCCGCGGCCCGTCGATCGCAAGGGAAAGCAGGCGCAGGTCGCCTTCGAGCAGCGAGCGCCAGGAAACCACGCTTTCCACCGCGGGCAACGCCAGCGCTTCGCGGCCGTCGCGATCGTAAACGCGCACCTGGGCGAACAGCAGCTGCGGCCGCAGGCCGCTCCAGCCGGCCTCCATGGCGCCGACCGTCACCTTGAGGCCGACCGCGCGCGACATCGCGGCTACGATATCCTCGCGGTAACGCTCGATGTTGGGCAGCAGCCAGTAGCGTGCCCCGAGAAACAGGAGGGCAACGGCAAGGAAGGCGCCCCAGGCGAGCACCTCGAGCGCACGCAGCCAAGGCCGCGCCGCGCTGAGCCAGGTTCGCGTTTCGGTTTGCATCGGCGCCTTTGGGCAGGACATTTTATCCGTAAATGCAGAATCCCATTCAGAAAATCAAGCTTTCGCGCTACGCCGGGCAGCAGCTCGCGGGGCACCCGGAACTCGCTGCCGAAATCAACGCGGCGCAACCCTTCGTCGCCGACGAAATTGCGCGCGCGCTCGCCGGCAGCGACCGTGACGACGAGGCGGCGCTCAAGCGGCGGCTACGCGCTTTGCGCCAGCGCGTGCTTCTGCGCGTCATGGCGCGCGACCTCGCGGGCACCGCCGATCTCGGCGAAGTGTGCGAGACGATGAGCGAGCTGGCCGACGCCTCGATCCGTTGCGCGCTCGCCTGGGCCGAGATCTCGCTTTCCGCACCCGCCGGCCAGTTGGTGGTGATCGGCATGGGCAAGCTCGGCGGCCGCGAGCTGAACGTCTCATCCGACGTCGACCTCGTGTTCGCCTACCCCGATGCTGCAGGCGAGCAGGCGCAGTTCGAGCGCGTCGGCAGAAAGCTCATCGCCCTGCTGTCTGAGATCACCGCCGAGGGCTTTTCGTTCCGCGTCGACATGCGCCTGCGGCCCAACGGCGAATCCGGGCCGCTCGCCGCGAGCTTCGATGCGCTGGAGACGTACTTCACCACGCAGGGACGCGCCTGGGAGCGTTACGCCTGGATCAAGGCGCGCCCGATCACCGGCGCGCAGCACGAGGAACTCGCCGCGATCGTGCGGCCTTTCGTGTACCGCAAGTACCTCGACTTCGCCACGCTCGCCGCGATGCGCGGCCTGCACGCCGAGGTGCGGCGCGACGTGGCGCGGCGCGAACTCGCCGGCCACGTCAAGCTCGGCCCCGGCGGCATCCGCGAGATCGAATTTGTGGTCCAGGCGCTGCAGCTGGTGCGCGGCGGGCGCGAGCCCTTCCTCGCGGTGCGGCCCACGCTCGAGGCGCTCGCGCGCCTTGCCGAGCGCCGCCTGCTGCCCGAAGACGCTGCGCGCGCGCTCGCCGAGAGCTACGTTTTCCTGCGCCGCGTCGAGCATCGCCTGCAGTACCTCGACGACGCGCAGACGCATCTGCTGCCGGAAGACGAAAGCGACCGCGCGCGCATCGCGGCGATGGCGGATTTCGCGGATTGGCCGGCGTTCAGCACGCATCTGGAGGCGGTGCGCGCGCAGGTCACGCGGCATTTCCAGGACGTGCTCGCCGGGCCGGCGCCGGAAATCGCGCTGGCCGCCTGGCCCGACCACCCGCGCGCCAACGCGCTACGCGCGAGCCAGCGCTACGCGATGCTGCCGGAGGAATCGCGCCGGCGGCTCGATCAGCTCGTACCGGCGCTCGATGCGGCGGCCGCCTCGACTGCCGATCCCGCTGCGACGCTCGCGCGGGGCATCGACCTGATCGAGGCGGTGGCGCGGCGCGCGGCCTATCTGGCGCTTCTCGCCGAGCGGCCGGAAGCGCTCGAGCGCGTGACGAAAATGATCGGTGCTTCGAGCTGGGCGGCCGAATTCGTCACGCGCCACCCGCTGCTCCTCGACGAGTTGCTCGACGATCGCGTGCTCTACGCGCCGCCCGACCTGGGCGCCTACGAGGCGGGCCTGCGCGCGGCGCTCGCCGCGGCCGCGGGCGACACCGAGCGCGAAATGAACTTGCTGCGCGAACAGCACCAGGGACAGGTATTCCGCCTGCTGGCGCAGGATCTCGCGGGTCTGCTCACGGTGGAGAAGCTGGCCGACCATCTCTCGGAACTGGCTGACCGCACCCTCGGTGTCACCATCGACCGGGCGTGGCAGCTGGTGCGCGCGCGCCATTGCGAGGTGCCACGCTTCGCGGTGATCGGCTACGGCAAGCTCGGCGGCAAGGAACTCGGCTATGCCTCCGACCTCGACATCATTTTCC
>MERE01000037.1 GCA_001771975.1 Betaproteobacteria bacterium RIFCSPLOWO2_02_FULL_68_150 | reverse complement strand
GACTCAACTTTCTCGTCACCTGGGATGCGTGGCGCAGCGACGCCGAGCGTTGCGAGCGGCTGCATTTCGTATCGGTGGAGAAACACCCGTTTGCGCGCCACGATCTCGAGCAGCTGCACGCACGCCATCCTGAGTTCGCGCCGCTCGCCGCGCAGCTGCACGCTACCTGGCCGCTGCTCGTGCCCGGTGTGCACCGCCTGGAATTCGAAGGCGGGCGCGTAGTGCTTACGCTTGCGTTCGCCGATGCGACGCACGCGCTGCGCGAGCTGCGTCTTGCCGCCGACGCGGTTTTCCTCGACGGCTTCGAGCCGCGGCGCAATCCGGAATTGTGGTCGCCCGAGCTGATCAGGATCGTGGCGCGGGCCTGTGCGCCCGGCGCGACCGCGGCCACCTGGAGCGCGGCCGCATCCGTGCGCGACGCGCTGCAGGGCGCCGGATTCGAAGTGCAGAAACGGCCGGGCTACGCGAAAAAACGCGACATGCTGCACGCGCGCGTCATTCGCAGCGGGCGCGATGCGGCTGCCCCCGGCGAACGCCGCGCACTCGTCATCGGCGCCGGCATCGCGGGCGCAGCGGTGAGCGAGCGGCTGTGCGCGCGCGGCTGGCAGGTGACGCTGATCGAACGCCAGGCGCGCCGGCCCGCGGGCGATCCGGGGCGCCACGCCGGCGTGTTCCATCCGGTCGTGACGCCGGACGATAGCCTCTTCGCGCGGCTCACGCGCGCCGGGTTCCTCGCAGCGCTTTCGCGCTGGCGCGCGCTTGAGGCCGCCGCCGCAGCGCCCGTCTGGGACGAATGCGGCGTGCTGCAGCTGGCGCGCGACGAGCGCGAGGACGCGGCGCAGCGCGGCGCGATCGCGGCGCTCGGCCTGCCGCCCGACTACGCGCAGTACGCGACGCGCGCCGAAGCGAGCGCGCACGCGGGCGTACCCGTGGCGGCGGGCGGCGCATGGTTTCCCACCAGCGGCTGGATCAAGCCGCTCTCGCTCATCGATGCGCAGCTGGCGGCTGCCGGCACGCGCCTGGAGCCGCGCTTCGCCTGCGAGGTGGCACGCATCGCACGCACGGACGAAAGCTGGGCGGTGCTCGACCGCGCCGGCGCCACGATCGCGCGCGCGCCGGTGCTGGTGCTTGCCAACGCGGCCGAAGCGCTAGAGCTCGCGCCGGCACGCGCCATCCGCATCCGCCGCGTGCGCGGCCAGATCACCTTCCTGCCGGGCGAGCGCTTCGTCGCGCCGCACGTCGTGGTGCTGCGCGGCGGCTTCGTGCTGCCCGCGATCCATGGTGAATCGCTCGCCGGCGCGAGCTACGACTTCGACGACGCCGATCCTGCGCCGCGCGCCTCGAGCCACGCCGGCAATCTCGAGCGCCTGGCGCGCATCGTGCCGGGCGCCGGCGCCGACCTCGACCCGGCGGCGCTCGAGGGCGTGGTGGGATTTCGCGCCGTGGCGCCCGACCGCCTGCCGCTCATCGGAGCGCTCGCCGACGAGGACGTCGCGGCGCCGAAAAACCCGCGCCTGGCGACGCTGCCGCGCCGCGAAGGGCTTTTCGGCTGCTTTGCCTTCGGCTCGCGCGGCCTGCTCTGGGCAGGGCTGGGTGCCGAACTGCTCGCGAGCCAGCTCGAGGGCGAGCCGCTGCCGCTCGAAGGGCGCCTCGCCGAGGCACTCGACCCGGGAAGGTTCCTCCTGCGCGCCCTGCGCCGCGCTACCAGCGCTCGAGCTTGATGTCGTCGTAGGAGGACGGGTGCGAGATCGGTTCGAGATGGCTGAACAGGATCGCGTTCGGCACCAGCGAGCGGATGCGTTCCTCGATCTCCTCCGAGAGCTGGTGCGCCTGCGCCACCGTCCACGCATCCGGCACGAGCAGGTGGAACGAGATGAAGCGCCGCGCCCCCGCCTGGCGCGTGAGCACGGCGTGGAACTGGACCGGGTAGCGGCGCCGGTATTCGGCGAAGATCTTCTCCATCTCGGCGCGCTCCGCGGGCTCGATCGCCGCGTCGAGCAGCCCGGTAAAGGAGCGGCGCATCAGGCCGATGCCGGTCCAGACGATGTGCACTGCCACCGCGAGCGCGATGAGCGGGTCGAGGATCAGCCAGCCGGTGGCCCAGACCAGGGCAACGCCCGCGACCACGCCGGCCGAAGTCCACACGTCGGTCATCAGATGGCGGCCGTCAGCCTCCAGCGCGATGCTTTGCTCGCGCCGGCCCACGGCGAGCAGCGCGAGTGCCACACCGAGGTTGATCAGCGAGGCAAAGACCGATAAACCGATGCCCAGCGCGGCGGCCTCGATCGGCTGCGGCGCCAGCAGGCGCGGCACGGCGGCATACGCGATGCTGCCTGCCGCCAGCACGATGAGCGCACCCTCGATGCCGCTGGCGACGTATTCGGCCTTGAAGCGCCCGTAGGGATGCGCCTCGTCCGGCGGCGCCGCGGCCAGGCGCAGCATGGCGAGCGCGAGCAGCGCCGCGGCCAGGTTGATCAGCGACTCGAGCGCATCCGAGAGCAGGCCGACGGAGCCGGTGACGGTCCAGGCAGCGGTCTTGATTCCGATCGTGGCCACTGCGGCCGCGACCGAGAGCCAGGCGTAGCGCTCAAGTCTTGTGCCGCTGGCCGCCACGGTAAAGCTCGCGGAAGGTCTTCCCCTCGGGCGCAGGAAAGTCGCGCCCTTCGGTCCAGCCGCGACCGGCGAGCGGCAGGCGCGCGATCCGGCCGCGGCGCCCGCCCATCCACTTGAGCGCGCGCGCGGCGAATTGGGTCGCCAGAGCGTAGAGGCGCGGGCGCGCGGCCGCAAACGCCCAGGCGCGAAACGCGGCGCGCTCGGACCACGGGCGCAGGCCGCGCTGCGTTTGCATCTCGCGCAGGCTGCGCAACAGCTCGGGCAGGGGAATCTTCACCGGGCAGGCGACATGGCAGGCGCCGCACAGCGTCGCAGCCTGCGGCAGGTCGAGCGCGTTCTCGAGACCCTGGAACACGGGCGTCAGCACCGAACCCATCGGCCCGGGGTAGACCCAGCCATAGCTGTGCCCGCCCACGGTCTGGTACACCGGGCAATGGTTCATGCACGCGCCGCAGCGGATGCAACGCAGCATCTCCTGCAGCACGCTGCCGACCAAACGAGTGCGGCCGTTATCGACCAGGACGACGTACAGCTGCTCGGGTCCGTCGGTGTCGCCGGCGCGCTTCGGACCGGTCAGGATGGAAAAGTAGTTCTCGATCTCCTGTCCCGTGGCCGAGCGCGGCAGGATGCGGTTGAGCGTCGACAAGTCCTCCAGCGTGGGGATCACCTTCTCGATGCCGGTGATCGCGATGTGCACGCGCGGCAGCGTGGTGACCATGCGGCCGTTGCCCTCGTTGGTGACGATCGCCACCGACCCGGTTTCCGCGACCAGGAAGTTGCCGCCCGAGATGCCGAGATCGGCCGAGAGAAAGTGCGGCCGCAGCATCTCGCGCGCCTCGCGCGTCATCTGCGCGATGTCGTCGCTCTTCGGCCGGCCGTGGTGCTTGACGAAAAGCTCCGCGACCTGGCCCAGGTCCTTGTGGATCGCCGGCGCGATGATGTGCGACGGCGGCTCGCCCGCGAGTTGCAGGATGTACTCGCCGAGATCGGTCTCCACGGGCTGCACGCCGGCCGCGGCGAGCGCCTCGTTGAGCGAGGCTTCCTCCGAGAGCATCGACTTCGACTTGATCGCCTTCCTCAGGCCGTGCCGCGCGCAGATTTCGAGCACCCGCGCGCAGGCCTCGGCGGCGTCCTCGGCCCAGAGCACGCTGGCGCCGCGGCGCGTCGCTTCCTCCTCGAAGCGCAGCAGCCAGGCGTCGAGGTCGGCGAGCGCGCGGTCGCGGATCACGGCGCAGGCATCGCGCAACTCCTCGAACGCGCCTTCGCCGTAGGCTTGGCGCGCCGCGGCGCGCTTGTCGGCGAAACCGCTGCCGAAGCGCTCGAGCGTGCGCTGCAGGTGAGCGTCGGCGAGCGCGCCCGAGGCGCGCTGCCTGAAATGGACCGAGGCGAGCTGCATCACTTTTCTCCGGCCAGCACTTCGGCCACGTGCAGCACGCGCGTGTGCTCGTCGCCCGTGCGGCGCAGCCGGCCCTCGATGTTGAGCATGCAGCCGAGATCGCCGAGCACCACGGCATCGGCACCGCTCGCGCGGATGCGCTCGCACTTGGCCTGCGCCATGGCCGCCGAAATCTCGCCGAACTTGATCGAAAACGTACCGCCGAAACCGCAGCACACCTCGCTATCCTTCATTTCGCGCAGGGCGAGGTCCTGCACCCGGGCGAGCAGCGCGCGCGGCTGGTGCTTGACGCCCAGCTCGCGCAAGCCCGCGCAGGAATCGTGGTAGGCAACGGTGCCCGCGAAACGGCCGGGTACGCGCTCGAGGGGCGCGACGTTGAGCAGGAAATCGGTCAGCTCGTGCGTCCGCGCAGCGAGCGCCTCGGCGCGCGCGAGCCACGCGCCCTCGCCGCCGAAGAGCTGCGGATAGTGCACCTTGATCATGCCGGCGCAGGAACCCGAAGGCGCCACCACGTAATCGAAGGCCTCGAACTCGGCGATCACCTTTTCCGCCAGCACGCGCGCCGCCGGGCGGTCACCCGAATTCCAGCCGGGCTGCCCGCAGCAGGTCTGCGAGGGCGGCACGATCACTTCGCAGCCTGCCGCCTCCAGCAGCTCGAGCGCCGCGAAGCCGATGCGCGGCCGGACCAGGTCCACGAGACAGGTGACGAAGAGTCCGACCCGCATGACGCGAATCATAGCCTGCATTTCACATCGCGAGATAGAATTCCGCCATCCATGGCAGGCAAGGACGAGCCCAGGAATCCGATCCAGGTCATCGAGCGCATGATGAAGCTGCTCGACCTGCTCGCCGAGCACCCCGAGCCGCTCGGCCTGAAGCAGATCGCGCAGTACACGGGACTGCACCCGTCCACCGCGCACCGCATCCTCGCCGCCATGGCGACCGACCGCCTGGTGGACCGCGTCGAGCCGGGCAGCTACCGCCTCGGCATGCGCCTGCTCGAACTGGGCACGCTGGTGCGCTCGCGCATCAGCGTGCGCGAGAACGCGCTGCCGCTGATGCGCGAGCTGCACGCGCAGACCGGCGAGACCGTGAACCTCTCGGTGCGGCAAGACGACGAAATCGTGTACGTCGAGCGCACCTCGTCGGGGCGCTCGGCGATGCGCATCGTGCACATGATCGGCGCGCGCGCGCCGCTGCACGTCACCTCGTCGGGAAAGCTGTTCCTGCTGGAGGAGGGCTTCGCCAAGCTGCGCGACTATGCCAGGCGCTCCGGCCTCGCGCCGCACACGCGCAACTCGCTCGCCTCGCTGCCGGCGCTGGAGCGCGACCTCGAGCGCACGCAGCGCCAGGGCTGGGCGACCGACAACGAAGAGGCCGAGATCGGCGTGCGCTGCGTCGCCGCGGGAGTGCGCGACGATGCGGGACTGCTGATCGCCGCGCTCTCGATTTCCGCGCCCGCCGACCGCATGAAGCCGCAGTGGGGGCCGCTGGTGAAGGAAGCCGCCGAGCGCATCGCGCGCTCGATCGGCCACCGCCCCGGGGGGCGCATCGGCGCGCAGTGACACTTGAGAAACGAGTCGCGGTGGACAAGTTCGACCGCATCTACGATCTGCACCAGATCCTGGCCGGGCGCCGCACGCCGCTCCCGGTCGACGCGCTCATGGAGCGGCTTGGCTGCTCCAGGCCCAGCGTCTACCGTCTCATTCGAGTGCTGCGAGACCATCTGAACGCGCCCATCGAGTTCGATCGCGAGCGAGGCGGCTACTCCCGCTGGTGTCACTGCGTCAGGCTATCGCCTTTCGGTGCCCAATAACGCGATGGACATTGTTGCCAAGGCGTGGTGCCGGGGCAACGATTCCAACTCCGGCGACGCCAATCCCGCCACGCATCGGACGATGAAAGCTGTTCGCCCCACGCTTCTGATCGGCGGCGACGCGGTGCACTACCTTTGGCTCCTGAATGACCCGCTTACCGAGGAGGTTCTCCGCGGCGAAAAACCGCGGCCTCATTGAAGCTAGTCACCTCCGAGGATATGCACTGCGGATAGATCGTTCTCCGCGGCGAAAAACCGCGGCCTCATTGAAGCCTGCCGTCAATGCCGCCGGAACGCACAACAACGCACAAAACCGCAACACGGCATGAAGCCGCAGTGGGGTCCGCTGGGCAAGGAAGCGGCCGAGCGCATCGCGCGCTCGATCGGCCACCGGCCCGGGGCGCGCATCGGCGCGCATTGAAACACTCCGCTCGGCGTGCAACGGACTTGGTCCGCTCATCCCTCCGGAAACGCGGCCCGCGCCAGCTCGTCGCCGTAGAAGCGCCGACACAGCTCGTGCCGCCGCTCGAGCTCACTGAGCCCCGAGGGAAGAGACGAGAGCACGATCTGCTGTGCAGTCTCGAACATCTGCAGCGCCATCAGCGCACGCTCGGAACCGCTCATCGCCGCATAGCGCGCCCTGAGGAACGCCTCGGTTTCCGGGCTGGTGTCATTCATGTTCGACCTCCCGCAGCAACCCGTCCAGCCCGAGGCGCGCGGCCCACGCGTCCAGGTACACGCGGTCGTGCTCTGCTGCAAGCAGCAGTCGGATGTCGCGGCGCTGCTGCTCGGAGCGCGAATCGCGCGACCACTCGAGCTTGGAAAGTATCAGATCCTCGACACTCACGATCCATAGGGGGATTCCGGCCAAGTCAACCCTGCGACGGCGCTCGAACTCCGCGCGCCGGTAGGGAGTGTCCTTGCGCGGGATCAGGTCGATCTTGAGCACCGAGGGAAGATGAACGATATTCCATGGTCGAGCGTCGCGAATCGCCGCGGCGATCGCATCCGCGTCGGCATGATAGTCCGCGCCGAGCGCCGCGACCAGCCGTTGCGCGTCCGTGACATCGAGGGCGATGACCAGATCGATGTCGCGCGTCATGCGCGGTCTGGCGTAATAGCTCATCGCCAGCGAGCCGGTCAGCATGTACGCAATGCCGGCGCCTTCGAGCCGCGAGCACAGATCGCGCAGGGCGAACAGTTCCGGCGTCGGAGCCATCGTCGGCTACTCGATCACCCGGTCGGCGCGCACGAGGAGCGACTGCGGGATCGTCAGGCCGAGCGCTTTCGCGGTTTTCGCGTTGATCACCAGCTCGTATCGGCTCGGCCGCTCGACCGGAAGTTCGGCCGGTTTCGCGCCGCGAAGAATGCGATCCACATAGGCGATGCTCCGTTCACCCATGGCCGCAAGCTCCGATGGCGGCGGCGCGTAAGACAGTAGCCCTCCTGCCTCGACGTTTTCGTGCGAGGGAAAGGCCGTCGGCAGGCGGTGGCGCAGTGCAAACTCCGCGATGCGCCGGCGCGACTTCCCTGAGGAATTCCAGCCTCTTGTTGGTGACCTCGATTCCAGTGTAGAAGGACGTACCGGTCAGATTGCGCCCCGGCCTGGCAAACGAGTCGATCAGGCCCTGCTCCACCGGCCAGGTCACCACTACGAACACGATCGGGATGGTCGTGGTCGCGCGCGCCGCCGCGAGCGACGCCTCCGGCCCAAAGGTCAGGATCAGTTCGACGCCCCGGCGAAGCAGTTCTTCCGCGAGTCCCGCGAGACGCTCGACTTTCAGATCCGCGTAAGCGCGCTCGACAATCAGGTTTTCTCCTTCGATCCAGCCCAGCTTTCTGAGCCTTATCGAAGTTGATCGTTGCGCCACCGGGGTCTTGGGCGCAACACCGAGAACGAGAATGCCGATCTTCCGGGGCGAACCCGATTTCGCCGCCTGCGCACTCGCTCGCGGTGCGACGCCCGCGAAGCCGAGGGCGCTCAGTGCAAGCAGTGCGTCGCGTCGGTTCATTCGATCACCCTGTCGGCGCGCAGCAGCAAGGACTGCGGCGCCGTGATACCGCGCGCATTGGCCGTATTCACCTGCGCCCACCTCCAAGATGAACCGCCGCACAGTCTACACGGCAGGATCCATTAGACTCTTCACATGGACGCCGCCGTCGACCTGTTCTGGTCCTTCCGCAGCCCCTACTCTTACCTCGCGGTACGGGGCGCATTGCGGCTGGAAGTCTCGCGCCTGCTCTTCGGCGGCACGCGCGACTGGCACTTCGGCGAGGATCGCATCGACACGCTGCGCTGGCGGCTCGAAAAGCACAAGCTCCAGCGCGGCTGACGGTCGGTGTCCTGCCCGCACATCGCCATCGGGGTACCATTCATTCGCGGCTCGGGGAGGGGCCGGCACCAGTGAGCGGCACGGGACTCAAGCAGCGCCTCGCGGCAATACTCGCAGCGGATGTGGCGGGCTACTCGCGCCTGATGGCGGCGGATGAGCGTGCCACGGTGGCGGCGCTCGATGCGGCGCGCGCCGTGTTCAGGAGCCAGATCGAATCGAATCAAGGCCGGGTCATCGACATGGCGGGCGACTCGGTGCTGGCGGTGTTCGAGACGGCGACCGGGGCGGTGAACGCTGCGCTCGCGATTCAGACGCAGCTCAAAGCGTCGGGCGAGCCGATTGCGGAGGACCGCCGCATGCGATTCCGCATCGGCATTCATCTCGGCGACGTGATCGAGAAGGCCGACGGCACGGTCTACGGCGATGGCGTGAACATC
>MERE01000036.1 GCA_001771975.1 Betaproteobacteria bacterium RIFCSPLOWO2_02_FULL_68_150 | reverse complement strand
CGCGACAGGTTGTTGAGCAGGATACGCACGATCTCGCCGAACCCCAGGGTCACGATGGCGAGGTAATCGCCGCGCAGTTTCAGCGTCGGCGCGCCCAGCACGATGCCGAACATCGCCGCCACGGCGGCGCCGATCGGCAGGATCACCCAGAACGGCAGGTGCAGGCCGAAGTGCGGACTCGCGAGCAGCGCGTAGACATAGGCGCCGACGGCGTAGAACGCGATGTAGCCCAGATCGAGCAGTCCGGCGAATCCCACCACGATATTGAGGCCGAGCGCGAGCAATACGTAGAGGATGGCAAAGTTGGCGATGCGCACCCAGGCGGTGCCCGCCGCGGCAAGCGCAAACGGCAGCGCGAGCAGCGACAGCGCGATGAGCACCACGCCCACCCACTTTGCGAAGGGGTAGCGCTTCCAAGGCACTGACGCGCTGCCCGATTTCACCCTCACCCCGTCATGCCGTCGTGCGACGACCGGCTCACGAGCGGTCACCCACGCGCTCGCCGAGCAGCCCGGACGGGCGCAAAACCAGCACCGCGATCAGTACCAGGAAGGCAAACACGTCCTGGTAATTCGAGCCGAACAGCACGAAATGCGATTCGGCGGCGCAATGCTCGGCGAGCGTCTGCGACAGGCCGGCGAAGTGGCACAGGTCGGTGAGCTCGCCGATATAGCCGGCGCCCAACGCTTCGACCACCCCGAGCAGGACCCCGCCCACCATCGCACCCGGGATGTTGCCGATGCCACCGAGCACCGCCGCCGCAAACGCCTTCAACCCCAGCAGCGAGCCCATCGTGTACTGCGCGACGCCGTAGTAAGTGCCCACCATCACGCCTGCCACGGCGCCGAGCGCCGCACCGATGAGGAAGGTCGCCGCGATCACGCGGTCGATGTTCACGCCCATGAGCCCGGCCACCTGCGGGTTCTGCGCGGTGGCGCGCATCGCGGTGCCCAGCCGCGTGCGGTAAACCAGCCAGGCGAGCCCCGCCATCATCGCCACGCACAGTGCGACGATCGCCAGCTGCACGCTGGTGATCGTGGCGCCGGCAACGGTGTAGATCTCGGTCTGGATGATCTGCGGAAAGGCGATCACGTTGCGCGTCCATACCAGCATCGCGAGGTGCTGCAGGATGATCGAGAGGCCGATCGCGGTGATGAGCGGCGCGAGGCGCGGCGCGCGGCGCAGCGGCCGGTAGGCGAGCCGCTCCATCAGATAACCGAGCGCCATGCAGACCGGGACCGCACAGGCGGTGCCCACCAGCACGACCGCGAGGGGCGGCATGCCGCCCGCGGCCAGTGCGGTGATCACGGTGAACGCCACCATGGCACCGATCATCACCACTTCGCCGTGCGCGAAATTGATGAGCTGGATGATCCCGTACACCATGGTGTAGCCGAGCGCCACCACGGCATACACGGCGCCGAGCGTGACGCCGTTGATCATCTGCTGCAGGAAAATGTCCACGCCGGCGCAAGCCTAACAGGAAAAAAAACGGCACCGCGAAGGTGCCGTCGTTTTCCGCTGCAGCGCGCGGCGTTACTTCTTCGGCGCCTCCTTGGCCGGCGCCGGGGTGGGCGCTGCCGGTGCGACCGCCGGCGCGGCAGGCGCCGCCGCGGCCTTGGCAAAGTCCTCGTAGGCGATCGTCTGGCCGCCCTTGATGATCGCAATCGGCGCGAGCTTGCCGCCTTTCATGGTGAAGATCGTCATCTCCGCGTCCTTGCGATCGCCCTTGGCGTCGAACGCGATCTTGCCGGTGGCGCCGGTGAAGTCGATCTTCGCCAGCTCCGGGAGGTACTTGGCGGGGTCGGCCGAATTGGCCTTCTTCATTGCCTCGATCAGCAGATTGGCGCCGTCGTAGGTGAACGGCGCGTACAGGATCGGATCGGCGTTGAAGCGCTTCTTGTAGGCTTCGGTGAACTTCTTGTCCGCCGCCTGCGGCGGAATACCCGCCTGCGAGCACAGCAGGCCGTCGGCCGCGGCACCCGCGAGCTTGGTCATCTCGTCGGTGCAGGCACCGTCGCCGAACGAGAACACCGCCTTGACGCCGAGCTCGCGCCCTTGTTTCAGGAGCGGCCCGCCGGTCGCGTCCATCCCGCCATAGAACACGGCATCCGGATTCTTGCCCTTCAACTTCGTCAGGATCGCCTTCCAGTCGGTCGTCTTGTCGTTGCCCTTTTCCCGCGGCAGGACCTTGATGTGGGCCGCCTTGAGGGTTTTCTCCACCTCGTTGGCAATGCCCTCGCCATAGGCGGTCGCGTCGTCGATCACCGCCACCAGCTTCGGTTTCCTGGTGGCCGCGAGGTAGCTCGCGATCGCGGGACCCTGCTGATCGTCGCGCCCCACGACGCGAAACTGCACCTTGAAGCCCTGCTCGGTAAGTTTCGGATTGGTAGCCGAACCGGAGATCACCGGGATGCCGGCCTTGTTGTAGATGTCGGAGGCGGGAATCGAGGTCCCGGAATTAAGGTGTCCGACCACCCCGGCCACTTTCGCGTCCACCAGCTTTTGCGCCACCGTCGTGCCGACCTTCGGATCGGCCTGGTCATCCTCCGCGAAAAAGACGAACTTGGTGTCCTTGCCGTCGATCTTGATCTTGGCTTCGTTCGCCTGCTCGACCGCGAGGCGGGCGCCGTTCTCGTTGTCCTTGCCCAGATGCGCGATGCCGCCCGTCAGCGGCCCGACATGGCCGATCTTGATTTCCAGCGAAGGCGGCGCTTTGGGCGCTTCGGCCTTGGGCGCCGGCTTCTGCTCGCCGCAGGCGGCGAGCGCCGCGGCGATCGCGGCAGCGATCAGTGTGAGTGCGCGTTTGCTGTGGATCATGTGTCCTCCAGGGAGTTCTTGGGCTGCGAATTGGGGGCGAAAAAGGGCGCGCTATGATACCGCGGCTTCGCGCGCCGATCACCCGGCACCGCGGGCCGCCGCTTCGCCGCACGCCCGCCGAAGGACCGCCAAATCGGTGCTCGGTTCGAGGCAGGTCATACCGCGGCAGAGCCAGCCGGTCACCGGGGCCGGGCGTCCCGGCTTGTCGAGTGCCGGCGGCAATCCGGCCACACCGTCGGGTATCCCGAGCACCATCGTGCCGGGCAGAAACTCGTTGGCCAGTGCGGCGGACCACTCTGCCAGCGGCTGCGGTTGGCCGCGCAGGATGAGGGTGCTCGGTTGCGCCAGCGCCTCCTCCAGGGCCTGTCCCAGCATGCCAAACCCCGCGGGGTGGTCGCGCAATTGCGGGAAGAAAAGCTCCAGCGTGCGCTCGGCGGCGCGTGAATATCGGTCCTCGCCCGTGAGCGCCGCGAGACGATTGAGCGCAAGTGCCGCGACCCCGTTGCCGGAGGGCAGGGCGCTGTCGTGCCCGGGCTTGGGCCGATGCAGAAGCCTCTCGTGATCGCGCGCGGTGAAATAGAAACCGCCCGTCTCCCGATCGTCGAACTGCTCAAGGAGCACACTGGCCAGTTGCTCGGCGAACTCGAGGTCGGCGGCGACAAACTCGCACTGCAGTAGCTCAAGCAGCGCGTGGATCAGGAAGGCGTAGTCATCCAGGTAGGCCTGCAGGTGCGCGCGGCCGTCCTTGTACGTCGCCAGCAGGCGGTCATCGCGCCACATGCGCGCGCGCACGAATTCGAGCGCGCGGCGCGCCGCGGCAACCCACTCCGGGCGGCCGAACACGCGCCCGGCACGCGCCAGACCGCGCATCGCGAGTGCATTCCAGGATACGAGGACCTTTTCGTCGCGACCCGGGCGCACGCGCTGCTCGCGCGCCGCGAGGAGCTTGCCGCGCGCCGACGCAAGGAGCGCTTCGCCACCCGCAGCCAGGGGCTGCGCGACATGCAGGTGCCAGTGCCGGTCCTCGAAGTTCGGCGCCCCGTCGAGTCCGAAATGCGGCGCCACCGCCTCCCACTCCTCGGGCGACAGAAGCCGGCGCACTTCGTTTCGCTCCCAGACGTAGAACTTGCCTTCCGCGTGCTCCGAGTCGGCGTCGAGCGACGAATAGAAGCCGCCTTCCGGCGACTGCATTTCGCGCAGCATCCATTCAGCCGTCGCGGCCGCGCAGCGCGCAAACAGCGGCTCGCGCGTCACCAGCCACGTCTCCGCCAGCAAGGCGAGCAGCGGCCCGTTGTCGTAGAGCATTTTCTCGAAATGCGGAATCATCCAGGTGGCGTCGACGCTGTAGCGGCAGAAGCCGCCGCCGAGCTGATCGTAGATGCCGCCTTCGCACATGCGGCGCAGCGTCGTTTCCACCATGCCGACTTCGCCCTTCCGAAGGCACAGCTCCAGGTCGGTCGGATGCGGGAACTTGGGCGCCTGACCGAAGCCGCCGTGACGCGCGTCGAAGTTGGCGCGCAGGTTGTCGATCAGCGCTCGCACGCCCGCTACGGACAGCTCGGAACGGTGCGCGCCGGCCTTGGGCAAGGTGCGTGCGAACGCGCTGCGCAATTGATCGTTCTGCTCGCGGATCTCGGCGCGCTTTTCCTTCCAGATCGCGGCGAGGCGCTCGAGCAGCTCCGCGAAACCGGGTAATCCGTAGCGCGAGGACTTGGGAAAGTAGGTGCCGCCGAAGAACGGCGCGCCATCGGGCGAAAGAAACATCGTGAGCGGCCAGCCGCCCGCGCCGCGCGCGAGCATCTGGTGCGCGCTCTGGTAGATCTGGTCGATATCCGGGCGCTCCTCGCGGTCGACCTTGATATTGACGAAGTGCCGGTTCATCAACGCGGCGACGGTTGCGTCCTCGAAGCTTTCGTGCGCCATGACGTGGCACCAGTGGCAGGCGGAATAACCGACCGAAAGCAGGATCGGCTTGTCCTCGCGCTGCGCCCGTTCCAGCGCCGCCGGTCCCCAGGGATACCAGTCCACCGGGTTGGCGGCATGCTGTTGCAGGTACGGCGAGGTTTCCTGCGCGAGGCGATTGGGCATGCGTTGCTCGGCAATGCGAACTGCGCGAGCATACCGCGATGGACTCCTGCAAAAACCCCCTGGCGCAAGAGGTCTTGGACTTCTGGTTCAGCGGCAACGAAGCGCGCAAGGAGTGGTTCCAGAAGGACCCGGTGTTCGACGCCGCGATCCGCGCGCGTTTCTCCGCACTCCATGAGCGGGCCGCCACCGGAGCGCTCGCACATTGGATGGATCAGCCCGTGGATTGTCTTGCGCTCGTCATCACGCTCGACCAGTTTCCGCGCAACCTGTTCCGCGCGCCCGGTCCGGAGGCTGCGCGCGCCTATGCCACCGATCGGCTGGCGCTCGAGGCAGCGCGCCACGCCGTCGATTCAGGCCATGACCGCGCGCTGCCCGAGGTGGCGCGCACTTTCTTCTACCTTCCTTTCGAACACAGCGAACACCTGGCCGACCAGGAGCGGTCGTTGCGGCTGTTTGCCGGCCACCCGAATCAGGTCTGGGCGGTGCGCCACTGGGAGATTGTGAAGCGCTTCGGCCGCTTTCCGCAGCGCAATGCGGCGCTCGGCCGCGAAAGCACCGCCGCCGAGATCGAGTTCCTGCAACAGCCGGGTTCGAGTTTCTAGCTTCTCGCCGGGTCCCAGTCGGTCACCGCGCCCTGCGACGCGGTAGAGACCAGCTTCATGTATTTCGCCAGCAATCCGCGGGTGTAGCGCGGCTTGGGCGCGCGCCACTTCCTGCGCCGCGCGGCAATTTCCCTGGCTGCTACGTTGAGCTGGACGAGGCGCTTCTTGGCATCGATCGTGACCGAATCGCCTTCCCTCACCAGCGCGATCAGTCCTCCGACGTAGGCCTCGGGCGCAATGTGCCCGACCACCATGCCCCAGGTGCCGCCGGAAAAGCGCCCGTCGGTCAGCAGGCCCACCGATTCGCCCAGACCCTGGCCGATCAATGCCGAAGTGGGGGCGAGCATCTCCTGCATCCCCGGGCCGCCCTTGGGCCCTTCGTAGCGGATCACGATCACGTCGCCGGGTCGGATTTTCTTCGCCATGATGGCCTTCATGCACGCGCTCTCCGAATCGAACACGCGCGCCGGGCCGGTGATGGAAGGGTTCTTCAGGCCGGTGATCTTCGCTACGCAACCCTCGGTGGCCAGATTGCCCTTGAGAATCGCCAGGTGGCCCTGCCGGTACATCGGCTTCGACCAGGGCCGGATGACGTCCTGGTCGGCGCGCGGTTCGGCGGGCACGTTTTTCAGCTCCTCGGCGAGGGTGCGGCCGGTGATGGTGACGCACTCACCGTGCAGCACGCCGTTGTGCAGCAGGATCTTGAGCACCTGCGGCACTCCGCCGGCGCGGTGAAGATCGACCGCGACGTAGCGTCCGGAGGGTTTCAGGTCGCACAGCACCGGCACTTTCCGGCGCACGCGCTCGAAGTCGTCGATCGTCCAGCGCACGCCCGCGGCACGCGCGATGGCAAGGTAATGCAGCACCGCATTGGTCGAGCCGCCGGTCGCCATGACGAGCGCGACTGCGTTTTCGATCGACTTGCGCGTAATGATGTCGCGCGGCTTGAGGTCGCGTTTCACCGCCTCAACCAGAACGCGCGCCGACTCCGCCGCCGAATCGGCTTTTTCCGCATCGGGCGAGGCCATCTGCGATGATCCCAGCAGGCTCATGCCGAGCGCCTCGAACGAGGAGCTCATGGTGTTCGCGGTGTACATGCCGCCGCAGGCGCCCACCGTCGGGCAGGCGTTCTTTTCGATGCCTTCGAAATCCTCCTGCGACATCTTGCCGGCGCTGTACGCGCCGACGGCTTCGAACGGGCTCACGATGGTGAGCGTCTGGCCCTTCCACACGCCTGGCTTGATGGTGCCGGCATAGACATAGATTCCAGGCACGTTCATGCGCGCCAGCGCCATCACGCCGCCGGGCATGTTCTTGTCGCAGCCGCCGACCACCACGGCGCCGTCCATCGCCTGGCCGTTGACCGACGTTTCGATCGCGTCCGCGATCACTTCGCGCGACACCAGCGAGTATTTCATGGCTTCGGTGCCCATGCCGATGCCGTCGGTCACCGTGGGAAAGCCGAACACCTGCGGCTTGGCCCCGGCTTGTTCGATCGCCGCGATCACGCGATCCACCAGCGGCTGGATGCCCGCATTGCACGGATTGAGCGTCGAATGGCCGTTGGCGACGCCGATGATCGGTTTTTCGAAATCGCCGTTCCTGAATCCCACCGCACGCAGCATCGCGCGGTTCGGCGAGCGGGCGACGCCCTGCGTGATGAGCCGGCTTCTGCGGTTGTAGGCCATGCACCACTCCTTCGGTCGTTAGAATGGAATTCTATCGTGCTCATTCATCCGAATTTCGATCCGGTCGTCTTCAGCGTCGGTCCGGTCGCGGTGCGCTGGTACGGCCTGATGTACCTCGCCGCGTTCGCCGCCTTCTGGTGGCTTGGCCTGGCGCGGATCCGGGCGGGACTGGCGCCGCTGACGCGGATTCAGTTCGACGACCTGCTGTTCGGCGGCATCCTCGGCGTGATCCTCGGCGGGCGGCTGGGCTACGTGCTCTTCTACAAGCCCGCCTACTATCTTTCACACCCGCTCGAGATCTTCGCCATCTGGCAGGGCGGCATGTCGTTCCACGGCGGCTTTCTCGGCGTGCTGCTCGCCATGGTGTTCTTCGCGCGGCGCCATCGTCTCGCCTGGCTTGGCGTGATGGACTTCGTCGCGCCGCTGGTACCGCTTGGCATCGCCGCCGGGCGCCTGGGCAATTTCATCAACGGCGAGCTGTGGGGTCGCGCGACCGACCTTCCCTGGGGAATGGTGTTTCGCGGCGCGGGCGTGCTGCCGCGGCACCCGTCGCAGCTTTACCAGTTCGCGTTGGAAGGGCTGGCACTGTTTGCGCTGCTGTGGTGGTTCTCGGCAAAGCCCCGGCCGCGCGGCCAGGTCTCGGCGCTGTTTCTGATCGGGGCCGGGGGTTTTCGCTTCGTCGCCGAGTTCGCGCGCGAACCGGACGATTTTCTCGGCCTGCTGGCGCTCGGTCTCAGCATGGGTCAATGGCTCAGCGTGCCGATGATC
>MERE01000035.1 GCA_001771975.1 Betaproteobacteria bacterium RIFCSPLOWO2_02_FULL_68_150 | reverse complement strand
CGGCGAGCTCCGCGGCCTTCATGCGCGCCTTGTCGATGCGGCCACCGTCGAAATAGCGCAGGCTCCAGCTGACGCAGCCCATGTAAAGCGACTCCGTCAGGCGGGGCTCGAAGCCGGTGCCGATGATGAACTCGGTCGAGCCGCCGCCGACATCCACCACCAGCCGCGCGTGCGAAGCCGGCGGCAGCGAATGCGCGACGCCGAGGTAGATCAGCCGCGCCTCCTCGCGCCCGGACACCACTTCGATCGGGAAACCGAGGGCGGCGCGCGCCTCGCGCAGGAACTGCGGCGCATTCTTGGCCACGCGCAGCGTATTGGTGCCGACGGCGCGCACCGCCTGCCGCGGCAGGCCGCGCAGCCGTTCGCCGAAGCGCGACAGGGTTTCGAGCGCGCGCGCCTGCGTGGCGCGGTCGATGCGCTTGTCGTTGGTCAGCCCGGCGCCGAGGCGCACGCCTTCGCGCAGGCTGTCGAGCGCGTAGATCTGGCCGTCGACCGCGCGCCCGACCTGCAGGTGAAAACTGTTGGAACCGAGGTCGACCGCGGCGAGTATGTCGGGACGTGGCATCGGATTTCTATGTACCATCGCGCCGGCGCACGCGCAAACCCCCGTCGCGCCGCTGTAACAATGACGCCGCGGTGATTTGGTAAAATCACCGCCTTCCAGTCGTCCCCCGGCGATGACCAAGAAAGCCCTGCCGCCGTCGCACTTCCTGAACCGTGAACTCGGCCTGCTCGAGTTCAACCGGCGCGTGCTGGCGCAGGCGGCCGACGCAGCGGTGCCGCTGCTCGAGCGCCTGCGCTTCCTCACCATCGTGTCGTCCAACCTGGACGAATTCTTCGAGATCCGGGTCGCGGGCCTGAAGGAGCAGATCAAGCACGGCATCAAGGAGTCGGGCCCGGACGGGCACAGCCCGGCCGAGGTGTTCGCGTTGGTGGCGGCGCAGGCTCGCCTGCTGGTCGCCGAGCAGTACCGCCTGCTGAACGAGGTGCTGCTGCCGGCGCTCGCGCGCGAAGGCATCGTGTTCCGCAAGCGCGAAACCTGGAGCGATGCGCAACGCGCCTGGGTCAAGGACCACTTTTTCCGCGAGCTGCTGCCGGTGCTGACGCCGATCGGGCTCGATCCCGCGCATCCGTTCCCGCGCGTGTTGAACAAGAGCCTCAATTTCGCCATCGAGCTCGAGGGGCGCGACGCCTTCGGGCGCAAGTCGCGCGCCGCGATCGTGCAGGCGCCGCGCGCGCTGCCGCGGGTGATCCGCATGCCGGCGGAGGTCGCCGGCGCGCCGCACGGCTTCGTGTTCCTGTCTTCGATCATGCACGCCCACGTCGACGAGCTCTTCAGCGGCATGGAAGTGAAGGGCTGCCACCAGTTCCGCGTCACGCGCAACTCCGATCTGTTCGTCGACGAGGAGGAGATCAAGAACCTGCGCATCGCGGTGCAGGGCGAGCTGCTGCACCGCCATTTCGGCGACGCGGTGCGCCTCGAACTGGCCGACAACTGCTCGCCGGCGAGCTGCGAGTTCCTGCTGCAGCAATTCGGGTTGAGTGAGACCGACCTGTATCGCGTCGCGGGCCCGGTGAATCTCTACCGCTTGCGCGAGGTGCCCGACCAGGTGGAGCGCGCCGATCTCAAGTACGCGCCGTTCCAGCCCGGCCTGCCGGACGCTCTGGCGCGCAACCGCGACATCTACGCGGTGCTCAAGGCGAGCGACGTGCTGCTGCACCATCCCTACCAGTCGTTCGACCCGGTGATCGAGTTCATCCGCACCGCGGTCGCCGACGCGCGCGTTATCGCGATCAAGCAGACCGTGTACCGCACCGGTACCGACTCGGAGCTGATGGAGATCCTGATCGACGCTGCGCGCCTGGGCAAGGAAGTGACGGTGGTGGTCGAGCTGATGGCGCGCTTCGACGAGGAGGTCAACATCAACTGGGCGGCGCGGCTCGAGGAGGTTGGCGCGCACGTGATCTACGGCGTGGTCGGCCACAAGACGCACGCCAAGATGGCGCTGGTGGTGCGCCGCGAGGACACGCCGCAGGGTCCGGCGCTCAAGCGCTACGCGCACCTCGCCACCGGCAACTACCATCCGCGCACGGCGCGCCTGTACACCGACTTCGGCCTGCTCACGGCGAACGAGGACACCTGCGCCGACGTGAACGAGGTCTTCAAGCAGCTCACCGGGCTGGGACGCGCGAGCCGCCTCAAGCACCTCTGGTTGTCGCCCTTCACGCTGCACCGCCGCGTGGTCAGTGCAGTGCATAACGAAGTGCAACTGGCCAGGGAAGGCAAGCCGGCGCGCATCATCGCCAAGATGAACGCGCTGCTCGAGCCCGAGCTGATCGAGGAGCTCTATGCCGCCTCGCAGGCGGGCGTACAGATCGATCTCATCGTGCGCGGCGTGTGTGCGCTGCGGCCCGGCATCGAGGGCCTCTCGGACAACATTCGGGTGCGCTCGATCATCGGCCGCTTTCTCGAGCACACGCGCGTGTTCTACTTCCGCAACGACGGCGCCGACGACGTCTACCTGGCGAGCGCCGACTGGATGGGCCGCAACTTCTTCCGCCGCATCGAGCTCGCCTTCCCGGTGCTCGACGCCGCGCTCAAGGCGCGCATCGTGCGCGAGGGCCTGCAGGCCTATCTCGACGACACGGCGCAGACCTGGATCATGAATGCCGATGGCGGCTACGAGCGTACCGCGGCGCGCCGCGGCAAGCGGCCGGTGCAGGAAGACCTGCTCCACCAGCTCGCCACCGCGTCCTGGACGCGCGCCGCCAAGCTCGCCGTGGAGCTGCTGCCGAACGCGGCGTAGGCGCGGAACAGGAAAGGCCCCGCACGGGGGCCTACTCAGGTGCGGCTCGGGACCGCTCAGTCCCTGTAGGCTTCGAATCCCATCATCAGGTTGACCTCATCCCCGATAGCGGGGACTCCGTACTTCATGCCGAACTCGGAGCGCTTGATTCTGCCATTCGCGGTGCCGCCGCACATTTCCTTCTTGCTGAAGGGGTGCGGGCCGCATTTCCAGCGTTCGACCTTGAGCGTCAGCGGCTTGGTGACGCCAAGCAGCGTCACCTGGCCTTCGATCTCGGAGAGGCTTTCCCCGCTGAACCTGAAGGCAGTGGACTTGAACGCCATGCGCGGGAACTCCGCCGAGTTGAAAAAGTCGGCGCTGCGCAGGTGTTCGTCGCGCGAGCGCGGACGGCTGCCCTTGTCGTTGTCGCCGGTCGTGATCGAGGCGCTCTCAACGGCAATGTCGACCGATCCCTTCTTGCCGCTGCGGTCGAGCGTCGCCTTGCCGCTCGACTTGTCGAAGCGCCCGTAGATGGTCGTGAAGCCGAGATGGTCGACGCTGAAATTCAGGAAACTGTGGATCGGATCGATGGTGTAGCTTTCGACTTGAGCAGCCGCCACCAGCGGCATGACAGCGGCGATTGCGCCGAGAACGGCCCTGCGCATCATGATTTTCCTTTCGTCGTGAGAATTGAACGGCGCGCGCAAAGCGAGCGTTCCCGAAGTTGGCAAACAAGCACCGCGGCGCGTCTATTCCGGATCAGTCCCGGAACGCCTCGAAGGTGACGAGAATTTTAACCTCGTCGCCGGTCGCCGGGACGCCCCACTTCATGCCGAAATCGGTGCGCTTGAGCGTACCGACCGCGTTGCCGCCGCAGATCCACCGCTTGGTGACCGCATGCGGCGCGCATTTCCAGCGGTCCAGCATCAGCGTCACCGGTCTGGTGACGCCGAGCAGGGTCAGATCACCGCGCAGCTCTGCCGGGGCATCGCCATTGAATTTCACGCTGCCGGCCTTGTAGCGCATGCGCGGAAACTCGACGGCATTGAAGAAATCGGCGCTCCGCAGATGTTCATCCCGCGACCGCGGCCGGTTGCCCCGGACGCTGTCGCCGGTAGTGACCGACCCCGTCTCGACGATGACCTCCAAAGTGCCGGTTTTCGCCTGGAGATCGATGCTGAACTTTCCGGAGCACTTCTCGAACCGGCCCCAGATGGTCGAAAAGTCGTTGTGATCGACCCCGAAGTGGACGAACGTGTGGTAAGGGTCGAACGTGTAGGATTCGGGTGCCGCGACGCAGGTCAACGGCAAGATCGCAAGCGTCAGCCCAATCACGGTTTGCTTCATCGCGTCCTCCTCTCCGACAATGCAGCGCAACGACTCAGCCCGGCGATCCGCGGCTAGACTGCCACACCAGAAAACACGCCGCGGCAGCGACCGCCAGCGGCAATACCGAGATGCCTGTCGCCTGGCCCCATACCGGCCATTTTGCCGGTACCGGGACCCGCGCTGCGAGTGGCACCAACGCCATGACCGGCAGCACGAACCAGGGCAGCTGGGCCAGATGATACGTTGCCGCCCCCAGCAGTCCCGCAAGCAGGCCCGCCGTGAGCGTGAAAGCAACGCCCGCGAACGTCCGTCTCCCGGTCAGCATCTGCACCAGCAGGAATGCCCCCGATGCGCTGCCGAGCGCCATCGCGTACAGACCGAGGGTCGCCGAGGCGGCAAACACGGCCGCAACGCCGGTGCCCAGGCCCAGCGCGAGACTCGCGGCACCCGCCCGGACCGAGTCGTCGCGCAATGCGAGCATCCAGACCACGAGCCAGGCGACATACGCGCCGACGCCTCCGCCGAGCAGTACCGCCTGTGCGATTTCCTTCTGCCGGAGTACCGCGAGAAACACCCAGACCGAGGCCGCGGCAGATAGCAAAGCGATGAGCGGCGCCGCAAAGCGCGTCGGTTTGAAGGCGACGTCGGCGGCGACTCCGATCACCGGAGCGACCAGTCCGAGCAACATCGCTTTCCGAACCGTGGTCATCGGACTGAACTCGAATCCGACCACCAAATACACCGCGGTGGCGAAACCCGCTACCGCGGCAAGACCGGCGAGTCGCAGCGGGGCGAGCACCGCGCTCGCAACCAGTCCGGCAAGAAACGGCAGCATCGCGCCCTGGACGACGGGGTGTATGAGCCATTCTTGCACCCAGGCGGCTCCGCCGATTATCCGCGCGCCACGCGGATCACCCCGTGCACCTCTTTCACCGCCGCGAGCGCGCGCCGCATCTGCACGAGGCCCCCGACGTCGAAGGAAAAGCGCATGTGCGCGAGGTCATCGCGGCTCTGCGTGCGCACCGCGGTGACGTTGATGCGCTCGCGCGCGAGCGCTTCGCCGATGTCGCGCAACAGGCCGGGACGATCGCTCGCCGTCACCACCATGTCGATGGCGTAGGCGCCGCCGGGCTTTGCGCCCCAGTCGGTCTCGAGCAGCCGCTCCGGGTGCAGCTCGGCCAGCCGCTTCAGGCTCGGGCAGTCTTCGCGGTGAATCGAAACCCCCCTGCCGCGGGTGACGAAACCGCGAATCGGGTCGGGCGGCACCGGCTTGCAGCACTTCGCGAGCTGCGTCAGCAGCCGGTCCATGCCGACGACGAGAATGCCGCTGTCGCCGGCGGGTCTGGGCTTGCTCGGCGCGGGCGCGACCGGCGGCGCAGCGGGCGCCGGCGCGGCGAGTCCGCCGAGCGAGCGCAGCGTCGTCTGCAACTGCCGCAGATTGACTTCGTCGCGTGCCACGGCGGCAAACAGGTCGTCGGGCTTGTCGAAGCCGAGCCGCGCGGCGAGCGTCTCCAGCCGCACCTGCGTCGCGCCTTCGCGCCGCCCCTCGCGCTCGACCACCGCACGCCCCGCGGCAACCGTCTCGGCAAGCGCCTGCGCATTGAACCACTGGCGCACCTTCTGGCGCGCACGGTGGCTTTTCAGAAAGCCGCGCTCCGCATTCAGCCAGTCGCGCGACGGCCCGCCCGTCTTCGCCACCACGATTTCGACACGCTGGCCGTTGCGCAGCGCCGTATCGAGCGGCACCATGTGCCCGTCCACCTTGGCGCCGCGGCAGCGGTTGCCGACATCGGTATGCAGCGCGTAGGCAAAATCCACCGGCGTCGCGCCGGCCGGCAGGTCGATCACCTTGCCCTGCGGCGTGAGCACGTACACGGTGTCGTCGAGCGCCGCGGCGCGCGTGCGCGCGGCCCAGTCGCCGCGGCCGGCCACCTCGTCGCGCCACGCCAGCAGCTGGCGCAGCCAGGCGATTTTCTCTTCGAACGCGCCCTCGGCTTTCGCCGCCTTGCCGGCCTCCTTGTAGCGCCAGTGCGCGGCGATGCCGTACTCGGCCTGGCGGTGCATCGCCTCGGTGCGGATCTGCACTTCGAGCGTCCTGCCGGCGGGCCCCATCACCGCCGTGTGCAGCGACTGGTAGTTGTTGCCCTTGGGCCGCGAGATGTAGTCGTCGAACTCCTTCGGAATCGGCTGCCACAGATCGTGCGCCACACCGAGCGCGGTGTAGCAGTCGCGCGTGGTGGCGGCGATCACGCGCAGCGCGCGCACGTCGTAGACCTGGGAAAACTCGAGCCCCTTGCCGCGCATCTTGTTCCAGATCGAGTAGATGTGCTTGGGGCGGCCGGCGATTTCCGCCGTCACCCCGGCGGCGGCGAGCGCCGCGCCGAGCACGGCCATCGCGTCGCGGATGTACTGCTCGCGCTCGGTGCGCTTCTGCTCGAGCATCTGCGCGATCTTGCGGTACAGATCGGGCTCGAGAAAACGGAACGACAGGTCCTCCAGCTCCCACTTGAGCTGCCACACGCCGAGCCGGTTGGCGAGCGGCGCATAGATGTCCAGCGTCTCGCGCGCGTAGGACTCGCGCTCGGCGCTCGGATGCTTGGCGAACCAGCGCAGCGTCTGCGTGCGCGAGGCGAGCCGGATCAGCACCACGCGCACGTCCTCCACCATGCCGAGGACCATCTTGCGCAGCACCTCGTTCTGCTGCTCGGCGCTGACGCGCGTCGCCACGCGCAGGCGGTAGAGCTTCTCGACGCCGCCGGCGAGGCCGGCGATTTCCTCGCCGAAGCGCTCGCGCAGCTGATCGAGCCCGCCCAGCTGCTTGGGCGCCGCGAACAGGATCCCGGCGGCGCGCGCCGCCGGATCGAGCCCCACCGCGGCAAGGCCGGCGCCCAGGCCCAGCGCGTGCGGCCACACCGGCTCGCCGGTCGAAAGCGCCAGGCCCGCATAAAGCGGCTCGGCAAATTCGAGCGCGCGCCCGATCAGCGCGTGCTCCGCGGCGGGCAGCCCCTCGGCCAGGGGCCCGAGCGCTGCCGCGCCCGACTGCGGATGCAACCGAACCACGGAAACCATGGGGTATTGTAGCGAGACGATGACTCCGACCGGCGCCGTCACGGCTGGCCGCCCGCGAAGGCCTCGCTGATGCGATGGCTGCGCAACTGGCGACGCCGGCGTATCGTCGCGCGCCATCCGCTCGAAGAACGCCTGTGGCGCCGGGCGCGCGCGCGGCTGCCCTTTCTCGCCGGACTTTCGGCCGGCGACGAGCGCCGGCTGAAGGAGATGGCCATGGTGTTTCTTGCCGAAAAGCAGTTCACCCCGGTGCGCGGCACCGTGCTCGGGGACGGCGACCGCGTATCGATCGCGCTGCAGGCCTGCCTGCCGGTGCTCGAACTCGGGCTCGACTGGTACGACGGCTGGGTCGGGATCGTGGTGCATCCGTCCGACTTCAAGGTCAGCCGCAGCGAGACCGACGAGCACGGCGTGGTGCACGAATGGAACGACACGCTGGCGGGCGAAGCCTGGCCCGGCGGACCGGTGGTGCTGTCCTGGGATGCGCTCGACGAGGCGGGCAGCGTCGCGCTGGGCGGCGCCAACGTCGTGCTCCACGAATTCGCGCACAAGCTCGACATGATGGACGGCGAGGTGGACGGCGTACCGCCGCTGCCGACGCCGCAAGCGCGCCGGGCGTGGATTGCGGTGCTCGAGCGCGAGCTCGCGCGCTTCCGCCGCGAGGTCGACGCCGGCCGCGAGACGTTTCTCGATCCCTACGCCGCCGAGCACGAGGCCGAGTTCTTCGCCGTGGCGAGCGAGGCGTTCTTCGAGTCGCCGAATGCCCTGCAGGCGGATTTTCCGCAGCTTTACGATCTGTTCAGGAGCTTTTACCGCCAGGATCCGGCGCCGAGGCTCAGGACATGAAAACGCTGCTGATCGTATTCCACAACCACGGCGTGAAGACGGCGCAGATGGCGAGGAGCTCGGCGCGACGCTTGCGGCCGGAATCGCCGCGGGCGTGCTCTAGATCATCAGGTACTTCGATTTCACTTCGTCGTTCGCCGCCAGTTCCTGCATCGTGCCGTGAAAGCGGATGTGCCCCTTCTCGATCACGTAGGCGCGGTCGGAGACTTCCGCCGCGAAATGCATGTTCTGCTCGGCGAACAGGATCGTGAGGCCCATGCCCTTGAGGTTCTTGATCTGTCGCGTCAGCTCCTGCACCACCACCGGCGCCACGCCCTCGACCGGCTCGTCGAGCAGCAGCAGCGACGGGTTGCCCATCAGGGTGCGGCCGATGGTGAGCATCTGCTGCTCGCCACCCGAGAGGTAACCGCCGAGGCGCCGGTCGAGCGGCGCGAGCACGGGAAACAGCTCGTAGACCCGATCCACGCTCCAGGGCGCGGCCGTACCGCGGCCTTTCTTGACGGCAATTTCGAGGTTTTCGCGCACCGTGAGATCGGGAAATATCAGCCGCTCGTCCGGCACGAAACCGACGCCGAGCCGGGCAATCTGGTAGGGCTCGCGCCCGATCAGCGATTCGCCATTGAAGCGGATCGCGCCCTCGCGCGCATGCGCGAGCCCCATGATCGTCTTGAGGGTCGTGGTCTTGCCGGCGCCGTTGCGCCCCAGCAGGCACACCGATTCGCCCTCGTTCACCTCGAGCGAGACATCGAACAGGATGTGGCTGGTCACGTAGTACGTATGGACGCTGTGGAGTTCGAGGCGCAGCATCGGCGTCTAAAGGTGGTGCTCGCCCAGATAGACCTTCTGGGCGGTTTCGTTGGCACGGACTTCCGCGGGCGTGCCCTGGACGATGATCGCGCCCCGGTGCAGCAGCGTCAGCCGGCGCGCGTGGTTGAACACGATTCCCATGTCGTGCTCGGTGAACAGGACGGTGAGCTTCAGCTCGCGGTTGAGACGGTCGACCAGCTCCATGGTCGAGCGCGCCTCCTCGATCGACATGCCGGCCGTCGGCTCGTCGAGGAACAGCAGGCGCGGCCGGCCCGCCAGCGCGATCGCCAGCTCGAGCCGCTTCTTGTCGCCCTGCGCGAGTTCCCCCGCCATCAGATCGCGCTTGCGCTCCATGCCGCACAGTGCGAGCACGCGCCCGGTCTCCTCGACACCGATGCGGTGCGCGGACGCAAACAGCCGGAACGTGGCGCGCATCTGCGCGTGCACCGCCGCGCGCACGTTCTCGGCGACCGTCATGCGGCCGAAGATGCTGCTCACCTGGAAGGCGCGCGAGATGCCGCGCCGCGCCACCTGATGCGGCGGCAACCCCGTGATCTCCTCGCCCGCGAATACCACTTTGCCGGCGTCCGGCCGGTGATAGCCGGTGAGCAGATTCATGAAGGTGCTCTTGCCGGCGCCGTTCGGGCCGATGATCGCCGACTGCTCGCCCTCCTGCATCGCGAAGTTGATGCTGCAGGTGACGTGCACGCCGCCGAAATGCTTCTCCAGCCCGGCGACTTCAAGGATGTTGGCGCTCATGGCGGCGCTGGCGCGTCGCGCGGGCCGGCCCCGGGATCGCCCTCCTTGGCCTCCCCTTCGGCGCGTGCGGCACGAATGCGCCGGTCGACGATGCCCAGTATGCCGCCCGGCGCGAACAGCACGATCAACAGGATCACGCTGCCGATGGTGAGCGGCCAGTACACCGTGTACATCTTCACTACCGCCTGCAACAGGGTGTAGATCACCGAACCGAGCAGCGGGCCGACGATCGCCCCGGCGCCGCCGATCAGCGTCATGAATACCGCGATGCCCGACTCGCCCCAACCGAGCAGGCCCGGGTTCACGCTGCGCGAGAACGGCCCCCACAGCGCCCCTGCGACTCCGGCGAATGCGCCCGCAATGACGAAGTTTGCGAGCATGTGCGTCCTGACGTTGGTGCCGAGGAACGCCGCGCGGCGCTGGTTGTCACGCAGCGTGCGCAGGGTGTAGCCGAACGGGGACTCGGTGATGCGCCACATCACGAACACCGCCGCCGTCACGATCGCGAGCGTGAAATAGTAGAAATTCGCCGAGTCCTGGAAGAACGGCGGCGGCAGCAGGCCCTGGATGCCGTCATCGCCCTTGGTGAAGCTGTACCAGGAGAACACGATATAGAACAGCATCTCGCCGAAAGCGAGGGTGAGCATGGCGAAGTAGATTCCGGTCAGGCGCACGCAGAAGAATCCGATGACGAGCGCCGCGAGCGCCGCCACCGGAGGGCCGGCGAGGAGCGAGGCGAGAAACTGCGGGATGCCGATCTGCCCGGCCGGAGTCTTCAGCGCCGTGAACAGCATCGCCGTGGCGTACGCGCCGACGCCGAAAAACGCCGCGTGACCGAACGAGATCTGCCCCATGTAGCCGTACAGCAGGTTGAAGCTCATGGCGAACAGGCCGAGGATCAGGACCTCGGTCCCGACGTGCGTCCAGAACTCGCCGGGCAGCAGCGGCACCAGCAGGAACAAGGCGAACATCAGCATTGCCACCGGCCCCGAAAGCCCGTAGGCCGCGTACAGGCGGGACCAGAGACCGGGACTGTCGGCGGTGGCGCTCATGGCAGGATCAGTAGCGCAACTCGGTACCGAACAGGCCCCACGGCCGCCAGATCAGGACCGCGATCACGATCAGGAAAATCATCGCCAGCGCGCCGTCGGGCCAGAACAGGATCGAGAACGCGTACACCACGCCGACGATGATCGAGGCGACAAAGGTGCCGAGCATGCTGCCGAAGCCGCCGATCACCACCACCGCGAAGCACTGCACGATGATGTCGAGATCGACGCCGAGCGCCATCGGCAGCAGCGGCAGGAACACGCCGCCGGCGAGCGCCGCCAGCCCCACGCCCAGGGCAAACACCATCGCGTAGATCATCGGGATCGGGATGCCGAGCGCGCTCACCATGCTGCGGCTGTACACGGCGGCGCGCACGATCTTGCCGAAGCGCGTGCGGTGCAGGAAATACCAAAGTCCTGCGGCCACCGCAACGCCGGTGCCGACGATCACGAAATGGTAGGGATTGATCAGCGTGTCGAGCATCTCGACCGGCTCCACGCCGAGGTTGATGCGCCGGTTCTCCAGGCCCCAGATGAGCTTGATCGCGTCGCCCAGGATCAGCACCAGCGCGAACGTGAGCAGCAGCTGCTCGGGCAGTTCGCGCTCGTAGGTGCGCCGGATCAGGAAGCGCTCCAGCGCGAGGCCGACCAGCATCATCACGCTCACCGCGCCGACGATCGCCGGCAGCAGCAGCCACGGACTGGCGCCGAACTGCTCGCTGAGGAAGGTGAAAATCGAGAACGTCACGTAGCCGCTCAGCAGCCACAGCGTGGCGTGCGCGAAGTTGAGGATGTTCATGACGCCGAAGATCAGCGACAGTCCCGCCGAGAGCAGGAACAGCACCATGGCGCGCGACAGGCCGCTGAACAGCTGCAGGACGTAGGGTCCGATGTCCATGCGT
>MERE01000034.1 GCA_001771975.1 Betaproteobacteria bacterium RIFCSPLOWO2_02_FULL_68_150 | reverse complement strand
AGGCGAAGGTCGGCGACACGCTGACGCGCGCCGACCGGCCGGCCGCCGCGCCGCTGCCCGGGTTCAAGGAGATCAAGCCGGCGGTGTTCGCCGGCCTGTATCCGGTCGAGTCGAACCACTACGAGTCGCTGCGCGAGGCGATGGAGAAGCTGCATCTCAACGACGCCTCCTTCCACTACGAGCCCGAGGTCTCGCAGGCGCTCGGGCACGGCTTTCGCTGCGGCTTTCTCGGGCTGCTGCACATGGACATCGTGCAGGAGCGGCTCGAGCGCGAGTACGGCCAGCACCTGGTCACGACGGCGCCCACCGTGGTATACGAGGTGCTGCTGCGCGACGGCGAGGTGATGCAGGTGTCCAACCCCGCCAGGCTGCCCGACCCTTCGCGCATCGCCGAGATCCGCGAGCCGGTGATCGCGGTGAGCATTTTCACGCCGCAGGAGTACGTCGGCCCGGTGATGACGCTGTGCACGCACAAGCGCGGCACGCAGACCAGCATGCACTACAGCGCGCGCCACGTGGTGCTGGGCTACGATCTGCCGCTCAACGAAGTGGTGCTCGATTTCTTCGACCGCCTCAAGTCCCTGACACGCGGCTACGGTTCCCTCGACTACGACTTCAAGGCGTACCGCGCCGCCGACATGGTGAAGCTGGAGGTGCTGATCAACGGCGAGCGCGTCGATGCGCTCTCCAGCCTGGCGCACCGCTCGGCGGCGCAGCAGCGCGGCCGCGATCTGGTGACGCGGTTGCGCGGCCTGATTCCGCGCCAGATGTTCGACGTCGCGATCCAGGCCGCCATCGGCGCGCAGATCGTGGCCCGCGAGAACGTCAAGGCGCTGCGCAAGAACGTGATCGCCAAGTGCTACGGCGGCGACATCACGCGCAAGAGGAAGCTGCTGGAAAAGCAGAAGGCGGGCAAACGCCGCATGAAGCAGGTCGGCGCCGTCGAAATTCCCCAGGAGGCGTTTCTGGCGGTGCTGCAGATGGAGAACAAGTGAGTTTCGCGCTGTTCCTGCTCACCCTGCTGGTGGTCAGCGGCGCGGTTTGGGCGCTCGATTCGGGCTGGCTCGCGCGCCGGCGGGAGGGCAAGCAGCCGTGGTGGGTCGAGTATTCGATCAGTTTTTTTCCGGTGATCCTGATCGTATTCCTGCTGCGCTCGTTCCTGCTGGAGCCGTTCAAGATCCCCTCGGGCTCGATGATCCCGACGCTGCTGGTGGGCGATTTCATCCTGGTGAACAAGTACGTCTACGGCATTCGCATCCCGGTATGGAACCGCAAGGTGATCGAGGTCGCGCAGCCCGAGCGCGGCGACGTGATGGTATTCCGCTACCCGGTCGATCCGTCGCTCGATTACATCAAGCGCGTGGTCGGGCTGCCGGGCGACCGCATCGAATACCGCAACCACCGCCTGACGATCAACGGCGATGCGGTGCCGGTGCAGCGCATCGAGGACTACCTGTCGAGGGAACGCATGCAGTTCTCGCCGCGCTTCGTCGAGCGGCTCGGTGCCGCCGAGCACGAGATCCTGGTGGAGGACGAGACGCCCGGCTTCGCGCCGCCGGCGCGCTCGTTTCCGCACGCCGCCAATTGCCACTACAATATCGACGGCCTGAGCTGCAGCGTGCCGCCGGGCCATTACTTCGTCATGGGCGACAACCGCGACAACTCGAGCGACAGCCGCGTCTGGGGGTTCGTGCCGGACCAGAACATCGTCGGCAAGGCCTTCCTGATCTGGCTCAATTTCAGCGAACTCGGCCGCTTCGGCCTGTTCCGGTGATCGTCCCATGCAGGGAGAACAGCCTATGCGCAAACAACAACGCGGACTGTCGCTGAGCGGACTGATCGTCGGCGCGATCCTCCTCGTGCTGGTCGCGGTGCTCGCCATGAAGGTGGCGCCGCCGTACCTCGAGTTCTTCGCCGCCAAGAAGCTGATCACCGTAATCGCCAACGAAGGCCGCACCTCGGTCGACGACATCCGCAAGTCGTTCGACCTCAAGTCCGGGATCGACGACGTCACCACGATCAAGTCCTCCGATCTCGAGATCACCAAGGAAGGCGGCGAGGTCGTGATCGGCTTTGCCTACCGCAAGGAGATCCCGCTGGTCGGCAACGCCGGCATCTACCTCGACTTCGCGGCCGATTCCAAGGGCAGGGAGAGGGCTCCCTGACCGCGTCTTGTCCCGCTTTCCGGTTCTGGAACGACGCCTCGGCCATCGCTTCGCCGACGCCGCGCTGCTCGAGCAGGCGCTGACCCACCGCAGCTTCGGCTCGCCGCACAACGAACGGCTCGAATTCCTGGGCGACGGTGTGCTCGACTGCGCCATCGCCGAGGAACTCTACGCGCGTTTCCCGCAGCTCGCCGAGGGCGAGCTGTCGCGCCTGCGCGCCAGCCTGGTGCGCGAGGCGGCGCTCGCCGAGGTGGCGCTCGCGCTCGGCCTGTCGGATTTCCTGCGGCTCGGGGAGGGCGAGGCGGCGAGCGGCGGCGTGGCGCGCGCTTCGATCCTCGCGGATGCGCTCGAAGCGGTGTACGGCGCGGTCTTTGTCGATGCCGGCTATGCCACGGCGTGCAACGTGATCCGGCGCACCTTTGGCGAAAGGCTCGCAGGCGTTCAGGCACGTGCGCCGGCGAAGGACCCCAAGACCCGGCTCCAGGAATACCTTCAGGGGCGGCGCCTGAAGCTGCCGCAATACCAGGTCGTCGCGACGCGGGGTGCCGCGCACCAGCAGACCTTCGAGATCGAATGCGTGGTGCCGGAACTGGGGCTCGCGGCGAAGGGCAGCGGCGCTTCGCGTCGCGCCGCCGAGCAGCAGGCCGCTGCAGCGCTGCTGGCGCTCCTCGAGCCATGAGCGCTTTTCGCTGCGGCACGGTCGCGCTCGCGGGAAGGCCCAACACGGGCAAGTCGAGCCTGCTCAATCGCCTGGTCGGACAGAAGCTCGCCATCGTCTCCGCGAAGGCGCAGACCACGCGCCACGCGGTGAAGGGAATCCTCACCACGGGCGACTGCCAGTACCTGTTCGTCGATTTGCCCGGCTACCAGACGCGCCACGCCGATGCGCTCAACCGAGCGCTGAACCGGACCGCGTCCGAGGGCGCGCGCGACGCCGACGTCACGCTGTTCGTGATCGAGGCGCTGCGCTTCGGTCCGGCGGACCGCGCCGTGCTGGCGCGCATTCCGGATTCCCGGACCGTCATCGCAGTGCTCAACAAGGTCGACCTGGTGAAACGCCAGCTCGAGCTGCTGCCGTTCATCGAGCGGCTGCAGCAGGAGCGCAGCTTCGCCGCCTCGGTGCCGGTGTCGGCGCGCACCGGTCGCAACCTGCCGGAGCTGCTGCGCGTGGTGCGCGGATTCCTGCCTGAAGGCCCGCCCGCGTATCCCGCCGAGCAGCTGACCGACCGGGACGAACGCTTCTTCGCTGCCGAGATCCTGCGCGAGAAACTGTTCCGCGTGCTCGGGCAGGAGCTGCCGTACCGCTGCGAAGTGGTCATCGACAGTTTCAAACAGGAGCCCAGGCTGCGGCGCATCGAGGCGACGATCTGGGTCGAGCGCGACAGCCAGAAGGCGATCGTGATCGGCGCCGCGGGCGCCAATCTGAAGCGGATTTCTTCGGCCGCGCGCCGCGACCTGGAGGCGCTGTACGGCGGGGCCGTCTATCTCGGCACCTGGGTGAAGGTCAAGCGCGACTGGACCCGCGACGCGCGGCTGTTGCGCCACCTGGGGTACGCATGACGCGCCGTCGCGCGGTGCATGAGCCGGGCTACGTGCTGCATACCTATCCCTACAAGGAGACCAGCCTCATCGTCGAGCTGTTCACGCGCCAGCATGGGCGCGTCGGGCTGCTCGCCAAAGGGGCGCGGCGCCCGCGCTCGGCGCTGCGCGGCGTGCTGCTGGCGTTCCATCCGCTGCATCTGTCCTGGAGCGGTTCCGCCGAACTCGGCACGCTGGTCGCGGCGGACTGGGCCGGCGGGCAGCCGGCGCTCTCGGGCATCGGCGTCATGTGCGGCTTCTACCTCAACGAGCTGCTGCTGCGCCTCCTGCCGCGCGAAGATCCGCACGAGCGGTTGTTCGCGGTCTATGCCGCCAGTCTGGCGCAGCTGGCTGCGGCGAGCGATCGCGCCGCGGTGCTGCGCTGCTTCGAGCACCGGCTGCTGGATGAACTCGGGTATGCTCCGCTGCTGGTGCGCGATGCGGCGAGCGGGGCGCCGGTGGATCCCGGGCGGCGCTACGAGTACGACCCGGAGCGCGGCCCGCTGGCGGCCAACGGCAGTGCCGGCGCCGTAGACGGGCAGACGCTGCTCGACATCGCGCGCGACGAGTACAGCCGCGAGACCACGCGCGAGGAGGCGCGCCAGCTGCTGCGCGCGCTGATCGCGTGCCGGCTCGGCAGCCAGGTGCTGCACACGCGCGCGGTACTCGCAGAACTGCAGGACCTATGATCGAACTCGGCGTCAACGTCGACCACGTCGCGAGCGTCAGGCAGGCGCGCAAGACCTATGAACCCGACCCGGTGTGGGCCGCGGTCGAGGCGCAACTCGGCGGCGCCGACGGCATCACGGTGCATCTGCGCGAAGACCGGCGTCACATCCAGGACGAGGATGTGCGCCGGCTGCGCGAACTCACCCAGATCAAGCTGAATCTGGAAATGGCGGCGACCGACGAAATGGTCGCCATCGCACGTCGCGTGCGGCCGGAAATGGCGATGCTGGTGCCGGAAGGGCGCCATGAAGTCACCACCGAGGGGGGGCTCGACATCGTGGTGCAGGAACGGCACCTGGGCGAGCAGGTGGCGCAGCTGGCGGACGCCGGGATCGTGGTCTCGGTGTTCATCGACGCCGAACCACGGCAGGTCGACGCCGCGAAGCGAATCGGCGCTGCGGTGTGCGAGGTGCATACCGGCCCCTATGCGCATGCCTTCCATGCCAGGGGACGCGACGCCGAGGGAGCGGCCGCGCTGGCCGAGCTCGGCAAGCTCGCACGCGCCGGCGAGCAGATCCGTGCGCTCGGCATGCGATTCAACGCGGGACACGCGCTCAACTACTTCAACGTGCAGCCGGTGGCGCGCCTGGCGGGAGTGCGGGAACTGCATATCGGCCACGCCATCGTCAGCCGCGCCGTGTTCGTCGGCATGCGCGAGGCGGTGCGCGAGATGAAGCGCCTGATGGTCGAGGCCGCGCATCGGCACCGGGCATGAATCCCTTGCACCGCGGGCCGTGATCTACGGCGTCGGCACCGACCTGATCGAGATCCGGCGCGTCGAGCGCGTGCTGGCGCGCTACGGCGAGCGCTTCGCACGCCGCATCCTGTGCGAACCGGAACTCGCGCGCTTCCGCCGCCATCGCCAGCCGGCCGCCTATCTGGCGAAGCGTTTTGCCGCCAAGGAAGCCTTCACCAAGGCGCTCGGGACCGGTATCCACGCGCCCGCCAACTGGCACGGCGTCTGGGTGCACAATCTGCGCTCGGGCAAGCCGGTGCTCGATTTCTCGCCGGCGCTGCGCGAGCTGCTCGAAGCTCGCGGCATCGGGCGCAGCCACCTTTCGCTCAGCGACGAACGCGAACTGGCGAGCGCCACGGTGGTCCTGGAATTCGACCCCGGGGCGGCGGCATGAGAAGACGCCTGCCGCTGGGCGCCGCGGTGCTCGACCCGATCGGGCTCGCGCTCACGGACGACGACCGCAAACGCCTGCTGCACCCGGCGGCCGGCGGCGTGATCCTGTTCGCGCGCAATTACCAGAGCCCTGAGCAGCTCGCGGCGCTCACGGCGGAGATTCGCGCACTGCGCACGCCCGAGCTGCTCATCTGCACCGACCACGAGGGCGGGCGCGTGCAGCGCTTTCGCGAGGGATTCAGCGCGATTGCGCCGATGCGCAGCCTCGGCCTGCGGTGGGACCGGGATCGCGACGCCGCGCGGCGCGCCGCGCACGCCGCCGGCCTGGTGATCGCCGCCGAGCTGGGCGCGCAGGGCCTCGACTTCAGCTTCGCTCCGGTACTCGATCTCGACTACGGTTCGAGCTCGGTGATCGGCGACCGCGCGCTGCACTTCGACCCCATCGCCGTGGGCGCGCTTGCGGCAGAGCTGGTCAGGGGTTTCGCCGCAGGCGGCAGCAGGGCCGTCGGCAAGCATTTTCCGGGGCACGGATTTGCCGCGCTGGATTCGCACGTCGCCGTGCCGCGCGACGAGCGCGCCGTGGCCGAGATCCTGCGCAAGGACGTCGCGCCCTACCGCCCGGTGATCGCCGCCGGACTCGGCGGCGTGATGCCGGCGCACGTCATCTACACGCAGGCCGATCGCGAGCCGGCGGGCTACTCCGCCTATTGGCTGAAGGAGATCCTGCGCGGCCAGCTCGGATTCGACGGCCTGATCTTCAGCGACGACCTGTCGATGGCGGGCGCCAGCACCGCGGGCGGGGTTGCAGAGCGCGCGAGCGCCGCGCTCGGCGCGGGGTGCGACATGGTGCTGTTGTGCAACGACCCGGAGGGGCAGGGCCGGCTGCTCGAATCCCTTGGCAAGCTGCCGCTGGCGGTGCCGCAGCGGGCGGAAAGAATGCGCCGCAGGGGTGGCCGTGACCTGAGGAAAAGCGTTGCCTACCGCGAAGCGCTGCAGGACCTGGCGCTGCCCGCCTGAGCGCGTGCCATCGGGCCCGCAACAGCTCTCCCCCGGCAGGCTCGGTTACGCGCGCTCCATGTAGCTGCCATCGTTGGTGCTGACCTTGATGCGCTCGCCCTGATTGATGAACGGCGGCACCTGTACCACCAGGCCGGTGTCCGTGGTCGCAGCCTTGAACATGTTGGTGGCCGTAGCGTTCTTGATGCCGGGCTCGGTGTCGGTGACCGTGAGCACCACCGACGGCGGCAGCTCGAGACCGATCGCACGGCCGTTGTAGAAGTTCACCTGGACACCGGTGTTGGGCAGCAGGAAGCCCGTCTGCCCTTCGAGGAATTCCGCCGACAGCTGCAGCTGCTCGTAGTTCTGCTGGTCCATGAAGACGTAGCTGTCGGCGTCCTGGTAGAGATACTCCATTTCACGCGCGTCGACGAAGGCGCGCTCGACCTTGTCCTCGGTGCGGAAGCGCTGGTTGGTCTTGGTGCCGGCCTCGATGTCCTTCATTTCCACCTGCATGAAGGCGCCGCCGCGCCCTCCGACGTGCACGTGGTAGCACTTGAGCACGCGCCAGACGCGCTTGTCCCACTCGAGCAGGTTGCCGACGCGGATTTCGACCGCGGATACTTTTGCCATGACTGCAAGCCTTGCAGAAAAGGGGGCGAATTTTACACGATTTATAATTCCGGAACCGTGTTCGACGCCAAGTCCTTCGTAGCCGGATTGCCCAACCTTCCAGGCGTGTACCGCATGCGCGGCGCCGCGGGCGAGGCGCTCTACGTCGGCAAGGCGAAGGACCTGAAAAAGCGCGTCGCCTCCTACTTCAGCCGCGGCGCGCAGAGTCCGCGCATCGCGATGATGCTGACGCAGGTCGGGTCGATCGAGGTGAGCGCGACGCGCTCGGAGGACGAAGCGCTGCTGCTCGAGAACAACCTGATCAAGAGCCTCGCACCGCGCTACAACATCCTTTTCCGCGACGACAAGTCGTATCCCTACCTGACGGTCTCCGGGCATCGCTTCCCGCGCCTGGGCTTTCACCGCGGCGCGAAGCAGCGCGCCGACCGCTATTTCGGTCCGTTTCCGCATGCGCACGCCGTGCGCGAGAGCATCCAGCTGCTGCAGCGCGTGTTTCGCCTTCGCACCTGCGAGGATTCGGTATTCGAGAACCGCTCGCGCCCGTGCCTGCTGCACCAGATCCGGCGCTGCAGCGCGCCCTGCACGGGCCTGATCGGTGCCGAGCGCTACGCGCAGGACGTGCAGAGCGCGGCACTGTTCCTCGAAGGGCGCGAAGACGACGTCATGCGCCGGCTCGAGGCGCGCATGAGCGAAGCGGCGGCAGCACGACGCTACGAAGAGGCGGCGCTGGTGCGCGACCAGATCCGCGCGCTGGCGCGCGTGCAGGCGCGGCAATACGTCGAGTCGCGGCGCGGTGTCGAGGCGGACGTGGTGGC
>MERE01000033.1 GCA_001771975.1 Betaproteobacteria bacterium RIFCSPLOWO2_02_FULL_68_150 | reverse complement strand
GATCACGCCGGTGGCGATGGAGCAGGGCCTGCGCTTTGCGATCCGCGAGGGCGGCAAGACCGTCGGCGCCGGCGTCGTCGCCAAAGTGATCGAGTAAAGGAAACCGAAGGGGCATAGCTCAACTGGCAGAGCGTCGGTCTCCAAAACCGAAGGTTGGGGGTTCAATCCCCTCTGCCCCTGCCAAACCCTGAAGACCATGGCTGACAAAGCAAAATTGACCATTGCAGCGCTGCTGCTGGCGGCGGGCCTCGTCGGCTATTACCTGCTGTCCGAGCAGGCGCTGGTGCTGCGGGTTCTCGTGGTGGTCGCGGGAATCGCGGCGGGTGCCGCAGTGGCGTGGATGACCGAACCCGGGCGCACCTTTACCGCGTTTGCACGCGAGGCGGTGGTCGAGGTGAAAAAGGTGGTCTGGCCGAACCGCAAGGAAACGGTGCAGACCACGGCCGCGGTGTTCGCGTTCGTGGTGGTGATGGCGGTGTTTCTCTGGATCAGCGACAAGACACTCGAGTGGGTGCTCTACGACCTGGTTCTCGGCTGGAAGAAAACATGACCAAACGCTGGTACGTGGTGCACGCCTATTCGGGCTTCGAAAAATCGGTCAAGCGCGCGCTCGAGGATCGCATCACGCGCGCCGGCATGCAGGACAGCTTCGGCAAGATTCTGGTGCCGGTCGAAGAGGTTGTCGAGATGAAGGGCGGCCAGAAACACATGTCGGAGCGCAAGTTCTTCCCCGGCTACGTGCTGGTCGAGATGGAAATGAACGACGACAGCTGGCACCTGGTGAAGAACACCAACAAGGTGACCGGCTTCGTCGGCGGCACGGCGACCAAACCGGCGCCGATCTCGCAGAAGGAGGTCGACGCGATCATGCAGCAGATGCGCGAGGGGGTGGAAAAACCGAAGCCCAAAGTGCTGTTCGAATCCGGCGAAATGGTGCGCGTCAAGGAGGGCCCGTTCACCGATTTCCAGGGCACGGTGGAAGACGTGAACTACGAAAAGAGCCGCCTGCGGGTGGCGGTGACGATCTTCGGGCGCTCGACCCCGGTCGAGCTGGAGTTCGGACAGGTCGAAAAGGCGTGACAACCGGGGTCAATCCCGATCTTGACGGGGAGGGCGCGCGAGCGTCCGCCGCAACCCGATAGGAGCGATGCATGGCAAAGAAGATCGTCGGTTTCGTGAAGTTGCAGGTGCCGGCTGGCAAGGCGAATCCGTCGCCGCCGATCGGCCCTGCGCTGGGACAGCGCGGCCTCAACATCATGGAATTCTGCAAGGCGTTCAACGCCCAGACCCAGAAGGTCGAGCCCGGCCTGCCGCTGCCGGTGGTGATCACGGCGTACGCCGACAAGAGCTTCACTTTCATTATCAAGACGCCGCCGACCACGGTGCTGATCAAGAAGGCGGCGGGGATCGAGTCCGGCAGCCCGCGGCCGCATACGGACAAGGTCGGAAAGATCACGCGCAAGCAGGTCGAGGAGATCGCCAAGGTGAAGATGCCGGATCTGAACGCGGCGGATCTCGAGGCGGCGATGCGCACCGTGGCGGGCAGCGCGCGCTCGATGGGCATCATTGTGGAGGGCATGTAAATGACCACGCTTTCGAAGCGCCGCAAGGGTCTCGCAACCAAGGTTGACCGGGCAAAGGCCTATGCCGTGTTCGATGCCATGAAGCTCGTCAAGGAAACTGCGACCGCAAAGTTCGACGAGGCGGTGGATGTCGCGGTGAATCTGGGCATCGACGCCAAGAAATCGGACCAGACGGTGCGCGGCTCGGTGGTTCTGCCGGCCGGCACCGGGAAGAAGGTGCGCGTCGCGGTGTTCGCTGCGGGCGACAAGGCGCAGGCTGCCAAGGAGGCCGGCGCCGATCTGGTGGGCCTGGAAGACCTGGCTGAGCAGGTCAAGGCGGGAAAGATCGATTTCGACGTCGTGGTGGCGGCGCCGGAGGCGATGCGCGTCGTCGGCCAGTTGGGCCAGATCCTGGGGCCGCGCGGCCTGATGCCCAACCCGAAGGTCGGCACGGTGACGCCCGATGTCGCCGGGGCAGTGAGAAATGCCAAGGCCGGCCAAGTGCAGTTCCGCGCCGACAAGGCGGGCGTCGTGCAATGCACGATCGGGCGCGCCTCGTTCACAGCGGAGCAGCTGCGCGACAACCTTGCGGCACTGGTGGAGGCGCTCAACCGGTCGAAGCCGTCGAGCGTGAAGGGGATTTTTCTGCGCAAGCTTTCGGTGTCGAGCACCATGGGAGTGGGCGTCAAGGTCGATCCCGCGACACTGTCGGCGCAGCAGCAGGCGCATTGAAAGTTGGAACTTTGGGCCGTTGCTCGTTCGCGAGAATGCGCAGCAGCTGTCAAAGACCGTAGGGGCTCGCGGCGGCCGGAACGGCACGACTGCCGCCGCGGGCTTAATCGCGCAACACCCTACGCAGACGGCGTACCCGAAGCGGGAATGCATTGCCGGGTTCCTGATTCAAGGTCGCCAGAGGGGCGCAGGAGATCAGTCTCCTCTGCCCTGGGTGGGCGGTGGCAGCACCGCCCGGTTGATCAACGTTTAGGAGGTAGACCTTGAGTCTCAGTCTTGAGCAAAAGCAGGCGATCGTGACGGAAGTCGCGGCCGTGCTCGCCAAGGCGCAGGCGGTGATCGTCGCGGAAAACCGCGGCCTCAACGTCGGCGCCGTGACGGGCTTGCGCGTCAGGGCACGCAAGTCGGGCCTGTATCTGCGGGTGCTGAAGAACAGCTTGGCGCGCCGTGCCGTCAAGGGCACGCCGTTCGAGCCGCTGTCCGGGCAACTCTCCGGGCCGCTGATGTACGGCATCGCGCAGGACCCGGTCGCGGGTGCCAAGGTACTCGCGGATTTCGCCAGGGAGCACGAGCGCTTCGTCATCATGGGCGGCGCGATGGCCAATGCCGTGATGTCCGCCAGGGACGTCAAGGCGCTGGCCACGATGCCCAGCCGTGAAGAGCTGTTGGCGACGCTGCTCGGCACGATGCAGGCGCCGATGGTGAAGCTGGTGCGCACGATGAACGAGGTGCCGGGCAGGTTTGTCCGCACCATCGCCGCGGTACGCGATGCGCGCGAGAAGGCTGCGGCCTGAGCCGCATTTTCAGGAACCCATTCGACATTTCGGAGTGAACCATGGAACGTGCACAAGTACTCGAAGCCATTTCAAGCATGACCGTCCTCGAGCTGTCGCAGCTCATCAAGGACATGGAAGCGAAATTCGGCGTCTCCGCCGCAGCTGCGGTCGCGGTGGCGGCGCCGGCGGCGGGTGGCGCAGCCGCACCCGCAGCCGCAGAGGAGCAGACCGAATTCACGGTCGTGCTCACTGCATTCGGCGACAACAAGGTCAACGTCATCAAGGCGGTCCGCGAGGTCACCAGCCTCGGCCTGAAAGAGGCGAAGGATCTCGTCGACGGCGCGCCGAAGCCCGTGAAGGAAGGGGTTTCGAAGGCCGACGCCGACGCCGTCGCGAAGAAGCTCACCGACGCCGGCGCCAAGGTCGAGATCAAGTAACGGCGCGTGACGGGAATGGGAACCGTGGAGGGGCGGCAGCCCCTCCACCCCGCCCGGCCGGCGCGCGCTGGTACCGGTCGTGCCGAGCGCAAAGCCGAGCCGCCCGCTTCGGGCGGCTCGGCTTTGCCCTCTTGTCTTTCGTATCCATCGCTGACTGACCTCAGCCGGGAGCCTTCATGACCTATTCCCTCACCGAGCGTAAACGCATCCGCAAGAGCTTCGCCAAGCGCGCCGTCGTGCAGCCGGTGCCGTTCCTGATCGCGACCCAGCTCGAGTCGTACACGGCGTTCCTGCAGGCGGAAGTCGCGCCGGAGGCGCGCAAGAACGAAGGCCTGCAGGCGGCGTTCAGCTCGATCTTTCCGATCTCGTCGCACTCGGGCAACGCGCGCCTGGAGTTCGTCAGTTTCCAGCTCGGCGAGCCGCCGTTCGACGTCAAGGAATGCCAGCAGCGCGGGCTGACCTTCGCGAGCCCCTTGCGCGCCAAGGTGCGCCTCGTGATCATGGACAAGGAAGCGCCGCGGCCGACGCCGAAGGAGGTCAAGGAGCAGGAGGTCTACATGGGCGAGATCCCGCTCATGACCACCAACGGCTCGTTCGTCATCAACGGCACCGAGCGCGTGATCGTCAGCCAGCTGCACCGCTCGCCCGGCGTGTTCTTCGAGCACGACCGCGGCAAGACGCATTCGAGCGGCAAGCTCCTGTTCTCGGCGCGCGTGATCCCGTACCGCGGCTCGTGGCTCGATTTCGAGTTCGACGCCAAGGACATCGTTTTCTTCCGGGTCGACCGCCGCCGCAAGATGCCGGTGACGATCCTGCTGAAGGCGCTCGGCTTCACGCCGGAGCAGATCCTGAAGGAGTTCTTCGCCTTCGACGCCTTCCACATCGAGCCGAACCACGTGCGCTTCGAGGTGGTGCCCGAGCGCCTGAGGGGCGAAGTGGCGCGCTTCGACGTGAACGACAAGCACGGCAAGACGATCGTCGCCAAGGACAAGCGCATCACCGTGAAGCACATTCGCGACATGGAGGCGGCCGGCATCAAGCGCATCGACGCGCCGGACGAGTTCCTGCTCGGGCGCACGCTCGCGCACAACGTGGTCGCCGCCGACACGGGCGAGATCCTCGCCAACGCGAACGACGAGATCACCGAGACGCTGCTCGGCAAGCTGCGCGAGGCGCGCATCAGCAAGGTGCATACCCTGTTCACCAACGACCTCGACCAGGGCCCGTACATCTCGCAGACGCTGCGCGCCGACGAAACCACCGACCGCACCCAGGCGAGGGTCGCGATCTACCGCATGATGCGGCCCGGCGAGCCGCCGACCGAAGACGCGGTGGAGACGCTGTTCAACGGCCTGTTCTTCGCCGAGGAGCGCTACGACCTGTCGGCGGTGGGGCGCATGAAGTTCAACCGCCGCGTCGGCATCAAGAGCGAGTCGAGCTGGCAGCTGCGCCTGCGCGGGGTCGCGCTGTCGCGCGAGCTGGACCAGGAGCTGCGCGCCTATTTCCGCAATGTGCCGGAACTGTCGCTCAACAAGGTGAGCCTGGACGCGGCGAGCAGCGAGGCCGAGGCGCAGGCGCTGGTCGAGAGAATGTTCCACGACCTCAAGGCGAAGGGCATCGACCGCCAGAAGCTGGAGACCAAACTCGAGACGCGCTTCACGCTCAGCCCGCGCGATATCGTGGAGGTGATCCGGATACTCGTCGAGTTGCGCAACGGCCGTGGCGAGATCGACGACATCGACCACCTCGGCAACCGGCGCGTGCGCTCGGTGGGCGAGCTGGCGGAAAACCAGTTCCGGGCCGGCCTGGTGCGCGTCGAGCGCGCGGTGAAGGAACGCCTGTCGCAGGCGGAATCCGAGAACCTGATGCCGCACGACCTGATCAACGCCAAGCCGATATCCGCGGCGATCAAGGAGTTCTTCGGTTCGAGCCAGCTGTCGCAGTTCATGGACCAGACCAACCCGCTTTCCGAGATCACGCACAAGCGGCGCGTCTCGGCGCTCGGGCCGGGCGGCCTGACGCGCGAGCGCGCCGGCTTCGAGGTGCGCGACGTGCACCCGACGCATTACGGCCGGGTCTGCCCGATCGAGACACCGGAGGGCCCGAACATCGGCCTGATCAATTCGCTCGCGCTGTATGCACGCACCAACCGCTACGGCTTCCTCGAGACCCCCTACCGCAAGGTGAAAGACGGCAAGGTCAGCAACGAGATCGAGTTCCTCTCGGCGATCGAGGAGGGGCACTACGTGATCGCGCAGGCCAATGCCGCGATGGACAAGGCGGGGCGCCTGACCGATTCGCTGGTGTCGTGCCGCTTCAAGAATGAATTCGAGCTCAAGTCGCCCGAGGAAGTGCAGTACATGGACGTGGCGCCGTCGCAGATCGTCTCGGTCGCGGCGTCGCTGATTCCGTTCCTCGAGCACGACGACGCCAACCGTGCGCTGATGGGTTCCAACATGCAGCGCCAGGCGGTGCCCTGCCTGCGCCCGGAAAAGCCGCTGGTGGGCACTGGCGTCGAGCGCACCGCGGCGGTGGACTCGGGCACCTGCGTCACCGCGTTGCGCGGCGGCGTGGTGGACTACGTCGACGCGAACCGCATCGTGGTGCGGGTCAACGATGACGAAACCCTGGCGGGCGACGTCGGCGTCGACATCTACAAGCTCACCAAGTACACGCGCTCGAACCAGAACACCAACATCAACCAGCGCCCGATCGTGAAACAGGGCGAGCGCATCGCCAGGGGAGACGTGATTGCCGACGGCGCCTCGACCGACCTCGGCGAGCTGGCGCTTGGCCAGAACATGCTGGTCGCATTCATGCCCTGGAACGGCTACAACTTCGAGGACTCGATCCTGATCTCGGAGCGCGTGGTGTCCGACGACCGTTTCACCTCGATCCATATCGAGGAGCTGACGGTGGTGGCGCGCGACACCAAGCTGGGAGCGGAGGAGATCACGCGCGACATCTCGAACCTGTCGGAAGCGCAGCTGTCGCGCCTGGATGAGTCCGGCATCGTCTACATCGGTGCCGAGGTCGAGGCCGGCGACGTGCTGGTGGGCAAGGTCACGCCCAAGGGCGAGACGCAGCTGACCCCCGAGGAAAAGCTGCTGCGCGCGATCTTCGGCGAGAAGGCGAGCGACGTGAAGGACACGTCGCTGCGCGTGCCTTCCGGGATCTCGGGCTGCGTCATCGACGTGCAGGTATTCACGCGCGAAGGCATCGAGCGCGACAAGCGCAGCCAGAGCATCATCGAAGAGGAGCTCAAGCACTACAAGACCGACCTCGCCGACCAGATGCGCATCGTCGAATCGGACACCTTCGAGCGCTTGAAGCGCCTGCTCGAAGGCAAGACCGCCAACGGCGGCCCGAAGCGGCTCGCCAAGGGCAGCAAGGTCACCAAGGGCTATCTCGAGTCGCTCGAACGCTACGACTGGTTCGACGTGCGGCTCGCGAACGAGGAAGCCGCGGCACAGCTGGAGTCGCTCAAGGACTCGCTCGGCGAAAAACGCAAGGAATTCGACGCCATGTTCGAAGCCAAGCGCAAGAAGCTGACCCAGGGCGACGAGCTGCCGCCCGGCGTGCTCAAGATGGTCAAGGTGTACGTCGCGGTGAAGCGCCGCCTGCAGCCCGGCGACAAGATGGCCGGCCGTCACGGCAACAAGGGGGTGATCTCCAAGATCGTACCGGTCGAGGACATGCCGCACATGGCCGACGGCACCACGGTGGACATCGTGCTCAATCCGCTCGGCGTGCCCTCGCGCATGAACGTCGGCCAGATCCTGGAGACGCACCTGGGCTGGGCGGCGAAGGGCCTGGGCCTGAAGATCGGCCAGCTGCTCAAGGCACAGGCGAAGATCGCCGAGATGCGCAAACTCATGGACAAGGTCTACAACTCGAGCGGCAGGCAGGAGGCGCTCGACAAGTTCAGCGACGAGGAGATCCTGCAGCTCGCCGCCGGCCTCGAGGACGGCGTACCGTTCGCGACGCCGGTGTTCGACGGGGCGTCGGAGGCCGAGATCAACGCCATGCTCGAGCTGGCCAGCCTGCCGTCTTCCGGGCAGGTGACGCTGCACGACGGCCGCACCGGGGAGGCGTTCGACCGCCAGGTGACGGTGGGCTACATGCACGTGCTGAAACTGCACCACCTGGTGGACGACAAGATGCACGCGCGCTCCACCGGGCCGTATTCGCTCGTCACGCAGCAGCCGCTCGGCGGCAAGGCGCAGTTCGGCGGCCAGCGCTTCGGCGAGATGGAGGTGTGGGCGCTGGAGGCCTACGGCGCCGCGTACACGCTGCAGGAAATGCTCACGGTGAAGTCGGACGACATCGCCGGGCGCACCAAGGTGTACGAGAACATCGTCAAGGGCGACCACAAGATCGACGCCGGGATGCCCGAGTCGTTCAACGTGCTGGTGAAGGAGATCCGGTCCCTGGGGATCGACATCGACCTGGAGAGGTACTGAGAATGAAAGCGCTGCTCGAGCTGTTCAAGCAGGTCCAGCAGGACGAGGAGTTCGATGCGATCAAGATCGGGCTGGCCTCGCCCGAGAAGATCCGCTCCTGGTCCTACGGCGAGGTGAAGAAGCCGGAGACCATCAACTACCGCACCTTCAAGCCCGAGCGCGACGGCCTGTTCTGCGCC
>MERE01000032.1 GCA_001771975.1 Betaproteobacteria bacterium RIFCSPLOWO2_02_FULL_68_150 | reverse complement strand
AGCCGTTCGGCGCGCGCGATGTCGCGCACGTCGCTCACCAGCGTCCAGGCCCGATTGAGCGCCGCCGGCCCGAGATACTCCGGGTTCTGCGCCACCACGTCGCACGAGGCGTAGCACACGGCGCAGCCGATGCATTCGATGCCCGCGTCCACGCTCAGGCGTTGCACGGACTGCGGCGCCACGCGCTCGAAGTCGTCGCGCCGCGTCCGCGCGCCGCGGAAACTTCCCTTGGCGCGCGACCACTTGTCGAAGAATTCGCGCATGTCGGTGACCAGGTCGCGCAGCACCGGCAGGTTGCGCAGCGGCGCAACCTCCAGCCGCCCGTCGCGCGCCACCTTGTCGACGTGCGTGCGGCAGGTCCAGCGCGCGACACCGTTCACCGTCATGGCGCACGACCCGCACACGCCGACGCGGCAGGCAAAGCGGTAGGCGAGCGTGGCGTCCTGAGCGCGCTGGATCTGGGTGACCACGTCGAGCACCGTCTGGCTGGCGTGGCGCGGCACCTCGAATTCCTGAAACGCGCCTGCCGCGCCGCCCCTCCAGACCCTGACGTGCAGCGTGCTCAAGCCGATTCGTACAGGCGCGTGAGCACGAACTCGCGGTGGCCGAGCGCCTCGGCGGCGGTGAGCCGGCCGTTCGCGGTGCGCAACATGCACTCGAGCAGCCGGTCGCCCGCCTGGTCGGGCGTGAGTTCCTTGCGCAACAATCCCGACACGTCGACGTCGATGTGCTCGGACATGGTGCGCACGGTGCGCGGGTTGGCGCTCAACTTGATCACCGGCAGGATCGGGTTGCCGATGATGTTGCCCTGCCCGGTCGGGAACAAATGCACCGCGAAGCCGGCCGCGGCGCACAGGGTCACCATCTCGGCCGCGGCGGACGACGAATCCATGAACCACAGCCCGGAGCCGCTCGGCACCTCGGCCTTGTCAAGCACGCCGTCGACCAGGCACTTGCGGCCGATCTTCTGGATGTTGCCGAGCGCCTTTTCCTCGATCGTGGTGAGGCCGCCCTCGATGTTGCCCTTGGTCGGCTGCGAGTCCATCAGGTCGCTCGTCTTGTGCCGCTCGATCACCTGCTGGTAGCGGTCGAACATGAACTGGAACTTCTTCCTCACCTCGTCGTTGCGGCAGCGCGCCGCCACCAGGTGCTCGCCGCCCGTCAGCTCGGTGGTTTCGCCGAACACGAGCGTCGTGCCGAGCGCATACAGCTTGTCGAAGGCGTTGCCGACGGTGGGGTTGGCGCCACAGCCGGAAGTCGTGTCGGACTCGCCGCACTTGGTGGAAACCCAGAGGTCCTTCAGGGGACGCTCCTCGCGGCGCAGTTCGGAGGCCCACTGCACGAATTCCCGCGCCGCCTTGGAGGCCCGCAGGATGGTGTCGTGGTCGCCGTGCTGCTCGATGCCGAAGTACGCCACCGGCTTGCCTGTCGCGGCGATACCATCGGCGACTTTCTTCGCCCAGCCGTTTTCGATGCAGATCACGACCACCGCCGCAACGTTCGGGTTCGATCCCATGCCGATGAGGGTGCGGAAGTGCAGATCCAGATCGGCGCCGAATTGCAGGCGGCCATAGGGATGCGGCAAGGCCATCGCACCCTTGATGTTGTTCTCGACCGCCTGCGCCGCGGCGTTCGACAGATCGTCCACCGGCAGAATGACGACGTGGTTGCGCACGCCGCTGCGCCCGCTTTCGCGCCGGTAACCCCAGAAGCTCGCTTTCGAAAGGTCCATGCTCACCACCGCTTCGTCTTCAGGTTCTGAATATGCGTGTGCTCGCCCTTGGCGATCGGTGCCACCGCCTTGCCGATGTCGACGCCATACTTGATCACCGTATCCCCCGGCTTGTAATCCCTGAGGGCGACCTTGTGCCCGATGGGAATGTCGCTCCGGGCAGTGATCCGGATGTCCTTGTCGTCCTCCATGATCCAGCCCGAGAGTTCCTGCCCCGCCTTCACCCCCTCGACCACGACCACGCCGACGCCGTCGCCGTCCTCGTGCACCACGAAATGAATCATGACCGCCTCCTTGACGCGAAACAGATCCCGAGTCTACTCTGCCGAAACCTCGAGGGAGCTGAGATGGGCAATCCGGTTCGCATGTTCGATCGCCGCGCGTTTCTCAGGGCCCTCGCGGCGCTTGGGGTCACCGGCGCCGCACCCGCCTACACGCAGGAACGGCCTCGCTTCAGCGAGGCGCCATTTGCGCTGGGCGTGGCGTCCGGTTATCCCAATCAGAACGGCTTCGTGATCTGGACGCGCCTCGTGGTCGACCCGACGCTCCCCGGCGGCGGCATCGATCCGGTGCGCGTCCGCATCAACTGGGAGGTCGCGCGCGACGACAAGATGAAGGACGTCGCTGCCTCGGGCGAGGATTTCCTGGTGCCGGCCTGGGCGCATTCGACGCACGTGGAGGTGCGGGGGCTCGAGCCTAACCGGCCCTATTGGTACCGCTTCAACATCGGCACCACCGAGAGCCCGATCGGCCGTACCCGCACCGCGCCGGCCGCGCGCTCGGTGCCGGCGCGCTTTCGCTTCGCGTTTGCCTCCTGCCAGCATTACGAGCACGGCTATTTCGGCGCCTATCGCCACATCCTCGCCGACGACCCCGAGCTGATCGTCTTCCTCGGCGACTACATCTACGGCAGGCATGCCGCCAGGGACGCGGTGCGCAATCACGGCTCATCGGAGCCGAAGACGCTGAGCCGCTACCGGGTGCGGCACGCGCTCTACAAGACCGACCCCGATCTGCAGGCGGCGCACGCCGCGGTTCCCTGGGTGTGCACCTGGGACGACCATGAGGTCGCCAACGATTACGCCGCCGACCAGCCGGAAGAAGACGTGCCGCTGGAAGAATGGGTCGCTCGCCGGCTCGTCGCTTACAAGGCTTATTACGAGCACATGCCGCTGCGCGACCGCATGCGGCCAACGGCGGACGGAATGCGCATTTACGCCCAGATGGGCTGGGGCGACCTGGCGCGGTTTTTCATTCTCGACGGCCGGCAGTACCGCACGCCGCAGGCCTGCCCGCGCCCGGGCAGCAAGGGCGGGTCGAACACGGTGGACATCGCGGCGTGCCCGCAGCTCTTCAGCCCGGAGCGCACGATGCTCGGCCGGCGGCAGGAAGCCTGGCTGCAGACCGCGCTGGAACTGACGCCGGCGCGCTGGAACGTCATTGCGCAGCAGACGCTGATGGCGCAGTTCGACCAGCAGCCGGGACCGGGACGTCAGGCGTGGACCGACGGCTGGGACGGCTATCCGGTCGCGAGAAAGCGGCTGCTCGAATTCCTGGCGGCGAAGAAAACACCGAACCCCGTGGTGATCGGCGGCGACACGCACACGTTCTACGTGGCCGACCTGAAGCCGGATTTCGACCAGCCCAGGTCGCCCACGGTCGCGAGCGAATTCGTCGGCAGCTCGATCTCCTCGCGCTCCTCGTGGACACCGGAACGCGTGGCGCAGATGCTGGCGGACAACCCGCACATCAAGTTCGCCGACAACGGCCATCGCGGCTACGTGCGCGTCGAGGTGACGCCGCGCCAGTGGCGCGCCGACCTGCGGGCGATGGAATCGGTGCAAAAGCCCGAGGCGGCGTGCAACACCCTGGCGAGCTTCGTGGTGGACGACGGCAAGCCCGGGCCGCGCCGCGCCTGATCACTGGCAGCGCAGGTTGGCTGCCGGATCCTCGATCGGCTGGCTGCAGTCCTGTTCCCTGACGCGGCGCGTCGGATCGAGCTCGGGCGGCACGCGCCTGGCGTAATCGTCCTCGCTGCCGATGATCGCCGCCATCGCCCCCAGCACGATGAGCGCGCGCGCCGCGGTCCCCGTGCGGACATGGATGCCGGTCGGGGCTACGCTGGATGTGTCCGGGCCGAGGCTGACTCCGGTATGCGCGTGGCAACCCGCGAGCAGCAGGGCGAGCAGCAACGCGATTCTCGACATGGCGCGATGCTACCCCGAGCCTGCGGCGCGACGCAGGCGGTCGAGCACCGCGGCCCAGTCGGGTGACTCAGGCGGCGACTCGATGAGAATGGTCTCGCAGCGCGCGGCATCCATTTCGCGCAATGCGCTATAGAGGCGCTGTGCATACGCTGCCGGCTCGCGCGGCATCCGCACCCAGCAGGCGACCGGCTCATCGGGCCGCGAAAAAGCGAGCACCGCCACGCGCGCGCCGAGTTGCGCGATGCGCGCATCCAGTGCGTGCGGCGCCACGAGGATCGCAGGGGTGCGCGGCGCGTAGTGGCGCTCGAGGCCGCCCGGATGCCGCGGTGAAACCGCGGCCTTCGCTCCGAGCCTGCAGCCAAGCACCGCCTCGAGTTGTTCCGCGCGCACGTGCCCGGGCCGCAGCAGCGCCGGCGCCGCGCCGGACAGGTCCACGATCGTGGATTCGATTCCGACCTCGCTCGACCCGCCTTCGAGCACGCAATCGGCTTCGGCGCCGAGATCCTCGCGCACGTGTGCGGCGCTGGTCGGGCTGACGCGACCGAAGACATTGGCCGAGGGCGCTGCAACACCGCCGCCAAACTGCTCCAGCAATTCCCGCGCCACCGGATGCGAAGGCACGCGCAAGCCGACGGTGTCCTGCCCGCCGGTAACGTAGTCGCCGACCTGCGGCGCGCGCTTCAGGATCATCGTGAGCGGCCCCGGCCAGAAGCGCGCGGCGAGCCGGTGCGCGGCCTCCGGCACCTCGCGCGCCCAGCCGAAAGCGCGCCGCGCGTCGGCAAAATGCACGATCACCGGGTGATCGGCCGGGCGTCGCTTGGCGGCGTACAGGCGCTCGATCGCATCCGGATTGGATGCGTCCGCGCCCAGTCCGTAGACGGTCTCGGTCGGAAACACGACCAGCCCGCCCGCGCGGAGGATCGCCACCGCGCGCCGCACTGCGTCGTTCACAGCTTGAGCGGCGCGGCCTTGAGCACCGCCTCGGTCTGCGTGCGCCGGAATTCGTCGAGCTTGCGCGCGAGCGCTGGGTCCGAGAGCGCGAGCAGCGCGACCGCAAACAGGGCCGCATTGGTTGCGCCCGCTTCGCCAATGGCGAAAGTCGCGACCGGAATTCCCTTTGGCATCTGCACTGTCGACAACAGCGAATCGAGGCCCTTCAGATGTTTCGACGGCATCGGTACGCCGAGCACCGGAAGCGGCGTATGTGCGGCGACCACGCCTGCGAGGTGCGCCGCGCCACCCGCGGCAGCGATGATCGCCTTCAAACCGCGCGCTGCCGCGGCTTCGCTCCACTCGGCGACCGCTTTGGGGCTGCGGTGCGCGGACATGGCCTTGGCCTCGTACGGCACGCCGAACTCTTCCAGCATCGTTGCCGCAGCCTTCATGGTGTCCCAGTCCGACGCCGATCCCATCACGATGCCGATCATGCGAGCTTCTTTCCGGTGAGCCGCGCGAGCGCTTCGCGGTACTTGGCAGAAGTCCTGGCGATCACCTCGGCGGGCAGCCTGGGCGCCGGCGGCGTCTTGTCCCAGTCGAGCGTCTCGAGATAATCGCGCACGTACTGCTTGTCGAACGAGGGCGGCGAGATGCCCACCTGGTACTGGTCGGCGGGCCAGAAGCGCGAGGAGTCCGCGGTCAGGATCTCGTCGATCAGCACCAGCTCGCCGTGGTCGCCGGTGCCGAACTCGAACTTGGTGTCGGCGATGATGATGCCCTTGGTGGCGGCAAAATCGGCGGCTTCCCGGTAGAGCCGGATGCTGATGCTGCGCACCTTCTCAGCGAGATCCTTGCCCACGATCGCGCCCATGCGCTCGAACGAGATGTTCTCGTCGTGACCCGAGGCCGCTTTGGTGGCCGGCGTGAAAATCGGCTGCGGCAGCTTCTGCGCCTGCTTCAATCCCTCGGGCAGCCGGATGCCGCACACCGCACCCGAACTCCGGTAGTCCTTCCAGCCCGAGCCGATGAGGTAGCCGCGCACTACGGCCTCGACCGGCAGCGGCCGCAGCTTCCTGACCACGACCGAGCGTCCGCGCACCTGGCGCTTTTCATCCTCCCCCTGCACCACCGATTCCGGATCGATCCCGGTAAGATGGTTGGGCACGATGTGCGCGAGCTTCTCGAACCAGAAGTTCGCCATCTCGGTGAGCACCCGCCCCTTGTCGGGGATCGGATCGCTCAGCACGACATCGAACGCCGACAGGCGGTCCGATACCAGGATCAGCATCTTGTCGCCGTCGACGGCGAAGATGTCGCGCACCTTGCCGCGCCCGATGCGCGGCAGGCTTTTCAGGGTCGACTCGTAAACGGCGCTCACGCGGCGCGCTTTTCCAGCTCGGCTTTCCACTTGCCCTGGCAGGCCAGGCCGTTCATGCGCGCGCGGTGATGGAACGCCATTTGCGCCGCCGCGAAGTTGCCCGCCTGACCCTGCCAGGTCTTGAGCGCCGGGTTCTGCAGCGCGCGCGAATACGAAAACGTGAGCGGCCAGGGAAGCCCCTTCATCGCGGCCATGGCATTCAGGTGCGCAGTCGCCGCGACGTCCGACTGCCCGCCGGAGAGAAACACCACGCCGGGTTGTGCCGCCGGCACGGTGCGCTTGAGCACGCGCACGGTGCGTTCGGCGACTTCGTCGACGCCCGCCTGGCGGGACGCGGACTTGCCCGAGACCACCATGCTCGCCTTGAGAATCGTGTGTTCGAACGACACGTTGTGCGCCGCAAGCGCAGCATAAGTCGCGCGCAGGGTTGCCTCGGTCACCTCTTCGCAGCGCTCGATCGAATGGCTGCCATCGAGCAGCACCTCGGGCTCGATGATCGGAACGATGGAAGCTTCCTGGCAAACCGCGGCGTAGCGCGCCAGGGCATGCGCGTTGGCATACAGGCAGGCATGGGTCGGAATCGCGTCGCCGATCGTGATCACCGCGCGCCATTTGGCGAAGCGCGCGCCGAGCCTGAAATACTCCTCGAGGCGCCGCGCCAGTCCGTCGAGCCCCTCGGTCACTTTTTCCCCGGGGCAGAGCGCCAGCGCATGCGCGCCCTGGTCCACCTTGATGCCCGGGATGATGCCCTTTTTCGCCAGATAATCGGCGAACGGCACGCCGTCATTCGTTTTCTGCCGGATCGTCTCATCGAACAGGATCACGCCCGAGACGAACTGCTCCGCCCCCGGGGTGGTCAAGAGCAGCCCCCGGTAGGCGCGGCGGTTTTCTTCGGTGCATTCGACGCCTACCGACTTGAAGCGCGTCTCGCAAGTGCCGCTCGACTCGTCGGCGGCCAGAATGCCTTTGCCTTTGGCGACCATTGCGGCCGCGGTCCGGGATAACAGGGTTTTGTCCATGGCGTCCGCTGTAGAGGTTGTGGGATCGAGGAGGCGCGATTTTACCCGCCGCGCCAGCGCACCGCATCTTGACTCAGGGCCGGCTTGGGTGACGCGGGCGCTTTTTCAGCCTTTGGACGAGCATCCGGCTTTCGGCGAGTCGCGCAGTTCCCCCTTGACCAGCGCCTTGGCTTCGCAGCGGGCGAAATCCATGAATGCCCGGGCCGTTGCCGAAAGCTGCTTGCCGACCGGGTAAGCGAAGTGCCAGTTGTTCTCGAGGGGGAAGCCCTCGACGTCAAGACAGATCAGGCGCGAGGGTTCGGGCTCCAGTCCGAGCGTGAAGCGCGACATGATCGACACGCCCAGGCCAGCCAGGATCGCCTCCTTGATCGCCTCGTCGGTGTTCAGCTCCAGCCTGACCTTCGGGACGAGCCCGCGCCGCTCGAACAGTTGCGTCGCCAGCAACCGCGTCCCTGACCCGGATTCGCGCATCAGAAAGGGCTCCGCGGCGATGCGTTCGAAGCCGATCTGCCGCACGTTGGCGAGAGGATGATCGTCGCGCGCGAAAACCACCAACGGGTTGGGCAGGAGCGCCTGGGTGACGACGTCTTCCCGATCGAACGGCGAGGCGAAGAGGTACAGATCGTCTTCGTTGCCGGCGAGCCGGTCGATGAGCGTTTTCCGGTTGTGAATCTCCAGCGCCGCTTCCACGCCCGGATAGCGCTGGATGAAGGCCCCGAGCATGCGCGGCGCGAAGTACTTGCCCGTGGAGCAAACCGCTAGCCGCAGATGCCCGCTCTCCATGGAGCGCATGCCGTTCAGCGTCGCCTCGAGAGTCGATAGGGCGCGAAATACGTCATGGCAGCCGGCGTAGAGGCGCTGCCCCGCGTCGGTGAGGTAGACACGCCTGCCGACCTGTTCGAACAACTGCAGGCCGACCGTCTCGGTGAGCTTCTTGATCTGCACCGAAG
>MERE01000031.1:15051-15355 GCA_001771975.1 Betaproteobacteria bacterium RIFCSPLOWO2_02_FULL_68_150 | reverse complement strand
AGGTAGCTCACAGCTCGATGCGCCTGCCGGAGTCGCGGCTGCGACCGAGATCCAGTTTCACGCCCACGAGCGGGGACTTGCGGAAAAAATCGACCAGACCGCCGCGCGGCCGCGAGAGTTTTCCGAATTCGTTTGCGGACACCACGACCACGGCGTCGCTTCCGTGCAGCGTAATCACCTGGGGCCCTTCCTCGCGAGCCTTGCGCACCAGCTCGGAGAGGCGGTTCTTTGCATCCTGTAATTGCCATCGAATCATCAGGTTACGTACCTTCTCTAGCTAGACTAGCTAGATTGTATCACACCC
>MERE01000031.1:0-15039 GCA_001771975.1 Betaproteobacteria bacterium RIFCSPLOWO2_02_FULL_68_150 | reverse complement strand
CGCAGCGCCGACGCCGATGCCCAGCGCCTTGGCCGCACTTCCCCTGACGAGCGCGAGCTCGATCACCCCGCAGCTGTTGACGTACCAGAACGGCTCCCCCGGCGGCGCATCCCCGAAAACGCGAGCGAAACTCAACGGCCTTCCCCCGACGATCACGTGCGCCGCGCGGTCGACGTCGCGCGCCGAGACTCCGGTAATGCAGTTGCCGAAATGGTCCACGTAGATCACGCGTGCGAGCGGCGCCGGATCGAGCAGCACTTCCGGCTGGGCTTTCGGCGCCAGCCATTCGGGCAGCAGGATCCCCGCAGCGAGGCGCGCCGCGACCGGCGCGAACAGATCGCGGCCGTGAAACGACGACGATAGCTGCGAAGGTTTCCAGGTAATCGACTGGCAGCGGCGCGTCGTAGCGCGCTGGAACACGACCGACAGCAGCCCGTTGTCCGGCCCTACGTAGCGCCGGCCGTCGGCCTCGATCACGATGGCATCGCGCAGCGTGCCCACGCCCGGGTCGACCACCGCGAGAAACACGCTTCCCGCCGGGAACTGCGGCGCGAGCGCGGCAAGCAGGTGCGCCGCGCTCTCGATGTCGTAATCGCAGGCGTCGTTCAGCAGGTCGACCACCGGCTCGCCCGGCGCGAGCGCAGCGAGCACGGCCTTCACCTGGCCTACGTACAGGTCGGCCGTGCCGAAGTCCGTAAACAATACGATCGCCACAGCCGGATTCTAAAAACAAAAAGCCGGGCGGACCCGGCCTTTCGCACTGCCGCGACGAAGCGTTACGCCGCTTTCTTGTCTTCTTTCTTCGCCGGCTCGGCCGCGGCATCCGGCCGGTCCATGAGCGTCACCAGCGCAAGCGGCGCATTGTCGCCCTTCCTGAAGCCGCACTTGAGGATGCGGAGGTATCCGCCGTTCCTCTTGGTGTAGCGCGGCCCGAGCTCGCCGAAGAGCTTGGTCACGATCGGGCGATCGCGCAGGCGGTCATACGCCAGGCGCCGGTTGGCGAGCGTAGGCGTCTTGCCCATGGTGATCATCGGCTCGACCACGCGGCGCAATTCCTTCGCCTTGGGGAGCGTGGTCTTGATCTCCTCGTGCCTGAGAAGCGACACCGCCATGTTGCGGAACATCGCGAGGCGATGGCTGGTGGTCCGGTTGAGCTTGCGGAGGCCGTGACCGTGGCGCATGGGGCAATCCCTTCAGGTGCGGTGGTGCTCGAGCCCGGCCGGCGGCCAGTTCTCCAGCTTCATGCCGAGCGTCAGCCCGCGCGAAGCGAGCACTTCCTTGATCTCGTTGAGCGACTTGCGGCCGAGGTTCGGCGTCTTGAGAAGCTCCGTCTCGGTGCGCTGGATCAGGTCGCCGATATAGTAGATGTTCTCCGCCTTGAGGCAGTTGGCCGAGCGCACCGTCAGCTCCAGGTCGTCCACCGGACGCAGCAGGATCGGGTCGGGGGCGATGCTCTTCTTTTCTTCCGTCGGCAGCGCGGTCCCCTCGAGCTGCGCGAACACCGACAACTGCTCGACCAGGATGCGCGCCGCATAGCGCACCGCTTCTTCCGGCTCGATCACGCCGTTGGTCTCGATGTCGAGGATCAGCTTGTCGAGATCGGTGCGCTGCTCGACGCGCGCCGCGTCGACCAGGTACGACACGCGCCGCACCGGGCTGTAGGAGGCATCCAGGATGATGCGGCCGATGCTCTTGGTCTCCTCCGGCAGGTAGCGCATGTTGCCCGGCACGTAGCCGCGCCCGGATTCGACCTTGATCTGCATCTCGATCTTGCCGCCCGCGGCGATGTGCGCGATGACGTGCTCCGGATTGACCACCTCGACGTCGTGCGATGCCTCGATGTCGGCCGCGGTCACCGGGCCCTCGCCCTTTTTCTTCAGCGTGACGATCGCCTCCTGGCGGTTGTGCAGGCGAAACACCACGCCCTTCAGGTTGAGCAGCAGGTCGACCACGTCCTCGCGCACGCCGTCGAGCGTAGAGTACTCGTGCACCACGCCCGCGATCTGCACCTCGGTCGGGGCATAGCCCGGCATCGAGGACAGCAGCACGCGCCGCAGCGCGTTGCCGAGCGTGTGCCCGTAGCCGCGTTCGAACGGCTCCATCGTGACTTTGGCGTGCAGCGGCGAAAGGTTCTGGACGTCGACGATGCGCGGTTTGAGAAATCCGGTCAGTGGCATGTGTGCGGTACCCCGTTACTTCGAATACAACTCGATGATCATGCTTTCGTTCACCGTCGAGGGCAGGTCGGCGCGCGCCGGCAGCGACTTGAGCTTGCCCGTGAGCGCCTTGGTATCGACCTCGAGCCACTCCGGAATGCCGCGCGACTCGGTCGCCTCGGCCGCGGCCTTGATGCGCAGCTGCGCCCTGGCCTTGTCGGCCACGGCGACGACGTCGCCCGCGCGAACCTGATACGACGGAATATTGACGCGCCTGCCGTTGACCAGGATGGCGTTATGCCGCACCACCTGGCGCGCTTCGGTGCGCGAGGCACCGAACCCCATCCGGTAGGCGATGTTGTCGAGGCGCGTCTCCAGCAGCTGCAGCAGCCGCTCGCCGGTCACGCCCTTCGAGCGCGCCGCCTCGGCGTAGGTACTGCGGAACTGCCCCTCGAGCAGGCCGTACATGCGGCGCGTCTTCTGCTTTTCACGCAGTTGCTTGCCGTAGTCCGAGAGGCGCGAGCCCGATTTCTGGCCGTGCTGGCCGGGCGCGTAGCTGCGGCGATCGACCGCGCACTTGTCGGTGAAGCATTTTTCGCCCTTGAGGAAGAGCTTCTCGCCCTCCCTGCGGCACTGGCGGCACTTGGCGTCGAGATTTCTGGCCATCGCTTCTCCTTAGACCCGCCGGCGCTTGGGCGGGCGGCAGCCGTTGTGCGGCACCGGCGTCACGTCGGCGATCGAGCCGATCTTGAGCCCGATCGCGTTGAGCGCCCGCACCGCCGATTCGCGGCCGGGCCCGGGGCCCTTGATGCGCACTTCGATGTTCTTCACCCCGCAGTCCTGCGCCGCGCGTCCGGCCCGCTCCGCCGCCACCTGCGCCGCGAAGGGCGTCGACTTGCGCGATCCCTTGAAACCGGCGTTGCCCGAGGTCGACCAGGACAGCGTGTTGCCCTGCCGGTCGGTGATGGTCACGATGGTGTTGTTGAACGAGGCATGAATATGGGCGATGGCTTCGGCCACGTTCTTCTTGACCTTCTTGCGGGTGCGCGACGCCGCGGTCTGCTGCAGCTGCTGCGTCGTCGGTGCTGACTTGCTTGCCATGAATGCGGTCCTTTCAGGCGGCCTTGCCGGCCTGGACGTTCAGTTTGATCGCCGCCTTGCGCGGTCCCTTGCGCGTGCGCGCGTTGGTGCGCGTGCGCTGGCCCCTCACCGGCAGGCCCTTGCGGTGACGCCCGCCGCGGTAGCAGCCCAGGTCCATCAGGCGCTTGATCGACATCGACACCTCGCGCCGCAGGTCGCCCTCTACGGTGAAGCGCCCGACGCTCTCGCGCAGGCGCTCCATTTCGCCGTCGCTGAGATCCTTGATCTTGCGCGCCTTGTCGATGCCGGCCACGGCGCAGATCGCCTCGGCGCGGGCGCGGCCGATGCCGTAGATCGCGGTGAGCGCGATGCTGGCGTGCTGGTGGTTCGCGATGTTGATGCCTGCAATGCGGGCCATGGAGTCCCCGAAGACGGAAAACCTGAGATTATATCTGTCCGGTCAATGCTCTATCAAGGCTGGGCTCGAAGCGAGCGCCGTCAGCCCTGGCGCTGCTTGTGGCGCGGGTTCGGACAGATCACGCGCACCACGCGCTTACGGCGCACGATCTTGCACTTGCGGCACATTTTCTTTACCGAGGCACTCACTTTCATGTCGCTTCTCCTTGCCTAGCGTACGGGCAGTCCGCCCTTGAAACTGGCCTTGCGCAGCAGGCTCTCGTACTGGTGCGTCATGATGTAGGCCTGCACCTGGGCCATGAAATCCATCGTCACCACGACGATGATCAGGAGCGACGTGCCGCCGAAATAGAACGGCACGTTCCAGCGCAGGATCAGGAACTCCGGCAGCAGGCAGACGAGCGTGACGTAGATCGCGCCGGCGAGCGTCAGCCGGAGCAGGATCTTCTCCAGGTAGCGCGCGGTCTGGTCGCCGGGGCGGATCCCCGGAACGAAGGCGCCGGACTTCTTCAGGTTGTCCGCCGTCTCCTTGGGGTTGTACTGCAGCGCGGTGTAGAAGAAGCAGAAGAAGATGATCATCGCGGCATACAGCATGACGTAGATCGGCTGGCCCGGCGACAGCGTGCCCGCCACGTCGCGCAGCCAGATCAGACCTTCGGCGGAGCCGAACCAGCCCAGCAGCGTGGCGGGAAACAGGATCAGCGACGAGGCGAAAATCGGCGGGATGACGCCGGACATGTTGAGCTTGAACGGCAGGTGCGAGCTCTGGCCGCCGTAGACGCGGTTTCCCACCTGGCGCTTGGCATAGTTGACGAGGATCTTGCGCTGGCCGCGCTCGACGAAGCACACCACCGCCGTCACCACCGCGACCGCCGCCGCGATCAGCAGCGCCGTGAGCGGGTGCATGGCGCCGGTGCGCACCAGTTCCAGCGTCCCGGCAATCGCGCTCGGCAGCCCTGCGGCGATGCCGGCGAAAATGATGATCGAGATGCCGTTGCCCAGCCCGCGCTCGGTGATCTGCTCGCCGAGCCACATCAGGAACATGGTTCCGGTGACGAGCGTGGTCACCGTCGTGACGCGGAACATCAGGCCCGCCTCGAGCACCAGGCCCGGCTGGCTCTCGAGCGCGATCGATATGCCGGTGGCCTGGAACAACGCCAGGAACACGGTGCCGTAGCGCGTGTACTGGGTGATCTTGCGCCGGCCGGTTTCGCCTTCCTTGCGCAACTGCTCGAGCTGCGGGCTCACCGCAGTCATGAGCTGCATGATGATCGAGGCCGAAATGTAGGGCATGATGCCCAGCGCAAAGATGGTGAAACGCGACAGCGCCCCGCCCGAAAACATGTTGAACATGCCCAGGATCCCGCCCTGCTGGCCCTTGAACAGGTCGGCCAGCACGTTCGGATCGATTCCCGGAACCGGGATGTGCGCGCCGACGCGGAAAACGACCAGCGCCCCGAGAAGGAACAGCAGCCGCCGCTTCAGGTCGCCATAGCGTCCCGTCTTGCCCGCATTGGGTAGCGAGGTGGCCAAGCCGCGTTATTCCTTGGCCGGCGCCGCGGGCGACGCAGGCATCTCGACCTTGCCGCCGGCCGCCTCGATCGCCGCGCGCGCCCCCTTGGTCGCCTTGACGCCCTTCAGCGTCACCGCCCGCGCGAGCTTGCCCGACAAAATGACCTTGGCGGTCAGGATGAGGCGCGAAACCACGCCCTCGGCCTTGAGCGCCGCCAGATCGATCTCGCTCGCCTTCATGCGCTGCAGATCCGACAGGCGGATCTCGGCGTAGGTGTCGCGGCCGAGCGAAGTGAAGCCGCGCTTGGGGAGGCGCCGGTGCAGCGGCATCTGGCCGCCTTCGAAGCCGACCTTGTGGTAACCGCCGGCGCGGGCGCGTTGGCCCTTGTGACCCAGGCCCGCGGTCTTGCCCCAGCCGGAGCCGACGCCGCGGCCGACGCGATGCCGCGCATGCTTGGCGCCCGGCGCAGGCTTGAGCGTATTCAAACGCATGGCGATTACCTTTCCACCCGAACGAGGTAATGGACCTTCGTGATCATGCCGCGCACCGCGGCGCTGTCCGCAAGCTCGACCGTCTGATGCCGCCGCTTCAGGCCCAGTCCGCGCACCGTGTCGCGATGGCTCTGCTTGGTTCCGGCCAGGCCTTTCACCAGCGTCACTCTGACTTTTGCATCGCTCATGGAGTGCCTTCAGTGCTGCAGGATTTCTGCTACGCTCTTGCCGCGCTTGGCGGCAATCTGGGCCGGCGTGCTCATCGACTGCAGCCCCTGCAGCGTCGCCCGCACCACGTTGTACGGGTTGGTCGAACCAAAGCACTTGGCGAGAATGTTGGTGACGCCCATGACCTCGAACACCGCGCGCATCGGCCCGCCGGCAATGATTCCGGTGCCCTCCGAAGCCGGCTGCATCAGCACCTTCGCGGCGCCGTGCCTGCCGTGGACGGTGTGGTGCAGGGTGCCGTTCTTCAGGTTGACCTTGAACATCTTGCGCCGCGCCTCGTCCATGGCCTTTTGCACCGCCACCGGGACTTCGCGCGCCTTGCCCTTGCCCATGCCGACGCTGCCGTCGCCGTCGCCGACCACGGTGAGCGCCGCGAATCCCAGCACCCGACCGCCCTTCACCACCTTGGTGACGCGATTCACCGCGACCATCTTCTCGCGCAGGCCGTCGCCGCGCTCCTCGGTCTGCCGTACTCGTCCCTGCATCTTTGCCATGGCCCGTGATCCTCAGAACTTGAGGCCGCCGCTGCGGGCGGCCTCGGCGAGCGCCTTGATGCGCCCGTGGTAGCGGTAGCCTGCACGATCGAACGCGACCTTCTCGATCCCTGCCGCCTTCGCCTTCTCCGCAATGCGCTGGCCCACGACCTCGGCCGCCTTGCGGTTGCTGCCGCTTTTCAGCGCCGCACGCAGCTCCTTCTCGGCCGTCGACGCGCTGGCGAGCACCTTGTCGCCCGCAGCGTTCGTGATCTGCGCGTAAATGTGGCAGTTGGTGCGGTGGACCGTCAGCCGCACATGGCCCAGTTCGCGGATCTTGAGGCGCGTCTGGCGCGAGCGGCGCAGGCGCGAGAGATTCTTATCGGACATGGCTCTAGCTCCGCTACTTCTTCTTCGTTTCTTTCAGCACGATCGTCTCGCCGGCATAGCGCACGCCCTTGCCCTTGTACGGCTCGGGCGGCCGCGTGTCGCGGATCTCCGCGGCGATCTGGCCGACGAGCTGCTTGTCGATGCCGCTCACCAGGATCTCGGTCTGGGTGGGTGTCGCGACCTTCACGCCTTTGGGCATCTGCCGCACCACCGGGTGCGAGAAGCCGAGCGACAGGTTCAGTTTGTCGCCCTGCGCCTGGGCACGGTAACCGACGCCGACCAGGTTGAGCTTTTTCTCGAAGCCCTTGGTCACGCCGGTGACCATGTTGGCGACCAGTGCACGCATCGTGCCGGACATGGCGTCGGCCTGGCGCGAATTGCCGAGCGCCCGGCACTTGAGCGTTTCGCCCTCGTGCTGCAGCTCGACGTTCGGGTCGAGCGCGCGTGCGATCGTGCCGAGCGGCCCCTTCACCGATATCTGGCCGGCCGCGATGCTGACTTCCACGCCCTTGGGAAGCGCGATCGGGTTCCTGGCGATCCTGGACATGAGCGCGTCGTCCTCAGGCCACGATGCAAAGCACTTCGCCGCCCAGCCCGGTGTCGCGCGCCTTGCGGTCGGTCATCACGCCCCGCGAGGTCGATACGATCGCCACCCCGAGCCCGTTCATCACGCGGGGCATCTTGTCGCGGCCCCGGTACACGCGCAGCCCCGGCTTGGAGACGCGCTCCAGGCGCTCGATCACGGGTCGGCCGGCGTAGTACTTGAGGCCGATGCGCAGCTCGCGCTTGACGCCCTCGTCGCGCACCGCGAAGTCCTCGATGTACCCCTCGTCCTTCAGCACCTGTGCGATGGCGGCCTTCAAGTTCGAGGCCGGCATCTGCACGTCGATCTGGCCGACGACCTGCGCATTGCGAATGCGGGTCAGCATGTCCGCGATCGGATCGCTCATGCTCATACGCTTCTCCTTACCAACTGGCCTTGATCACGCCGGGCACTTCGCCCCTGAGCGCGAGCTCGCGCAGCTTGCTGCGCGCGAGGCCGAATTTGCTGAATACGCCGCGCGGCCGGCCGGTGAGCGCGCAGCGGTTGCGCAGGCGCACGGGCGAGGCGTCGCGCGGCAGCTTCTGCAGTCTCAGGCGCGCTTCGTCGCGGGCCTCGTCGGTGGCGCGCGGACTGCGCAGCGTCTCGAGCAGCGCGGCACGCCTGGCCTTGAACTTGGCCACGGTCTGGCGGCGGAACTTTTCGCGCAACTTCACGGCGAGCTTGGCCATCTCGGTCTCCTCAGTGCTTGAACGGGAAGCGGAACGCCGTCAGCAGCGCGCGCGCCTCGTCGTCGGTTTTCGCGCTCGTGCTGATCGCGATGTTCAGACCCCGGAGCGCGTCGATCTTGTCGTACTCGATCTCCGGGAAAATGATCTGTTCCTTGACCCCGAGACTGTAGTTGCCGCGACCGTCGAAGGCGCGGTTCGAAACGCCGCGGAAGTCGCGGATGCGGGGGATCGCGATGTTCACCAGGCGGTCGAGAAACTCGTACATGCGCACGCCGCGCAGCGTCACCATGCAGCCGATCGGAAAGCCGGCCCGCACCTTGAAGTTGGCAATCGAGCGGCGCGCCTTGGTGGTGACCGGTTTCTGGCCGGCAATGCGCGTCAGGTCGCCGACCGCGTTGTCGAGGATCTTCTTGTCGTTCACCGCCTCGCCGACCCCCATGTTCAGGGTGATCTTGCGCAGACGCGGCACCTGCATCACCGTGCGGTAGCCGAACTTCTGCATCAGGTCCGGGATCACCCGCTCGCGGTAGTGTTCGCGCAGGCGCGCAGCCGGCGGCGGAGTCGTGTCCTGCGGCGCGCTCTTGGCCGCTGCATCGGCGGCGGACGCGGGCTTCTTCGGCGTGCCGGCTCCGGCAGCGGGCTTCTTCTGGGATTGCTTCTGCGGCGTAGCTTCCTTGGCCATGGCGTTTCCTTACACGTCCACCTGCTCGCCGTTCGACCGGAAGACGCGCACCTTGCGGCCGCCTTCCAGCTCCTTGAAGCCGATGCGATCGGCCTTCTGGGTCGCCGGATTGAACAGCGCCAGATTGGAGACGTGAATCGGCAGATCCAGGTCGACGATGCCTCCGGTCACGTTCTTCATGGGATTCGGGCGCTGGTGCTTCTTCACCCGGTTCACCCCCTCGACCACGACATGCTCGGCGTCGACACGGCGCAGGACCGTGCCCCGCTTGCCCTTGTCGCGGCCGGCGATCACCACTACCTCGTCGCCCTTGCGGATGCGTTGCATGGGTTGAATTCCTCTTGGAGCCGCTTCAGAGAACTTCGGGCGCAAGCGACACGATCTTCATGAAACGCTCGGTGCGCAGCTCGCGCGTCACCGGGCCGAAGATGCGCGTGCCGATCGGCTCGAGCTTGGGGGTGAGCAGCACTACCGCGTTGGCGTCGAACCGGATCAACGAACCGTCGCCGCGGCGCACGCCCTTGGCCGTGCGCACCACCACCGCGTCGTAGACCTCGCCCTTTTTCACGCGGCCGCGCGGCGCCGCGTCCTTCACGCTCACCTTGATGACATCGCCGATCGAGGCGTAGCGGCGCTTGGAGCCGCCCAGCACCTTGATGCACATCACCGCGCGCGCACCCGTGTTGTCGGCGACATCAAGAATCGACTGCATCTGGATCATGATCGATAGCTCCGTCCAACTTGCACCGCGCAAACACCGCGTCGTGCGGGCAGTCTTGGACCCCGTAGGGGGGCGAAAAAACGTGTAATTCTAGCCTGACGCGCCTGCCTCAGGCAAGGCTGGCTTCAAAATTCCTTCGACTTCTCCACCAGGCGCGTCACCGTCCACGCCTTGGTCTTCGAAATCGGCCGGCACTCGGCAATTTCGACCACGTCACCCAGGCCGAATTCGCCGGCGGCGGCATGCGCGTGGTATTTCTTCGAGCGCGTCATGATTTTCCCCATCACCGGGTCCTTGACGCGCCGCTCGATCAGCACCGTCACCGTCTTTTGCATCCGGTTGCTCACCACGCGGCCCACCAGGGTGCGCCGGTTCTTGGGCGCCGGAGTCGTCGCTTGTTGCGGATTCATTGGCCTGCTTTCTGCCGAAGCACGGTGCGCACGCGGGCGATGTCCCGGCGCAGCTTGCGCTTCTGGCTGGTGTTGGACGCCTGCTGGGTGGCAAGCTGCATGCGCAGCCCGAACTGGGCCTTGAGGAGCTCGTTCAGCTCCTTGTTCAATTCATCCGGGCTCTTGGCGCGGAGTTCATTGGGTTTCATCGTCTAGCCCAGCATGCGGTGTACGACAACGGTCCTGATCGGCAGCTTGGCCGCCGCCAGCGCGAAGGCTTCGCGCGCGAGCGACTCGCCGACACCGTCCATTTCATAGATGATCTTGCCCGGCTGGATCTCGGCGACAAAATACTCCGGGTTGCCCTTGCCGTTGCCCATGCGGACCTCGGCCGGCTTGTGCGACACGGGCTTGTCCGGGAAGACGCGTATCCAGATGCGGCCGCCGCGCTTGATGTGGCGCGACAGCGCGCGGCGTGCAGCCTCGATCTGGCGCGCCGTGAGCCGGCCGCGGCCCACCGCCTTCAGGCCGTACTCGCCGAACGCAACCCGCGCGCCGCGCGTGGCAACTCCGGTATTGCGGCCCTTCTGCTGCTTGCGATACTTGGTGCGTGCCGGTTGCAGCATGCCTTACTCCTTGCTCTCGGGGTTCTCGGTCGCCGGGGCTGCGGCCTCGCCGGCGTCCTTGAGCACTTTCTTGACCCGCTTGATCGTGGTCCTGGGCTTTTCGCCCTCCACTTTTCTTGCCCGCGCGGGCGCGGCCTTCTTTTCGCCTTCCGGCTTGTCGCGCAACGCGGCCGGCCGCTTTGCGCCCGCCTTGGGGATCGGCTTTTTCGCCTTGCGCGGCTCGCTCGCCGGCTCCGGCGCCGGCAGAGGCGCGGCCGCGGCGCCCGCGGCAATCGCCGCCGCTTCGCTCTTCGGCATGATCTCGCCCTTGTAGACCCACACCTTGATGCCGATCACGCCATAGGTGGTCTTGGCCTCGCCGAAGCCGTAGTCGATATCGGCGCGCAGGGTATGCAGCGGCACGCGGCCTTCGCGGTACCACTCGGTACGCGCGATCTCGATGCCGTTCAGGCGCCCGGCGCTCATGATCTTGATGCCCTGGGCACCCAGGCGCATGGCGTTTTGCATGGCGCGCTTCATGGCGCGCCGGAACATGATCCGCTTCTCGAGCTGCTGGGCGATCGAATCGGCGATCAGCTGTGCGTCGATCTCGGGCTTGCGGATCTCCTCGATGTTCACGTGCACCTGGTTCACGCCCATGATGCGCCGCAGCTCGGCCTTGAGCGCCTCGATTTCCTCGCCCTTCTTGCCGATCACCACGCCGGGACGCGCCGAGAATATGGTGATGCGCGCGTCCTTGGCCGGGCGCTCGATCAGCACCCGCCCCACCGAGGCGTGCGCCAGCTTGCGCTTGAGAAAATCGCGCACCATGATGTCCTCGGCCAGCATCGGCGCGAAATTGCGGTTGTTCGCGTACCAGCGCGAGCTCCAGTTGCGGTTGACCGCGAGCCGGAAGCCGATCGGATGGATCTTTTGGCCCATGCGTGCCTTTCAGTCGCCTACAGTGACGTAAATGTGGCAGGTATGCTTGGTCACGCGCGTGCCGCGACCCTTGGCGCGGGCATGAAAGCGCTTCAGGATCGAGCCGCGCTCGACGTGGACGCGCTTCACCTTGAGGGTGTCGATGTCGGCGCCGTCGTTGTGCTCGGCATTGGCGATCGCCGACTGCAGCAGCTTCTTCACCAGAGCGGCGCCCTTCTTCGGCGTGAAGGCGAGAATGTCCAGCGCCTGGTCGACCGGCTTGCCGCGAATCAGGTCCACCACCAGGCGGCCCTTCTGGGCCGATAGCCTTACGCCGCGCAGCTTGGCATTGGTCTCCATGGCGGCTCCTTATCTCTTCGCCGGCGCAGCAGCGGGCGCAGCGGCGGGCGCCGCCGCCGGGGCCGCTGCTGCCGGGCCCGCTGCCGCCGGGCCCCGGCCCATCGCCTCGGTGGTCTTCTTGCCGGCCGCCGAGTGGCTCTTGAAGATGCGCGTCTGCGCAAACTCTCCCAGCTTGTGACCGACCATGTTCTCGGTCACGTACACCGGGATATGCTGCTTGCCGTTATGCACCGCGATCGTCAGGCCGACAAAATCCGGCACGATGGTGGAACGCCGCGACCAGGTCTTGATCGGTCGCTTGTCGCTGGTGCCGCGCGCCGCATCGACCTTTTTCATGAGGTGATGGTCCACGAAGGGACCCTTCTTGATTGAACGAGCCATATCTTCAGCCTTTCATCAGGCGCGGCGCCGGTCGCGCACGATCATGACCTGCGTGCGCTTGTTGCGTCGTGTCTTGAAGCCCTTGCTCTTGACGCCCCACGGCGACTGCGGCGGACCCGCCGCGGCGGTACGACCTTCGCCACCGCCATGCGGGTGGTCGATCGGGTTCATCGCCACGCCGCGCACGGTGGGACGCACCCCGCGCCAGCGCATGCGACCGGCCTTGCCCACCGATTCCAGGTTGTGCTCCTCGTTGCCGACCTCGCCGATCGTGGCGCGGCATTCAATGTGCACCTTGCGGATCTCGCCCGAGCGCAGCCGCAGCTGCGCGTAGGTCCCTTCGCGCGCCAGCAGCTGCGCGCCGCCGCCAGCCGAGCGCGCGAGTTGCGCGCCCTTGCCGGGCAGCATTTCGATGCAATGCACGGTCGTGCCGACCGGGACATTGCGCAGCGGCATCGTGTTGCCCACCTTGATCGGGGCTTCGGCGCCCGACAGCAGCTGGGCGCCTGCCGCAATGCCCTTGGGCGCGATGATGTAGCGCCGCTCGCCGTCCGCGTAGAGCAGCAACGCCAGATGGGCGCTGCGGTTCGGGTCGTATTCCAGGCGTTCAACCCTGGCAACGATGCCATCCTTGTCGCGGCGAAAATCGATCATTCGATAGTGCTGCTTGTGGCCGCCGCCCTGGTGGCGCATCGTGATCCGCCCGGCATTGTTGCGGCCGGCCTTGCGCGTCTCCCGCTCCACCAGCGGCCAATGCGGCTCGCCCTTGTGCAGCTCGGGGGTAACGGCCTTGATCAGGCCGCGGCGGCCGGGCGAAGTGGGTTTGACTTTGACCAACGCCATGGCTTACTCCGTGGCCGCAAAGTTGATTTCTTGGCCCGCGGCAAGGCGCACGTACGCTTTTTTCCAGTTGCGGCGCCGTCCGGCGAAGCGCCCGAAGCGCCGCGCCTTGCCCTTCACGTTGGCCACGGTCACCGATTCGACCTTGGTCTTGAAGAGCAGTTCGACGGCGGCCCGGATCTCGGGCTTGGTCGCGCCATCGAGGACGCGAAACACGTACTGGCGGTCCTTGTCGGCGACGCGCGTGCTCTTTTCGGACACCACCGGCGCCAGCACCAGGTTCATCAGCCGCGCCGTGGCGTATCGCTTGGCTGCGCTCACTTGAACATCTCCTCGAGTTTCGCCACCGCCTTCTTCGTCAGCAGCACCGACGGGTGCCGCACCAGCGCCACCGGATTGGTCTGACGCGCCGCGATCACCTCGACGTTGATCAGGTTGCGCGACGAAAGCGCCAGGTTCTGATCGACCTCGTCGGTGATCACCAGCACGCCGTCGAAGCCGAGCGATTTCACTTTCTGCACCAGCAGGCGGGTCTTGGGCGCCTCGAGGCGGAACTCGTCGACGATGCGGATCCGGTCCTCGCGCGCAAGCTGCGACAGGATCGAGACCATCCCGGCGCGGAACATCTTGCGGTTGACCTTGTGCGAAAAATTCTCCTCCGGCGAACTGGGGAAGACCTTGCCGCCGCCGCGCCACAGCGGGCTCGAGGTCATTCCGGCGCGCGCCCGGCCGGTGCCCTTCTGCCGCCAGGGCTTGCGCGTCGAATGGCGCACCTGGCCGCGGTCCTTCTGGGCGCGCGTGCCTTGGCGCGCGTTGGCCTGGTAGGCGACCACGATCTGGTGCACCAGCGCCTCGTTGAAGTCCCGCCCGAAGAGCGCGTCCGGCGCGCTGAACGTGCCGCCGCCGCCCTGGGGATCGATCAGCTTGAGATCCATGGCGTGGCTCCTCAGCTCTTGACCGCGGAGCGCACGACGACGTCGCGCCCGTTGGATCCCGGCACCGAGCCCCTCACCAGGAGCAGCTGCCGGTCGGTGTCGACGCGCACCACGACCAGGTTCTGCACCGTGCGGCGCACGTTGCCGAGCTGTCCGGGCATGCGCTTGCCCGGGAACACGCGGCCGGGGCTTTGACGCTGTCCGGTCGAACCCGGCGTGTTGGTGGTGACCGAATTGCCGTGGGTGGCGCGGTTGGACGAAAAGTGGTGCCGCTTGATGACGCCGGCGAAACCCTTGCCGAGCGTCACGCCCTGCACGTCCACCTTCTGCCCGACCTTGAAGATGTCGACGCCGATCCTGCCGCCGACCTTCAGTCCGGCCACCTCCTGCACGCTGGCACGGAATTCGCGCAGCAGATTTCCGGCCTCCACCGCGGCCTTGGCAAGATGTCCCGCCATGGGCTTGCAGACGCGGCTCGCGCGGCGCTTGCCAAACGCCACCTGGACCGCGGCATAGCCATCGCGTTCCGGCGTCTTGATCTGGGCAATCCGGTTGTCGGACACGTCGAGCACCGTCACCGGCGTGGCATCGCCGTCGTCGGTGAAGATGCGCGTCATGCCGACCTTGCGGCCGACAAGTCCTATCGTCATACGTTCCTCTTCTCGTTGACCCGGAAACCGCTGCCCGGGCGCCGGCTTCAATTGGCCGGCATCTGGTCATCGTGCTGCTACTGAACCTTGATTTCCACGTCCACACCCGCCGGCAGATCGAGCTTCATGAGCGCGTCCACCGTCTTGTCCGTAGGGTCGATGATGTCCATCAACCGCATGTGGGTGCGGATTTCGAGCTGGTCGCGCGACGCCTTGTCGATATGCGGGCTGCGCAGCAGGTCAAAGCGCTGCTTGCGCGTCGGCAGCGGCACCGGCCCACGCACCACCGCACCGGTGCGCTTCGCCGTGTCGACGATCTCCAGCGCCGACTGGTCGATCAGCCGGTAATCGAACGCCTTCAGGCGAATGCGAATGCGTTGGCTTTCCATTTATCCGGTCTCCGTGCCGCGCGAGCTGCCGTTCACCCGGCGGTCCCTACTCGATCACTTTGGCGACGACGCCGGCGCCGACGGTCTTGCCGCCCTCGCGGATCGCAAAGCGCAGGCCCTGCTCCATCGCCACCGGCGTGATCAGC
>MERE01000030.1 GCA_001771975.1 Betaproteobacteria bacterium RIFCSPLOWO2_02_FULL_68_150 | reverse complement strand
CGTAATCGCGCACCAGCTCGTAATCCGCCTTCATGCGCGCATCGTCGTGAATGCCGAGCGCGACCGATTTCGAGAACTTGTCGCTCATCAGCTCGGTGACCAGATTCCAGTCTGCCAGCACGACGTCGAACTTTAGCGCCCCTCCGGCGTCCACCAGCGCCTGGATGCAGGGTTTCGAGTTTTTGACGCATGCGGCGAAGGCACGCTGCGTCACCTTGACGAACTTGTCCACTAGCGGCTTGTTCTTTGCGAGGAAATCGGCGTTGACGATCACCGAGTTGCCGTACGGGTTCAGGCCGACGTCGCGCCAGGCGACAAAGCCCATGTCCTCGCCGAGTTCCTTCTGGAACAGGAAGTGGATGTTGTAGAACGAGGTCGTGATGTCGATCGCCCTCGACTTGAGCGCCGAGAGCTTGGCGTTGGCGTCGATGTTGACCCAGGTGATCGATTTCGGATCGATGCCGTTCGCCTTGGCGAGCGCCGGCCACATCGGCCGCGCGCCGTCGGCCGCCGGGTTGCCGATCTTCTTGCCGGGAAAATCCTTGATGCCCTTGATGCCGGAGCTCTTCAGCCAGTACAGGCCCTGCGGCGAATTGGCGTAGACGTTGAACACGCCGACCGTGTCGGCGCCCTTGCCCTTGCCGATGAGCACGTTGGCCATGTCAGCGAGGCCGATCGGGTTCGCGGCGGCGCCGACCTTCTGCACCGCGAGCATCGAGCCCTTGCCCGGCTCGAGGTTGAGATCGATCCCCTCCTTCGCGTACCAACCCTGGGCCTTGGCGTAGTAGTACGGCGCGTGGTCGCCGCCCGGCACCCAGTTGAGGATGAAGTCGAGTTTCTGCTGGGCCGCGGCGGGCAGAGCGGCGGCCGCGAGCAGCGCGACAACGGCGAGACGGCGCATGGTGTGGTCTCCTTCGGCGTGAGACTCGATGGTAGCGACGCGCGCCGGCGGGTGTCAATGTTGCTAGACTTCGCCTTAACCGAACGGTTACATCGCAACGCATGCCGCTTCACTGGTCGCAGCTCCCCAAGGAAACGCTCGCGCTCTTGCGCCGCGGCACCGTGATCCCCGCGCATCCGCTCGCGCTCGACGCCAAGCGCCGCTTCGATCCGCGGCGGCAGCGCGCGCTCACGCGCTACTACCTCGACGCCGGCGCCGGCGGGCTGGCGGTGGGCGTGCACGCTACCCAGTTCGCCATCCGCGAGCAGGGCCTCTACGAGCCGGTGCTGCAGCTCGCGGCCGACTCCGCCCGGGAATGGGCGAAGCGCCCCATCCTCATGATCGCGGGGCTCTCCGGCAAGACGCCGCAGGCGAAGAAAGAGGCGGAGGTGGCGCTCGCGCACGGCTATCACGCGGGCATGCTGTCGCTCGCGCCGATGCGCGGCGCGTCGCTCGACGAGCTGGTGGCGCACTGCGCCGCAGTCGCGCGCGTGCTGCCGCTGGTCGGGTTCTACCTGCAGACCGCGGTCGGCGGCATCGCGCTGCCCGCCGAATTCTGGCGCCGCTTCGCGGCGATCGAGAACGTCATCGCGATCAAGATCGCGCCCTTCAACCGCTACAAGACGCTCGACGTAGCGCGCGGCGTGGCGCTGGCGCGCGCCGAGGAGCGGGTCACCCTTTACACCGGCAACGACGACCACATCGTGCTCGATCTGCTGGCGCCGTTTGCGGTGAAGCGCGGCGACGAAGAGGTGCAGCTGCGCATCAAGGGCGGGCTGCTGGGGCACTGGAGCGTGTGGACGCAAGCCGCGGTGAAGCTGCACCAGCGCATCCAGGCGGCGGTAGCCTCGGGCTGGGTCGACGCCGAACTGCTCGCGCTCGATGCGCGCGTCACCGATTGCAACAGCGCCTTTTTCGACGTGGCGCACGATTTCGCCGGCTGCATCGCCGGCTGCCACGAGGTGCTGCGGCGCCAGGGCCTGCTCGAAGGCACCTGGTGCCTCGATCCGAAGGAGACGCTCTCTCCCGGCCAGGCGGCGGAAATCGACCGCGTCTGCCGCGAGCACGCCGACCTCTCGGACGACGATTTCGTGCGCGCCCATCTGGCGCGCTGGCTGGAGTGACCATGGACCGCACCGAAACCCTGACCCGCTACGCCTTCGCCGTGCTGGCGCACCTCGCGCTGCTGCTCGCCTGGTACCTGTTCGTCAAGCTCGGCAACGTGCCGAAGTTCGTCATGCCCTCGCCGGCCGAGACCCTCGACGCGCTGCTCTCGCCGAACTACGGCTGGTGGAGCAACGTCGCGGTGACCGCGACCGAGATCTTCGCCGGTTATTTTCTCGCTCTCGTCGCGGGGGTCGCGCTGGCACTCGCCTTCACCTGGTCGAAGACGCTCGAAGCGTTCTTCATGCCGCTGCTGGTGTCGCTCAACATGATCCCGAAGGTGGCGCTCGGGCCGCTCATCATCGTCTGGTTCAAGTACGGCGTCTTTCCGAACACGCTGATGGCGTTCTCGATTTGCGTTTTTCCGATCCTGCTCACCACGGCGCGCGGCCTGCGCGAGGTGGAGCCCGAGCTGCTCGACCTGGTGAGATCGCTGAAGGGCTCGCGCTGGCAGGTGTTCGCCAAGATCCAGCTCCCCGGCGCGCTGCCGTACATCTTCTCCGGGATGAAGGTGGCGGCGATCCTGGCGGTCGCCGGGGCGATCGTCGGCGAGTTCCTCGGCTCCGACCGCGGGCTCGGCTATCTCATGCTGCAGGTGCAGGTGACGCTCGACACGCCGGCGATGTTCATGGCGGTGATCCTCATCACGCTGCTCGGCATGCTGCTCTACGGCGCGGTGCTCGCGCTCGAGCGCTGGCTGGTGGTCAAGGATGCGAGGCTCGATTGAGCGCCGAGCCCTTCATCCACCTCGCGGGCGTCAGAAAGGTCTATCGGCGCGGCAAGACCGAGCACGCGGCGATCTCGGACGCTACCTTCGACGTCATGGCGGGTGAGCTGGTGTCGCTGGTCGGACCTTCGGGCTGCGGCAAGTCGACGCTGCTCAAGCTCCTCGCCGGGTTGCATGCGCACGACGGCGGCGAGGTGCGCATCGGCAGCGGCGCGCACTCCTTCGACCCGGCGCGCGACGTCGGCATGGTGTTCCAGGCGCCGCTCTTGCTGAAGTGGCGCCGCATCCTCGAGAACGTGCTGCTGCCGGCCGAGATCCTCGGGCTGCCGATGGCCGCGGCGCGCGAGCGGGCGCGCGCTCTGCTCGCGCTCGTCGGCCTGAGCGGCAGCGAAGACAAGTATCCCTACGAGCTTTCCGGCGGCATGCAGCAGCGCGCCGCAATCGCGCGCTCGCTGGTGCACGACCCGAAGCTGGTGCTGATGGACGAGCCCTTCGGCGCGCTCGACGCGCTGACGCGCGAGAAGATGAACCTGGAGCTGCTGCGCATCTGGAAGGAGGCGGGCAAGACCATCATCTTCGTCACGCACGGCATCTCGGAAGCGGTGTTCCTCGGCACCCGCGTGGTGGTGTTCACCGCGGGACCTGCGCGCATGGCGGACAATTTTCAGATCGATCTGCCGTACCCGAGGACGCTCGACCTCAAGACGCACGAGCGCTTCGGCGAGTACACGCGCCGCATCTACAAGCTGCTCGGCCTGGAGTGAACGTGGCCGGTCGCTACCGCACGCTGTTCGGCGACATCCACAACCACAATGCGCATGGCTACGGCGCGGGCTCGATCGAGCGCTCGCTCGAAATCGCACGCACGCACCTGGATTTTTTCGCTTTCACCGGGCATTCGGCCTGGCACGACCTGCCTGCCCTGCAGGGTGAGCGAGAGCGCCACTGGATCGACGGCTTCAAGCGCCTCAGGGATACCTGGCCGCGGGTGCAGCAGGTGATCGCGGAGGGCAACCGCGATGGCGAGTTCTGCGCCTTCCTCGGCTTCGAGTGGCATTCTTCGCGCTGGGGCGACCAGTGCGTGGTGTTCCCGCGCGACCACCGGCCGCTGCACTACACCGCGGATCCGGAGCAGTTGCGCCATTTCTGCCTCGACGAGGGCGCGCTCATGATCCCGCACCATCTCGCCTATCCGACGGGCCAGCGCGGCGTCAACTGGGAGGTGTTCCGCGAGGATTGCACCCCGGTGGTCGAGATCTATTCCGAGCATGGCAACGCGGAGGACGACCGCGGTCCCTATCCCTACTTCAGCCATTCGATGGGCGGGCGCGAGACCGCGAACACGGTGCGCGCCGCGCTCGCGCAGGGGCTGCGCTTCGGTTTCGTCGCCTCGTCCGACGATCACGCCGGTTTTCCCGGCGCCTACGGCGAAGGACTGATGGCGGTGCTCGCCGCCGAGCTGACGCGCGCCGCGATTCTCGAGGCGATCCGGGCGCGCCGCACCTATGCGCTGACCGGCGATCGCATCGAGGTGGATTTCGCGGTCGAGGGCGCGACCATGGGCGCGAGCATCGGTGCCGGCCGCGAGGTCGAGGTGTCCTTCGCGGTGCGCGGGCGCGACGAACTGGACATCGTAGAGATCATCCAGGACGGGCGCGTGGTGCACCGCGCGTTCGCCGAGGAGCAGACTTCCATGGCGGTGGCTTTCGCGCAGCCGATCCAGCTGCGGCTCGAATGGGGCTGGGGTCCCTGGGGCGCGCTCGCGCTCGAGCGCGTGTGCGACTGGGCGATGGAGATCAAGCTGACCGGCGGCCGGATCGAGCGCTACTTTCCCTGCCTGCAGTCGATGCCTTTCGACGAGCAGCGCCGCCATCGCTTCGAGCGCCGCGGCGGCGCCGCGCTGCAGATCGGCTCGTATACCTCGCGCCGCAATGCGTACCGCGAGAACCCGAACCAGAGCGTGGTGCTGGAGCTGGTCGCGCGTCCCGAGGACAGCGTCGAACTCGCGCTCAGCGCGCCGGTGACGCAAGTGTCGAAGACGCGGCTCGCCGACCTGTACCAGGGTTCGCACAATTTGCAGACCGGGCCGTTTCCCGGGGAAAGCTATCAGTGGCACCGGCTCGTGCCGCGGGCCTGTGCATCGCTCGAAGGCCGCTGCTCGCTCGCCGTGCCCGACGGGCGCTCGCACGTTTACCTGCGCGCACGGCAGAAAAATGGCCACATGGCGTGGACCAGTCCCGTGTTCCTCAACTACCGCTAGAGCATGCGCATCGAAAAGATCGAGGTGTTTCCGCTGCGGCTGCCGATGAAGGCGGTGCTGACCCTGCCGCGCGGTCCCTCGCGCACCCTGGAGGAGGGCAAACGGGTCGCGCTCGTGAAAATGACTGACATCGACGGCCGGGTCGGCTGGGGTGAGGCCGGGCCGTCGCGGCGCTGGTCGGCCGAGACGCTCGAGTCCTGCGTCAGCTCGATCCGCGAGTACCTCGCGCCGGCGCTGATCGGACACGAGGTGTTCGACATTGCCGGCGCGCACGCGAAGATGAACAGCGAACTGGCGAGCGGCATCGATCCGGGGCAGCCGATCGCCAAGGCGGCGCTCGACATCGCGTTGCACGATCTGCTGTGCAAGCGGCTCGGCATCCCGTTGCAGGACTGGCTCGGCGCGAGGCGCGCATCGTCCGTGAAACTCGCGCGGCTGGTTTCTGCGGCGACGCCGGAGGCGGCCGCGCAGATCACGCGCGATGGCCTTGCCGAAGGCTACCAGGGCTTCAAGGTCAAGGTCGGGCATCACAAGGCGCTCGATGCACAGATCGTGCGCGCGGTGGTCGAGACGGCGCCCGGCGCCTGCGTCTGGCCGGATGCGAACCAGGGCTACACGCTCGATGAGGCGATACGCATGGCGCGGGCTCTCGAGCGCCTCGGCATCCAGCTCTTCGAGCAGCCGGTGCCGATGTGCGACGTGTACGCGATGCGAAAACTCCTGCAGGCCACCACGCTGACGATCGCGCTCGACGAGGCGGCGATGGGCATCCCGTTCGTGATCGAGCTGATCCGGCGCGAAGCGGTCGAAGCGCTCGCGATCAAGGTCTCCAAGGTGGGCGGCATCCATTACGCGCGGCAGATGTGCGACCTCGCGCTCAACGCGGGCCTGAAGCTGATCGGCTCGGGGCTGATGGACGCGCCGATCGGCTTCGCCGCCTCGGTGCACCTGTTCGCCGCCTACGGCATCGCCGACCCGGTGGACCTGAACGGGCCGCAGTTCATCGCCGCGGATTACCTCGCCAAGCCCTTCCCGATCGAGCGGCAGACGGCGAGAGTCCCGGATGCCCCGGGGCTCGGCATCGAAATCGATGAAGTCAAACTGAAGAGGTACGCGCTATGAAACGCCTTGTAATCCTGCTCCTGATGTTGTGCGCAACGTCTGCAATCGCGCAGCGCTACCCGACCAAGCCGATCCGCATGGTGGTCGCGTTCCCGCCGGGTGGCTCTACCGACCTCGCCGCGCGCGCGCTCGGCGAAAAGCTGGCCGCCGCGCTCGGACAGCCGATCGTGGTCGACAACAAGCCGGGCGCGAGCGGCAACATCGGCGCCGAGTTCGTCGCCCGCAGCGCTGCCGATGGCTACACGCTGCTCATGGCCGCGACTTCGTTCGCCACCAGCCCGGCATTCTTCCCCAAGCTCGGCTGGGACCCGGTGAAAGACTTCGCGCCGGTTTCGCTCGTCGCCACCGTGCCGATCATCGTCGTCGTGCATCCGGCGGTGGCGGCAACGACGCCGGCGGAATTGGTGGCCCACTCGAAAGCCAACCCGGGCAAGCTCAACATGGCCTCGCCGGGCGCCGCCACGCTGACCAGGCTCGCGGGCGAGATGTTCAAGCAGGCAGCCGGCCTCGACTGGGTGACCGTGCATTACAAGGGCGGCCCGCCCGCGGTGCAGGACCTGCTGGCAGGCAACGCGCACGTGATGTTCGCCAACATTTCGGACGTGATCAACCTCGTCAAGTCGGGCAGGCTGCGCGCCCTGGCAGTGACCACCGCGACGCGCTCGGCGGTTGCGCCCGAGCTGCCGACGCTCGGCGAAACGGCGCTCCCCGGGTTTGCGGTGTCCACCTGGCAGGCGGTGGTCGCGCCCGCCGGCACGCCGCGCGAAATCGTGCAGCGTCTCAACGCCGAGATCGTGAAGGCGATGGCACTGCCGGAAATGAAGACGCGTTTCCTGTCGTTCGGCACCGACGCCGCGACCGGGACGCCCGAGGAGCTTGGCCGGTTCCTGGCCGACGAAGTCGCCAAGATCGGCGGGATCGCGCGCGACACCGGCGCCAAAGTCGATTGAGACTCCGATGCACGGCAGCCCGCGCGACCCGGAGCGCAATCAGGAACGGATCCTGAAGGCCGCGACCGATGAGTTCGCGCGCCACGGGCTCGGCGGCGCGCGCGTCGACCGCATCGCGGCGCGCGCCGGCGCCAACAAGCGCATGCTGTACTACTACTACGGCAACAAGGACGAGCTGTTCCTCGCCGTGCTCGAGGCGGCGTACGCGCGCATCCGCTCGGCCGAGCACGAGCTGCGCCTCGCCGATCTCGAACCGCAGGAGGCGATCCGGCGGCTGGTGAGGTTCACCTGGGACTATTACCTCGCGCACCCGGAGTTCCTGACGCTGCTCAGCACCGAGAACCTGCACCAGGCGTGCCACCTGAAACGCTCGCAGCACATCGCCGCCATGCATTCGCCTTTTGTCGCCACGATCCGCGAGGTGCTGCGGCGTGGCGTAGCCGCCGGCAAGTTCCGGAGCGGCGTCGACCCGGTGCAGCTCTATATCTCGATTGCCGGGCTCGGCTACTTCTACCTGGGAAACCGCCATACCCTGTCGACCATCTTCCGCCGGCCGCTGCTCGCGCCGCGGCACAAGGCCGAGCGGCTGCGGCATATGATCGAGCTGGTGCTCGGCTACCTGAGAAAGTAGGCCCATGCGCATCGCCCTGTGCAACGAAGTCATCGCGCCGATGCCGTTTCCGAAGCAGTGCGAGTACGCCGCCAAGCTCGGCTACGACGGGCTGGAGATCGCGCCGTACACGCTGTCGGAGGAGCCGCACCGGCTGGGCAGCGCGCAGATCGCGGCCGCGCGCGCCGCAGCCGCGGATGCCGGGGTTGCGATCACCGGCCTGCACTGGCTGCTGATCAAGCCGCCTGGCCTGTCGATCTCTACGCGCGACGATGCGGTACGGCGCAGGACAGTCGAGGTGATGCTCGCGCTGGTCGAGCAGTGCGCCGAGCTCGGCGGGCGCTACCTGGTGCACGGCTCGCCGCATCAGCGCCGGGTCGACGCGGGCGACAGCAAGGCGGCGGCGCTGGCGCGCGCGCGCGAGTGCTTCGCCGCGGTGGCCGAGCGCGCCGAGAAGGCGGGCATCGTCTACTGCATCGAGCCGCTCGCGGCGGACCAGACGCCGCTCATCAATACGCTCGCCGAGGCCGCTGCGCTGGTCGAAGCGATCGGCAGCCGCGCGGTGCGCAGCATGCTCGATTGCAGCGCCGCCGGGCGCATGGAAACGGCGCCCCTCGCGGCGCTCGTCGACCACTGGCTGCCGGCGGGGATGATCGCGCACGTGCAGTTGAACGACCGCAACCGGCGCGGGCCGGGCCAGGGCGAGCAGCGCTTCGCGCCGCTGCTCGCGGCGCTGGTGCGCCATGGCTACGCCGGCGACATTGCGGTCGAGCCGTTCGACTATGTGCCCGACGGGCCCGGTGCCGCGGCGCGCGCGATCGGCTACGTGAAGGGAATCCTGGAGGCGCTCGAGACTTGAGATTGACCGCTGCCCTGTTGGCCGTGCTGGCCGTCACCACCGTCCACGCGTTCGATCTGCAGGGCCACCGCGGCGCGCGCGGTTTGGCGCCAGAGAACACGCTGCCCGCGTTCGAGCGCGCACTCGCGCTCGGCGTGAGCACGCTCGAACTCGACATCGCGATCACCCGGGACGGCGTGCTGGTGATCCACCACGACCCGACGCTCAATCCGGATACTGCGCGCGACGTGCTGACGCAGCACGCCATCCGCTGGTGACGCGAACCGCGCACTGCGACGGCGTGAAATTCGAAGTCGCGGCGATCGATCTGTTCGAGCGGGACGTAAGGCTGCGCCTGCCGTTTCGCTTCGGCGTGGTCACGCTCACGGCGGCGCCCCAGGCCTTC
>MERE01000029.1 GCA_001771975.1 Betaproteobacteria bacterium RIFCSPLOWO2_02_FULL_68_150 | reverse complement strand
CTACCACTATGAAACCGAAATGGTGGTCGCGATCGCGCGCCAGGGCCGGCGCATCGCAGCGCGCAACGCCAACGAGCACATCTTCGGCTACGCAGTCGGCCTCGACATGACGCGGCGCGATCTGCAGCAGATCGGCAAGGCCAAGGGCCGGCCGTGGGATTTCGGCAAGGATTTCGACGAGGCGGCGCCGTGCGGCGCGCTCGCGCCGGCGGCGCGCATCGGCCATCCGGGGAAGGGCGCGATCTGGCTCACGGTAAACGGCAAGGAGCGCCAGCGCGCGGACCTCGCCGACATGATCTGGTCGGTGCCCGAGCAGATCGAGTATCTCTCGCAGTACTACACGCTCGAGCCCGGCGACCTGATCTTCAGCGGCACGCCCGCAGGCGTGGGGCCGGTCAGTCCCGGCGACGCCTTGCACGCCGGCATCGACGGCGTCGGTGAACTGATTGTAAAGATCGCTCCTGCGCTGTGAAGCTCTACACGTTTTTCCGCAGCTCCGCCGCGTTCCGCGTGCGCATTGCGCTCGAGCTCAAGGGCCTCGCCTACGAACCGGCGTTCGTGCACCTTGCCAAAGGCGAGCACCGGGACCTCGAATACATCGCGTGCAACCCGCAGCAACTGGTACCGACGCTCGAGGACGGCGGACGACTGCTCACGCAATCGCTCGCCATCATCGAATACCTCGAAGAAACGCATCCCAGCCCGCCGCTGCTGCCGCGGGTCCCGTTCGAGCGTGCGCGAGTGCGCAGCCTGTCGCTCCTCGTCGCCTGCGAGATCCATCCGCTCAACAACCTGCGCACGCTCACCTATCTGCGCAAGAACTTGGGGCAGGATGAGGCGCAAGTGAGCGCCTGGTATCGTTACTGGATCGCCGACGGCCTCGCCAAGCTCGAGGCCGAACTGGTCGGGAAGGCCGGAAGGTTCAGCCACGGCGACACGCCGACCATGGCCGACTGTTGTCTGGTGCCGCAGATCTTCAACGCCAAGCGCTACGACTGCGATCTCGGTCCGCATAGGACGGTGATGCGCGTGTTCGACGAATGCATGAAGCTTGAGGCTTTCGAACGCGCGCAGCCGTCGCGGCAGCCCGACGCCGAGCCCTGAGCGCAAGCGGCGCCGCCGCGCGCTACGCGCTGCGAAACAGCGCCTTCAATTCCTCGCTGATGACCTGGCCCTTCATGGGCGAACCCGGACCGGCGACGTGTTTTCCCCAGACCCGCGTCTCCGAGCCGCGCGAGAGCAGCGTGCCGTCGGAGCGGACCACCTCGTGCGCAATGACGAACGACTTGCCGCCCCAGCGGCGGATGCGCGAGCGCACCTCGCAGTGATCGCCCGGCTCGGCCGGCGTGACGAATTCGCACTCCGCGCCGACCACCGGCATCACCCTGCCGCTCTCGATCATCGCCTTGATGCCGTGCCCGACCGAGCCGAAGAAGGCCCAGGTGGCGCTGTCGAACCAGCGGAAATAGGTGGGGTAGAAGATGATCCCCGCCGGATCGCAGTCGCTCCAGTGCACCTCGCAGCGGAAGACGCCGACGATGGAATTGGGTCCGGGCGCGTCCATTCAGCCCATTTTACGGGCACTGGCGCGCGTGCGTCTCGCGGGTCGCGAGCGCGGCGGCGAACGACACTGCGAGCCAGACGAGCACCAGCTTGAAACCGGCGGCGAAGGCGGGCGCGTCATACGCGCGCGCGCCGGCGACCAGCGCGCCGTTCCAATTCAGATCGAGGATCCAGCCGATGAGCGGTTGCTGCAGCATCGCGCCGGCCATCGAGCCCATGTTGGCGACCCCGGTCGCGGTGCCCGTATAGCGTGCCGGCACGGACTCCTTGGCGAAGGCGAAGCCGATCACCATGCAGCCGGAAGAAAACCCCACCGCCAGCAGCAGCGCGAGCAGGACGTTGGGCCCCAAGGGGCGCGGTGCGAGGATCACGATCGACCACAGCGCGAGCGCCGAAAAGGCGCCGAGCGCATACAGCGGCTTGCGCTCGCGCAGCCGATCGGACATCGCACCGAACACGGGGCCGCCCAAGGCCCACGCCAGCATGAGCGCGGAACAATAGAACGCGGCGCGCTGGGTGGAAAACCCATACACCGAGACGAGGTAGGGCACGCCCCAGAGACCGCCGAACGACAGCGTCGCGCCAGTGACGCCTTGCGGCGCGAGAAACACGAGCCAGCTGTTGCGATAGCGCAGCACTTCCGCGAGTCCGCGCCAGAGCGATGGCCGTTCGCCGGCGAGCGGCTGCGCGAGGACGTAGCCGCGATAGCCGCGCTCCGACGGATCGTCGCGCACCAGCCACCAGATGGCCGTGCAGACCAGAGCGATCGCCAGCGCGCCAAACAGCATGACCGGACGCCAGCCGAACTCTCCCACCGCCCAGTGCAGCGGCACCCCGGCGCTCACGGCGCCCGCCATCCCCGCCGCGAGCGACAGACCGCTTGCCAGCGCGAAGCGCTGGGGCGGCAGCCAGTGCCCGGCGAGCTTCAGGGTTCCGACCCACGCCACGCCGACCGAGCCGCCGATCAGGAACCGGCCCAGGTTGGCCAGCGCAAGATCGGGCGCCAGCGCGAACAGCAAACTGCCCAGTGCGGCGATCGCCGCGCCGCCGCTCAGGACGCGGCGCGCGCCGAAGCGGTCCACCATCAGGCCGGTCGGAATCTGCATCGCGACGTAACTGTAGAAGTAGAACGCCGAGAGGTTGCCCAGGCCGGCTGCCGCGATGGCGAACTCCGCCATCAGTTCCTGCGTCATGACGGCCGGTGCGACGCGCTGGAAAAACCCGGCGAGGTAGAGCGCGGCGCCAAGCGCCCAGACCGACCAGGCAACATGGGCGGGCGGATACATTGCGCAAATCAGGATCCAACTGCCCGTCGCGCCGGGCGAATCGAATCGGTCAGTCGGCGCGGCGCGAATTCACCGGATCGCGCGGGCTAGCACTGTTCCCACGGCAACCCCTCCCGGCGCCAACCGGCGACGGTGCCGCGATGATGCTGCTCGTCGAGTTCGCCCTCGAAACCATGCACCACGTTGTAGATCTGGGTGAAGCCCGCGCGCTCGAGCGCCGCGCCCGCCTCCTGCGAGCGGTTGCCGCTGCGGCAGATGAGCAGAATCGGACGCGTGGTGTGATTGGTGCCGGCGAGCTTCTTTACCTGGCCTACGAAATGCGGGTTGACGTCCCAGTCCGGTCCATCGTTCCAGGCAACGTGCAGCGCGCCGGCCGGGTGTCCGACGAACAGGTACTCCATCTCGCTGCGGCAATCGACGAACAGCGCGTCGGGGTGCCGGTGCAGGAATTCCGCCGCAGCATTGGGTTCGAGGTGATCCATGCGAGGCAAGCATTATACGCCGCAAACGGCGCCTAAGCGGTTGACGGCGAAGGACTTCCCGGGCAGACTGCGTGCTGGCGCCGATTTGACGTTCAGCTTGCGGGCGCACTATAAATGCGGCTAAAGAGACGCGTGGCAAAGTGCGGGAGACTTCTCTCCCGTCTCCAGGGCGCCCGTTTCTGCGTAACGCTGAGCGGGCGTTTTTCGTTTTCGAGCAACGGATGAACCTGCCTGAGGTCACCACCCAGCTGAATGCCCTGCTCGCGGCGCGGATCCTGGTCCTCGACGGTGCGATGGGGACCATGATCCAGCGCGAGCGGCTCAGCGAAGAGCAGTTCCGCGGCGAGCGCTTCCGCGAATGGCCGCGCGAACTGCGTGGCAACAACGACGTGCTGGTCTTGACGCAACCCGACCTGGTGCGCCGCATCCACCTGGATTATTTCGACGCCGGAGCGGACATCGTCGAAACCAACACCTTCAACGCGACGCGCGTGTCGCTCGCCGACTACGGCATGGAAGCGCTCGCCTACGACATCAATCTCGCCGCGGCGCGCCTGGCGAGGGAGGCCGCCGCCGAGGCACAGCGCCGCGATGCATCGCGCCAGCGCTTTGTCGCCGGCGCGCTCGGACCGACCTCGAAGACCGCGTCCATCTCGCCCGACGTCAACGACCCCGGTTTCCGCAGCATCAGCTTCGACGCGCTCGTCGCCGCCTACCGCGAAGCGGCGCGTGCGCTGCTCGATGGCGGTGTCGATCTGCTGCTGGTGGAAACCGTGTTCGACACGCTCAACGCGAAAGCAGCGCTGTTCGCCATCGAGGGCCTGTTCGATGAACGCGGCGTGCGCGTGCCACTGGTCGTCTCGGGAACGATCACGGACGCCTCCGGGCGCACCCTTTCCGGCCAGACTACCGAAGCGTTCTATAACTCGGTGCGCCACGCGCGCCCGCTGGTAGTGGGGCTGAACTGCGCGCTCGGCGCCAAGGAGCTGCGGCAATACGTCGAGGAGCTGTCGGCGATTGCCGAAACCCACGTCTCCTGCTATCCCAATGCCGGGTTGCCGAACGCCTTCGGCGAATACGACGACACGCCGGAGTCGATGGCGCGCCAGATGGGCGAGTGGGCGCGCGCCGGGTTTCTCAACTTGGTCGGCGGCTGCTGCGGCACGACGCCGGAGCATATCCGCGCCATCGCCGAGGCCGTGCGCGACGTTGCGCCGCGCGTGCTCCCGCAGCGACCCAAAATGCTTCGCCTCGCAGGCCTTGAGCAGCTTAATGTAGGGGAGGGCTCGCTTTTCGTAAACATCGGAGAGCGCACCAATGTCACCGGCTCCAAGGCGTTCGCCCGGCTCGTGCTCGCCGGCAATTATGCGGATGCGCTGTCGGTTGCGCGCCAGCAGGTCGAAAACGGCGCGCAGGTAATCGATGTCAACATGGACGAGGCGATGCTCGACTCGGAGCGCGCCATGACGACGTTTTTGAGTTTGATTGCATCCGAACCGGATATCGCGCGCGTGCCGGTGATGGTCGATTCCTCCAAGTGGTCGGTGATCGAAGCCGGCCTCAAGTGCCTGCAGGGCAAGGGCATCGTGAATTCGCTCAGCCTGAAGGAAGGGGAGGCCGAGTTCCTGCGCCAGGCGCGCCTCGCGCGGCGCTACGGCGCCGCCGTGGTGGTGATGGCGTTCGACGAGCGCGGCCAGGCCGATACGCTCGAGCGCCGCATCGAGGTCTGCAGCCGCGCCTACGAGCTGCTCAGTGCGCGCGCCGGTATCCCGGCCGAGGACATCATTTTCGATCCGAACATTTTCGCGCTCGCCACGGGCCTGGAGGAGCACGCCCGCTACGGCGTCGACTTTCTCGAGGCGGCGCGCTGGATCCGCGCCCACCTGCCGCACACCAACGTCTCTGGCGGGGTGTCCAATCTGTCGTTCTCGTTTCGCGGCAACGACGCGGTGCGCGAGGCGATGCACACCGCGTTCCTGTACCACGCCGTGGCCGCCGGCATGTCGATGGGCATCGTCAACGCCGGTCAGCTCGGCGTCTACGAGCAGATCGAGCCGGAACTGCGTGCGCGGGTCGAGGATGTCATCTTCAACCGGCGCGCCGACGCCACGGAACGCCTGGTCGAATACGCCAACACCGTGAAGGGCGGCACCAAGGTGGAGCGCGAAGACGGTGCCTGGCGCAAGGGCACGGCGGAGGAGCGCCTGGTGCACGCCCTGGTGAATGGCGTTACGAGCCACATCGTCGAGGACACGGAGGAGGCGCGCCGCAAGTACGCGCGTCCGATCGAGGTGATCGAAGGTCCGCTCATGGAAGGCATGAACGTGGTCGGCGACCTGTTCGGTGCCGGCAAGATGTTCCTGCCGCAAGTGGTCAAGTCGGCGCGCGTCATGAAGCAGGCGGTGGCGCACCTGGTGCCGTTCATCGAGGCGGAAAAGGCGCTGAGCGGCAGCGCCGGGCGCGCCAAGGGCAAGCTGGTGATCGCCACCGTGAAAGGCGACGTGCACGACATCGGCAAGAATATCGTCGCCGTCGTGCTCCAGTGCAACAACTATGACGTGGTGAATCTCGGCGTCATGGTGCCGGCGCAGACGATCCTGGAGGTCGCGCAGCGCGAGCATGCCGACGCCATCGGCCTGTCGGGGCTGATCACCCCGTCGCTCGAGGAAATGGCGCATGTGGCGCGCGAGATGGAGCGGCGAGGCTTGCGCGTGCCGTTGCTCATCGGCGGCGCCACCACCTCGCGTGCGCACACCGCAGTCAGGATCGCGCCGGCTTATTCGGGACCGGTGGTGTACGTGCCCGACGCCTCGCGCAGCGTGCCGGTGGTGCAGAGCCTGCTCTCGGAGGCTGGGCACACGGCCTTCGCCGCCTCGGTACGCGCCGACTACGACCGCATTCGCGCCCAGCACGCGGCCAAGAAAGGACCCGCGCCGCTGCATTCGCTCGCCGAGGCGCGCCGGCGCGGCCTGAAGACCGATTGGGCGAGCTATGCGCCGCCGCGGCCGCGCCGCCTCGGTATCGCACGGTTGGCGGATTATCCGATTGAGAAGCTCGTCCCCTACATCGACTGGGCGCCGTTCTTCCAGGCCTGGGAACTTTCCGGACCCTATCCCGGGATCCTCGAAGACCCGGTGGTCGGCGAGGCCGCGAGAAAGCTGCGCGCCGAGGCCTTGCAAACGCTCGACCGCATTGTCCAGGAACACTGGATCCGCGCCGACGGCGTATACGGACTGTTTGCGGCGGCACAGGTCGGTGGCGACGACATCGAGATCTACGCCGACGAAGCGCGCCGGCGCCTACTCATGACCTGGCACAACCTGCGCCAGCAGAACCACAAGCCCGCCGGGCGACCCAACCTGTGCCTGGCCGATTTCGTCGCGCCGATGAGTTCAGGCGTGCCGGATCATGTCGGCGCGTTTGCCGTCTGCGCCGGCGGCTTCGACGCGCGCATCGCCGAGCTCGAGGCACAGCACGACGATTACGGCGCGATCATGTTGAAAGTGCTCGCGGACCGGCTCGCGGAAGCATTCGCCGAGCACCTGCACGAGCGCGTGCGACGCGAGTTCTGGGGCTATGCGGCCGACGAGCGCCTCACGCGCGAGGCGCTGATCGCGGAAGGCTACCGCGGCATCCGGCCCGCGCCCGGCTATCCCGCCTGTCCGGACCACACCGAAAAAGGGCCATTGTTCGAGCTGCTCGATGCAGCCGCCAACGCCGGCATGCGGCTCACCGAGTCGTACGCGATGCTGCCGGCGTCTTCGGTGTCGGGGTTCTATCTCTCGCACCCCGAGGCAAGCTACTTCGCGGTCGGAAAAATCGGCCGCGACCAGGCCGAGGACTATGCGCGGCGCAAAGGCATGGACCTCGGCGAGGCCGAACGCTGGCTGGCGCCTTACCTGGCGTACGAGCCGGCCGATATAATTTCCGGCGTATCCACCTAGGGAGAATCGCGATGGGCAAGGGCGACAAGCGCACCCGCAAGGGCAAGATCTACAAAGGCAGCTACGGCAAGAAGCGTCCGCAACGGGTGAAGAAAAAAAAGCGGTAGCCGGGCCCGCGGCGGGGCATCACTTGCGCCAGAATGCAGGCGTGAGCACCACCAGCAGCGTGAACAGCTCCAGCCGGCCGAGCAGCATCAGGAAGGTACAGATCCAGGTCTGGAAATCGCTGAGCCCCGCGTAGGTCGCCGCCGGCCCCACCCGTGCCAATCCGGGGCCCATGTTGTTGATCGAGGCCACCGCCGCCGATAACCCGGTGACCGCGTCCAGTCCACTCGCGGTCAGGGCGAGCGTACCCAGGCTGAGGCAGGAGATATAGACGAAGGCATAGGCGAGCACCGCGAACACGACGTTATTCTCGACCGCGTGGCCGGAGAGCTTCACCGGGCGGTAGAGCTTCGGATGGATGATGCGCAGGAGTTCGCGGAAGCTCTGCTTGAACAGGATCTGGGCGCGGACCATCTTGACGCCGCTGCCCGTCGAGCCCGAGCAGCTCACGAAGCTGGACAGGAACAGCATCCACAGCGGCGCAAAGATCGGCCATAGGTTGTAGTCGGTACTGGCATAACCCGTGGTGGTCGCGATCGAGACGACGTTGAACGCGGCAAAGCGCAGCGCGGTCCAGAAATCGGCATAGACCTCCATCGCGCGCAGATAGAGCGCGATGCCGACCACGGAGGCGACCAGCACCAGCCCGTAGACCGAGGCCTCCGGGTCACGCCGGTACGGCTGCAGCGACAGCTTGCGCCACGCGAGGAAGTGAGTGGCGAAATTCACGCCCGCAATCAGCATGAAGACCACGGCCACCAGCTCGATCTTCGGCGAATTCCAGTACGCGAAGCTCGCGTCGTGGGTCGAGAAGCCTCCCAATCCCATGGTCGTGAACGCGTGCATCAGCGCATCGAGCCAGTTCATACCGGCCCAGCGATAGGCCAGACCGCACAGCATCGTGAGGGCGAAGTACACGAGCCACAATCCTTTCGCTGTTTCGGCGATGCGCGGCGTGAGCTTGGTGTCCTTCATCGGACCGGGTGTTTCCGCCTTGTAAAGCTGGGAGCCGCCGACGCCAAGAAGCGGCATGATCGCGACGGCGAGTACGATCACCCCCATGCCCCCGAGCCAGATCATGAAGCCGCGCCACAGATTGAGCGACGGCGGAAGCTGGTCGAGGCCGGACAGCACGGTGGCACCGCTCGCCGTGAGGCCCGACACCGCTTCGAAATAGGCATCCGTGAAGGACATCGCGGGAAGGTAGATGAACAGCGGCAGCGCGGCGAATGCCGGCAGCACGGTCCAGACCAGCGCCACCAGCAGGAAGCCGTCGCGCACCCGGAGTTCCTCGCGCGCGCGGCGCGTGGCCGCCCACAGCGCGCTTCCCGCCACCAGCGTTGCGACGATCGCCTCGTCGTAGGCGTGCAGCGCGCCGTCGTCGAGCAGCAAGGAAAATCCGAATGGCACCGTCAGACATGCCGAAAAGAGGATGACCACGCGCCCGAGGTAGTTGATAACCGCGTTGATGCGCATGCCGCGTGGCGTTCCTAGAGAAACCGCGCGCCGACCTGGAACAGCTTCTCGACCCGGGGCAGGATCTTCTTGTCGGTGACGAAGACGATGACGTGATCCTCGGCAAGAATGCGCGTGTCATGGTGCGCCATCAGCACTTCCTCGCCGCGCACGATGGCGCCGATGTTGGTGCCGGGCGGCAGCTCGATCTCCTCGATGCGCCGGCCGGTGAGGCGGCACGAATCGCGATCGCCGTGCACGACCGCCTCGAGCGCCTCGGCGGCGCCCCGGCGCAAGCTGTGCACCGCGACCACGTCGCCGCGGCGCACGTGCGCGAGCAGCTTGCCGATGGTCGCCTGCGCGGGCGAGATCGCGATGTCGATCTGCGCCCCCTGCAGCAGGTCGACGTAGCTGCGGCGGTTGATGAGCGCCACCACGCGGCGTGCCCCCAGGCGCTTGGCCAGCAGCGAACTCATGATGTTGTTCTCGTCGTCATTGGTGACCGCGACGAACAGATCCATCTCGCCGATGCTCTCCTGCTCGAGCAGTTCCTCGTCGGTGCCGTCGCCGTTGAGCACCAGCGCGCGATCCAGTTTGGCGGCGAGCATCTCGCAGCGCCGTTTGTTGTGATCGATGATGCGCACCGAGTAGTCGTCCTCGAGCGCGCGCGCCAGACGCAAGCCGATGTTGCCGCCGCCCGCGATCATGACGCGCCTCACCGGCTGGTCCATGCGCCGCAGCTCGCGCATCACCTGCCGGATGTCCTTGGTCGCGGCGAGACAGAAGACCTCGTCATTGGCCTCGATCGCGGTGTTGCCGTCGGGCGCCACGGCGGCGTCCTTGCGGAAGATTGCGACGACGCGCGTGTCGACGCCCGGGATATGCTGGCGCAAGTCCCTGATCGGATGCCCGACCAGTGGCCCGCCGCGGTAGGCGCGCACCGCAACCAGGCTGACCCGCCCGCCGGCGAAATCGAGCACCTGCAGCGCTTCCGGAAACTCGACCAGCTTCACGATGTAGTCGGTCAGCACCTGCTCCGGGCAGATCGACAGATCGACCTCGAAACCCTCCGGGCCGAGCACCTTCTCGTCGTTGAGGAAATCGGTCGCGCGCACGCGCGCGATGCGGCGCGGGACATTGAACAGCCGGCTCGCGATCTTGCACGCGACCAGGTTGGTCTCGTCCGACTGCGTCACGGCGACCAGCAGGTCGGCGTCCTCGATGCCGGCTTCGACCAGTACCGAGGGGTGCGAGGCGCTGCCCGTCACCGTGCGCAGGTCGAGCCGGTCCTGCAGCGCGCGCAGGCGGGTCGCATCGAGATCCACCACGGTAAGGTCGTTGTGCTCGGACACCAGGCTCTCGGCGACCGAGGCGCCGACTTGGCCCGCACCCAGGATGACGATTTTCACTTGCGCACCTCCGGCAGCGGTATGGCCCAGCGCATGCGCCTCACGCCTCTTCGCGCCTGCCGACCGGCAGTCCCAGCGCCTTCAGTTTGCGATAGAGATGCGTGCGCTCCAGGCCGGAGCGCTCGGCGACGCGTGACATGCTGCCGCGCTCGCGCACCAGCAGATTCTCGAAATAGATGCGCTCGAACGCCTCGCGCGCCTCGCGGTACGGGCGATCGAGCGCCAGCTCGGGGGCCGCGGCGGGCGTGGCCTGCGCCGAGAGTACACGCTCGACGTCGTCCAGGCGCACTTCCTCCTCGAGCGCCGAGTGAGCCAGGTTCCTGACGACGCTCTCCAGTTCCGCCAGGTTACCGGGCCAGGGATGGTGCCGCAGCGCATTGAGCGAGGCCACGTTCAGCCGCCGCGGCGGACAGCTGCGCGCCTCGACCAGTTGTGCCAGCATCAGCGCTGCGAAGTCGGGCACGTCCTCGGCGAAGCTGCGCAGCGGCGGCAGGCGGACCACCAGCTCGGCGAGGCGCAGCACCAGCTCGGCATCGAACTCGTGCCTCTCGATCAGCGACTTCGACTCAAGCGGCGAAAACGTCACCACGCGCGCCTTGTGACGGTCGGCGCGCGCCAGCAAGAACTCGAGACCCTTCTGTTCGACCCGGCCGAGCCGCGACAGGTCCGGTATGAAGAGGATCCCGCCCGTGGCGCGCGCGAGCAGTTCAGAGGAAGCCTCGGCGAGCGAGCCATCGCCAACCACAAAGGGCGCTCCGGGAGCGCACAACAGGCGTGCAAACAGCTCGGGCCGCATGCCGTGCTCGCCGCGCAGCATCAGCGGGGCGGCGGTCTGCGCGAGCTGCGCGAGGCGTTTCTTCAGCTCGGCCAGTGCCGGGGCGCGCCCGAGGGTCGTGAGCGAAAGGCCCTGCGGCATCGACGCTTCCGGCTGGCGCAGGGCGCGTTTCACGGTGGCGAGCAGGCGCTGCAGCGCGATCGGCTTCTCCAGGTAATCGAGCGCGCCGACGCGGGTCGCCTCGACCGCGGTTTCGATGGTGCCGTGGCCCGACATCATGACCACCGGCATGCTGAGCTGGCCGCTGGCCGCCCATTCCTTCAGCAGCGTGATGCCATCGGTGTCCGGCATCCAGATGTCGAGCAGGACCAGGTCGGGGCGGAGCTGTTCGCGCAGCTTGCGCGCTGCGTCAGCATCCTCCGCCAGCAGCACGTCATGGCCCTCATCCGAAAGGATCTCCGAAAGGAGCTCGCGGATGCCTACCTCGTCGTCCACTACCAGAATCTGCGCCATCGCTCTAGGCCGCCCTTGCCGCCATGCCGCCGCCATCGGCCAGCGGCAACGCTACCGTGACCGATGCACCCTGCGCAGGGCGATTGTCGATGGTCACCGAGCCGTGATGCTCGGCAACGATCTTTTTGACGATTGCCAGACCCAGTCCGGTGCCGCGCGGCTTGGTCGTGACGTAGGGTTCGAAGATGCGTGCCATCAGTTCTTCCGGAAATCCACCGCCATTGTCCGATATCGCCAGCAGCACGCGATCACCCGCCCGCTCGGTACGCACCTCGATCGCCGGCTCGGCACCCGGCTGCTTGCGGTTTTCCAGCGCGTCCTGTGCGTTTTGCACCAGATTGTGGATCACCTGGCGGATCTGGATCGAATCTGCCGCCACGGCCGGCAGCGCCGGCGCGAGGCGGGCGCTGATCTGCACCTTCGACTCTTCGTAAAGGGTAAGGACCTCGCGCACCAGCGCGTTGAGGTCCAGCTGCGTCGGTCTGGGCGCCGGCAGACGGGCGTAGTCACGGAAATCGTCCGCCATCGCTTTCAGGGCGGTGACCTGGTTGACGATGGTGCGGGTGCTCCGGTGCAGCGCCTCGGCGTCTTCGGGCGCGAGCTTGCCTTCAAGCTTCATCTCGAGCCGCTCGGCAGACAGCTGGATCGGGGTCAGCGGATTCTTGATCTCGTGAGCCAGTCGCCGCGCCACTTCGGCCCAGGCCATGGCGCGCTGTGCCTCGATCAGCTGGGTGATGTCGTCGAACACCAGGACGTGCCCGCCGCCGCCCGAGGCGGGTAGCGCAGCGCCGCGCGCGATCACGGTCTTGCCCGTGCCCTTGAGTTCGAACTCGGTCTGCCACGCGCGCGCGCCGTGCTCGAGAAACTGCCCTTTCATGCTGGCGGCAAAACGTTCGAGTTCGGTACCGAGGATCGTGTGCGCGCCGTGATTCGAGATCGACACGCGCAGTTCGCGGTCGAACACCAGCACGCCGGCCGACAGGTTGGCGAGGATATTTTCGAGATGCGCCTTGGCGGTCTCCAGGGCCGCGCGGTTTGCTTCCACCACGCGGCGCGCATCGTCGAGCTGTCGCGTCATCGAATTGAACGATTCGGTGAGTACGCCGAGTTCATCCCGGCTCGTGACCGGCGCCTGGCGGCTGAAGTCCCCGCGCGCCACCGCCTGGGTGGCGCCGGCGAGAATCGCGAGCGGCTCGGCAAGGCGGCTGGCGAGTATCGCCGCCAGTGCGAGCGCCACCAGCAGCGCCAGGGTCAGCGCCAGGGTGAGCGTCACAAGATAGATCTGCTTGAGGCCCTGGCGCGCGATCGCGAGCTCACGGTAATCGCGGTAGGCGGCCTCGACGGCCGCGGCGCTGCGCGCGAAACTCTCCGGCAGCGCCTGTCGCAGCTGCAGGAAGCGCGTCTCGTCGGCGAGCGAGCCGCTCGCAATCGGCAGCACGACCCGCAGTGCGAGCGGCTTGCCGGCGGGAACGTCAACCGTCGCATAGCCGCGGCCGCTGCGCGCTTGGCGCAGCACCATCGCCGAGGGAAGCTCGGGCACAAACTGGCTGACCTCGGCGCTTGCGCTCGCGAGCAACCGGCCGCTGCCGGCCACGACCACCGCCTCCTGCACCCCGGCCTGCTCGCGCAGGCGGTTCAACTGCAGGGGCAGCTGCGTCGGTGCGCGCTCGGCGAGTTCAAGGGCCATGGCCCTTCCCTTGAGCTGCAATTCGCCCAGCACCTGATCGATTGCCGCCTGCCCAAGGCTCATGCCGCCCTCGAGAGCAGCGTCGACCTTGACGTCGAACCACGTCTCGATGCTGCGCACCAGGAACTGGACCGAGACCGTATAGACCAGAGCCCCCGGCACCACCGCCATGAGCGCGAACAGCAGCAGGAAGCGCAGCGTCAGCCGCGAGCCGAACACGCGTGCCCGGACCTTGCGCGCAAGGCTCACCAGCTGCCACGCGACCAGTGCGGCAAGCGCGGCCGCGAGCACCGCGTTCAGACCGAGCAACAGCGGGTAGTGTTGCGCGAACAGCGCGACGTTGGCGCTGGCGGTGGCGAGCAGAAACAGCAATACCCCCGCCAGCGCCGCACTGACCACCAGCAGCAGTCTCATCGCGTGCCGGCCTCCCTGGGTTCGCGGGTGTCGAGCGGTTCGGCTGCAGCGGGCGGTGAGCGGAACGCAAACCGCCGCCAGCTCGATTCGAGGTGCAATTCGCGGCTGGTGATCGCGCTTATCTGGAAGGGCTTCGGCAGCAAACTGATATCGAGGCGCATTCGCACCGCGGCCTCGTGATTCGCCTCGGCGAGCGTCACCCCACGATCGACGACCAGCCAGTTGCGCACCCGTTTCAGGACGTGAAGCGCTTCGTCGAGAGAATGAAACTGCTGCTGCAGCATGCCGGTGGAAAGCCGGTACTGGCGCGTCAACGGATGGTAGGAAAGTCTCAGCTGCATGCGCTTGGCCGCGGTCTTCTCGTCGAACCACCACCAGCGCAGCCGCGTCAACTCGAACTCGACCACGAAATAGACTGGCACGCCGTTGGCGACCATCTCGCCAAGGCGCGGATTCAAATCGAAAGCGAAGTCCGCCTCGAGCGTCAGTCCATCGTCGCTCGCGGCCAGGCGTACGTCGCGCACCTCGATTTCATCGGCACGCGCGGCGAGCATGGCGGCGCACGACAGCACGGCGATCAGGAACTTCAGGAGGGCGGGGCCCTGCATCGCGCGTTGCGTCAAGCCGCCTTCTCTAGCAGCGAAAAATAGTAGCCGTCATGCTCGGGCGACGGCAGCAACTGCGATGGCCGGCCGTCGGGCAGCGGCAGTTCGCGCGCCGCTGGCGTTGCCGCAAGGAAAGCCTTGACCACGGCGTCGTTTTCCTCTGGAAAAACCGAGCACGTGACATACAGCAATTTACCATTCGCCGCGAGCACGCGCCAAAGCGACCTCAGGATGCGCGCCTGGCGCGCGGCGTAGCCCGCCAGGTCGCCGGCGCGGCGCAACCATTTGATGTCCGGATGGCGGCGCGCCACTCCGGAGCCCGAACACGGCACATCGGCAAGAATGCGCGCGTAGGGGCGTCCGTCCCACCAGCTTTCGGGCGCGCTGCAATCGGCCGTACGCACCTCCGCCGCCAGTCCCAGGCGCGCCAGAGCGCGCGCCACGTGCTCGGCGCGCCCTGCCTGCAGTTCGAGCGCGGTCAGCGCCACATCCGCGGATTCCAGGATATGCGCGCTCTTGCCGCCGGGCGCGGCGCACGCATCGAGCACCCGCTGTCCCGCGCACAGATCAAGCAGCTGTGGCACGCGTTGCGCGCCTGCATCCTGAACCGACACCTCGCCCTCGGCAAACCCCGGCAAACGCAGCGTCGGCACTGGTTTGGCGAGCAGTAGTGCTGCCCCACCCAACGGGCGCGCTGTGAGCCCCGCTGCCGTCAGCCGCGCCAGATAGGCATCGGGCGCGCACCGCCGCCGGTTGACTCGCAGGCACATCGGCGGATGCGAATTGCCGGCAGCCAGGACCTGCTGCCACTCTTTCGCGTACGCGGCCCGCACGCGCTCGGTCCACCACGCCGGATGCTGCCAACGCGCGACCGGATCGGCTGCGAATCGCGCTTCGATGCTGCGTTGCTGGCGCAGGTAAGCGCGCAGCATTGCATTGACATAGGCCTTCGCGCCCCCGTGTCCAAGCGCGACGCACGCGCGCACCGCCTGGTCCACTACCGTGTATGCGGCGTAGCGTCGGGATTCGAGCGCGTACAGCGCGCACCACAGCAAGGCGTCGATCGTCGTTTCGCCCGCGGCACGATGCGCCAGCGCGCGCACGATGGCCTGCACGCGGCCGAAACTGCGCAAAGTGCCGAAGCACAGATCCGTCAGCGCCGCCGGTGCGGCGCACCCATCGGCTTCCGCGGCGCGCTGCAATTCCGCCGTCAGGCTGCGGCCCGAGGCGACGCGGGCGACCACCGTCGCCGCGGCGCGCAATGCTTCAGCGAGCGGCGCCAAAACGTTCGCCCACGCGAACCGCAAAGCCGCGCAGGAATTCGCGGGCGGCAAGTCGCCGCCCGCCGGGTCGCTGCAATTCGAGGACCTCGAGCGCACCGTCGCCGCAGGCGATGCGCAGGGCTGCGCTACCGGGCTCGAGCACCGTCCCCGGCGCGCCCTCGCCTGCGGCGCTGCGCGCCGACCAGATCTTGAGGGCTAGGCCGCGCAACGTGGTCCGGGCTCCGGGTGCAGGGCGGAACGCGCGAATGGCGCGCTCCAGTTCGACCGCGGGACGGCTCCAGTCCAGCAATGCCTCGTCCTTGCCGATCTTCGATGCGTAGCTCACGCCCTTCAGAGGCTGCGGCGTAATGCGGGCCTCGCCCCGGGCGAGCGCATCGAGCGCGGCCACGATCAGGGTTGCTCCCAGCTCGGCGAGCCGATCATGCAGCGTTTGCGAATCGTCGTCTGCGGTCACCGCAAGCGCGTGCTGCAAGAGAATCGGTCCCGTATCCAGCCCGTCGTCCATCTGCATGATCGTGATTCCAGTCTCGCGGTCGCCGGCGAGGATCGCGCGCTGGATCGGTGCCGCACCGCGCCAGCGCGGCAGCAGGGAGGCGTGAATGTTGAGCGCACCGCGCGCTGCGATGTCGAGCAGCGCCTGCGGCAGGATCAGGCCGTAAGCGGCGACTACGAACACCTCAGGGTGCGCGGCGGCGATCCGCTCCTGCACCTCCGGCGGCTTGAGGCTGGCCGGCCGATAGGTCGGGATCCCGCGCTGCTCGGCAAGCCGCTGCACGGCCCCCGAGACCGGCTTCAAGCCACGCGCCGCCGGCCGCTCCGGCTGTGTAAGCGCAAGCGCAACGTCGTGTCCCGATGCGAGTAGCGCGGCAAGCGAGCGCGCCGCAAATTCGGGAGTGCCAGCGAACACAATGCGCATCGTCGCCGCACCTGCCGCGAGCAGGGCTCAGGCGCTCTTGCGCAACTGCTTGGCGAGCTTGCTGCGGATTCGTTGCTGCTTGAGGGGCGACAGGTATTCGACGAAGACCTTGCCTCTCAGGTGGTCCATCTCGTGCTGAATGCAGACCGAGAGCAGGCCCTGAGCCTCGAGCGTAAAGGACTTTCCGCTCTGGTCGTAGCCGCGGACGCGCACGCGTTCGGCCCGTTCCACCGTTTCATAGATGCCGGGAACCGACAGGCAGCCTTCCTCGATATCCGAAACACCGGAGGCTTCGACGACATCCGGATTGACCAGCACGACCGGCGAATCGCGCCGCTCTGACACGTCGACCACGATGACCTGCCTGTGAACATCCACCTGGGTAGCAGCCAACCCGACGCCAGGAGCGGCATACATGGTCTCGGTCAGGTCGCGCACCAAGACGCGCAAAGACTCGTCAAAGACGGTCACCGGCAATGCAACCTTGTGAAGCCGCGCATCCGGGTAGCGCAGGATGTTGAGAATCGCCATGAATCAGTAAATCACTTGCCTATTGAAAGGATTACATGCACTATTTCAGACAACGCCTAAACCTTTGTGCTACATTTGGGTCGCCAACAATCATTTTCAACCCAGCCCGGGAACGTCAGCCTACGAACGGGGGGCCGCATGCACCTACAGAGCGCCAAGTTTATCACATTGACCCTTTTTGCCCTGCTCAGCCTGGCAGCGGGCGGGACTTGGGCGCAGGCCCCCAAAACCGCACTAGCGTTCAAATCGGACGCCCCGGATCGCTATACGGTGGTGCGCGGCGACACGCTCTGGGGAATCGCCGAGCGCTTCACGGATTCGCCCTGGCGCTGGCCGGAGTTGTGGAACCTGAATAAAGATCAGATCAAGAATCCGCACCGAATTTACCCCGGCAACGTGATCGTGCTTGACCGCAGCCGCGGGCGGCTGGCGCTGGACGACACCGTGAAGCTGTCGCCGCGCGTGCGTGCCGAAGCCACATCCAAGGGCGCGATTCCCAGCATCCCGCCGCACCTCATCGAGCCGTTCCTGAGCCGGCCCCTGGTGATAGAACCCGATGGGCTGGACCGCGCGCCGAGCATCGTCGCCGCTGAAGACGGCCGCGTCTTGCTAGGCAACGGGGGCGTGGCCTATGCGCGCGGAATTGGCGACTCGAAGGAACTGTCGTGGCTCATCTACCGCCGCGGCGCGCCACTGATCGACCCCGATACACAGCTCACGCTTGGCTACGAAGCCATCTATCTCGGCATGGCGCGCGTGCTGCGAACGGGAGACCCGGCCAAGGTCGTGCTCACGAGCGTCACCCGGGAGATCGGCATCGGCGACCGCCTGGTTCCTGCGGGCGGCCTGCAGATCGTCGATTACGCACCGCACGCGCCGGCGACGCTCCTCAAGGGCCGTGTGATGTCCATTTATGGCGGGATCGCCAAGGTCGGTGAAGCCGGCAAGCATTCGATCGTAACGCTGAATCGCGGCAAGGCCGACGGGGTCAGCGTGGGTCACGTGCTCGCGATCTATCGCGATGAAATGCAGGTGGCCGACGCAACCCGCCCCAAGGGCTCGCCCGACTCGATGATCACCGTGCCGGGCGACCGCTATGGGCTCGCGTTCGTATTTCGAGTCTTCGATCGCGTTTCCTATGCACTCGTGATGCAAGCCTCGCAGCCCGTGCGCGCGCACGATCTGGTCCAGACCCCTTAAGGGCAGGACGGCACGGCAAGCCAGGGTCTGGCGGCTAGCCCCGTCGGCCGCGAGTCATGACCGAGGATCGCGGGCTCGCAAGCTGGCTGCAACTCGCGCTCACGCCCGGTATTGGTGCAGCGACCCTGCGCCGGCTGCTCGCGGATTTCGGGCTTCCGGAAAATTTGGTCGGCGCTGATCGTTCCCGGCTCGAGCGCTACCTGCCGGGGACCGTGATCGACGCGCTGAACTCCGCCGGCGTCGCGCGCGCAGTCGAACAAACGCTCCGTTGGGAACAGGCACCCGCTCACGGGGTGGTGACGCTGGCCGACGCCACCTACCCCAAGCTGCTGCTCGAAATCCACGACCCGCCACCCGTACTGTACTGTAACGGCCGCGTCGATCTGCTCAACCGGCCTGCGCTCGCCGTGGTCGGCAGCCGCAATGCGACGGCGCAAGGATCGAGCAATGCAGAGCTGTTCGCGCGCGCCTTCAGCGCGGCAGGCCTGACCATCGTTTCGGGCCTCGCGCTGGGTATCGATGCGGCTGCACACCTCGGTGGGCTCGCTGCAGCAGGGTCAACGATCGCGGTGCTCGGCACGGGAATTGACCGCATCTACCCGGCGCGAAACCACGCCCTGGCGGAGCGCATCGCGGCTGAAGGGCTGCTTCTGTCGGAACTGCCTCTGGCAACGCCTTCGCTGCGACAGAATTTCCCGCGCCGCAATCGCCTGATCAGCGGATTGGCGCACGGTTGCCTTGTGGTCGAGGCGGCGTTGGCTTCGGGTTCCCTGATCACGGCGCGTGCCGCCGCGGAACAAGGCCGGGAAGTGTTTGCCATCCCGGGGTCGATTCATTCGCCGCTTTCCAGGGGTTGCCACGCGCTCATCAAGTCCGGCGCCAAACTCGTCGAGACGGCAGAGGACGTGCTCGCCGAACTCGCGGTATACGGGCGCGCCGTTGAAGCGGCATCGCGGGGCGCCCGGCCGCCTTTCGCGCCCGCCATGGAGCCGGAATCGCCGCTGCTGCCGCACTTGGGCTTCGACCCTGTGGACATCGATGCGTTGTGCGCGCGCGCCGGCCTGCCGGCCGAGCGCGTCACCGCGGAGCTGCTGCGCCTTGAGCTTGACGGCCGCGTGTCGGCATTGCCCGGCGGCCTGTACCAGCGCCTGAGCTGACGGTCTTCGCCTGGCGCGCACCTCGCGCCACCTCGCGTCGAGCCGCGGTTGTACCGGCGCTGTCTTTGCGAGTATCCTCTGCGGCCTTTCGCATGGCCAAGAAACTCATCGTCGCGGAAAAGCCATCGGTCGCAGCGGACATTGCGCGCGCGCTGGGCGGTTTCTCGCGCAAGGGCGACTATTTCGAAGGCGACCACTACGTGGTCTCGTCGGCGGTCGGTCATCTGCTCGAGCTCGCGGTCCCGGCACCGTTCGACGTCAAGAAGGGCAAGTGGTCGTTCGCGCGTCTGCCGGTGATCCCGCCTCACTTCGAGCTGTCGCCGATCGAGCGCGGCGCGCAGCGGCTCAACCTGCTGCTGAAGCTCATGAAACGCAAGGATGTCTCGGGCCTGATCAACGCCTGCGACGCCGGCCGCGAGGGCGAGCTGATTTTCCGCTACATCGTGCAGCACGCGCGCAGCAGGAAGCCGATCGAACGCCTCTGGCTGCAGTCGATGACCCCAGCCGCGATCCGCGAAGGCTTCGCGAAATTGCGCCCCGACCGCGAGCTGCTGTCGCTGGCCGATGCCGCCAAGTGCCGCTCCGAGGCGGACTGGCTCGTCGGCATCAATGGCACGCGCGCCATGACGGCGTTCAATTCCAGGGAGGGCGGCTTCTACCTCACCACCGTCGGGCGCGTGCAAACGCCGACGCTCGCCATCCTGCTCGAGCGCGAGGAACGCATCCGCAGCTTCGTAGCGCGCGATTTCTGGGAAGTGCACGCGCGCTTCGCTATCGCCGCGGGCGAGTATGCGGGGCGCTGGATTGATCCGGCGTTCACCCGTACGGACGACGACGCGGAGCAAAAACCTGAGCGCCTGTGGGATGCGGCGGTCGCCGAATCGATCGCCGCGGCCTGCCGCGGCGGCCGCGGCAAGGTGAGCGAGGACACCCGCCCGTCCAACCAGGCGGCGCCGCTGCTGTTCGACCTCACCAGCCTGCAGCGCGAAGCGAATGGCCGATTCGGTTTTTCAGCGAAATCGACGCTTGGACTCGCCCAGGCGCTCTATGAGAAGCACAAGGCGCTCACTTACCCGAGAACCGACTCGCGCGCGCTGCCCGAGGATTACCTCGACACGGTGAGGGGCACGATGGATGCGCTCGGCGCCGAATCGGCCTATGCCCAATTCGCCAAGCAGGTGCTGAAGCGGGGCTGGGTCGCGCCCAACCGGCGCATCTTCGACAACAGCAAGCTGTCGGACCACTTCGCGATCATTCCCACGCAGCAGACTCCCCGCCACCTGAGCGAGGCGGAAGCAAAGCTCTACGACATGGTGGTGCGGCGCTTTCTGGCGGCGTTCTACCCGAGCGCGGAATATCTGCAGACCACGCGCCAGACGCAGGTCGGCGAGCACCGCTTTCGCACCGACGGCCGCGTTCTGGTGAATCCCGGATGGCTCGCAGTTTACGGCCGCGCGGCCGAGGAATCGAACGAGAATCTGCCCCCGATTGCGCCGCGGGAGCCGGCCCGCGTGCGCGAGGTGACGGTGCAGCCAAACCGGACCAAGCCGCCGGCACGCTACACCGAGGCGACGCTGCTTTCGGCAATGGAAGGTGCCGGCAAGCTGGTCGAAGACGATGAGCTGCGCGCCGCCATGCAGGCCAAGGGGCTCGGCACCCCGGCGACGCGCGCCGCGGTGATCGAGGGACTGATCTGGGAAGAATACATGCACCGCGCCGGTCGCGAACTGGTGCCGACGCCGAAGGCGTTTTCGCTTTTTTTCGCGCTGCGCCATTTCGGCGTCGACGAAATCACTTCGCCCGAGCTCACCGGCGACTGGGAATTCAAGCTGAAGCTGATGGAAGGCGGCAAGCTGCGGCGCGAGGAGTTCATGGAGCACATCGAGTCGGTGACGCGCGACATGGTCGAGCGCATCCGTAACGGCGAGATTCCCGAAACCGCGTTTGCCACCGTGCCCGCAGCGTGCCCGAAGTGCGGCGGCCCGGTGCAGGAGAACTATCGCCGCTTCCAGTGCCAGAGCTGCGATTTTTCGCTCTGGAAAGTGATCTCCGGACGCGAGTGGTCCCCTGAAGAGGTTGCCGAGCTCATCACCAAGCGCTACATCGGGCCGCTGACCGGATTCCGCAGCCGCATCGGCAGGCCGTTCGCCGCGGGCATCCGGCTGTCGGCGGATCTGCGCACCGAATTCGATTTCGGGCAACCGGGAGCGAGCGCAGCGGGCGAGACGCCGCCGGATTTCAGCGTGCAGGCGAGCCTGGGCGCGTGCCCGAAATGCGGCGCCGGGATCTATGAGCACGGTATTTCTTTCGTTTGCGAGAAATCGGTCGGTGCCGCCCCGAGCTGTGACTTCCGCTCCGGCAAGATCATTTTGCAGCAGCCGATCGAGCGCGCGCAGATGGAGAAGTTGCTCGCCAGCGGAAGAACCGAGTTGCTGACACGCTTTATCTCGCGCAAGGGTCGGCCGTTCAGGGCCTATCTCGTCAAGACCGGAGAAGGACGCGTCGGCTTCGAGTTCGTGGCACGCGCTGCGGCCAAGGCGGCCGCGCCGTCCGCCCCGGCGTCGGCAGCCGGCGGCGAGCCCAGGACTGCGCCCAAGCGGCGCAAAGCGGCCGCGACGGCTCCGGCGCGCAAGAAGCGGGCTGCCTAGATATCGAGGTTGCGCACGCCGAGCGCGTTGCTTTCGATGAACGCGCGGCGCGGCTCGACTTCGTCGCCCATCAGTTTGGTGAATATCTCGTCGGCAGCGATGCCGTCTTCGATTTGCACCTTGAGCAGCCGTCGCGCCTGCGGGTCCATGGTGGTCTCCCAGAGCTGCGCGGGATTCATTTCCCCCAGACCCTTGTAGCGCTGCAGGCTGACCGACTTCTGCACCTCGGCGAGCAGCCATTTCATGGCTTCGCCGAAATCGCGCACCGGCTGGCGCCTCTCGGCGCGTTGCACGAACGCACCGACGCCGACCAGGCCGCGCAGCATCTCCGCGGTCTGCCGGATCTGCGCGTAGTCGCCCGAATGGACGAACTCCGCATCGATCGCCGTGAGCCGCAGGTTGCCGTGGCGCGTGCGCTCGATGCGCACTTGATAGCGCTCCGTCTTGGCGTCGAAATGGGCGCTCACGCGCACGCCGTTGCCCGGCAGCGCGGCGGCCAGCGCCTCGGCCGACGCCTCGGCCGTGTCGCGTCGCGACAGATCGACCTGCACGCCGCGCAGGATCGCATTCACCGCTTCGCGGTCAATCCAGCGCGCAACCCGATCGATCACCGCTTCGGTCACCAGGTAGGCCTTGGCCAGTTCGGCGAGCGCGTCGCCGCGGATCGGCTCGCGCCGCGCCGCCGGATAGAGCGCTGCGTCGACGAGCGCGAGCCGCAAGGTGAACTCGTCGAGCTCGTGCTCGTCCTTCAGGTAGCGCTCGTCCTTGCCGAGCTTCGCCTTGTAGAGCGGCGGCTGCGCGATGTAGATATGCCCGCGCTCGACCAGTTCGGGCATCTGGCGGTAAAAGAAAGTCAGCAACAGCGTGCGGATGTGGGAGCCGTCGACATCGGCGTCCGTCATGATGATGATGCGGTGATAGCGCAGCTTGTCGGCGTTGTACTCTTCCTTGCCGATGCCGCAGCCGAGCACCGTGATCAGCGTCGCGATCTCGGCCGAAGCGAGCAGCTTGTCGAAGCGCGCCTTCTCGACGTTGAGGATCTTGCCCTTCAGCGGCAGGATCGCCTGAAAGCGCCGGTCGCGGCCCTGCTTCGCCGAGCCGCCTGCCGAATCGCCCTCCACCAGATACAGCTCGCAGCGAGTCGGATCCTTCTCCTGACAATCGGCCAGCTTGCCCGGCAAGCCCATGGAATCGAGCACGCCTTTGCGTCGCGTCATCTCGCGAGCCTTGCGCGCCGCTTCGCGCGCGCGCGCGGCATCGATGATCTTCATGGTGATGGTGCGCGCGTCGCCGGGCCGCTCGTCCAGGTACTGGCGCAGCTTCTCGGCGACGATTTCCTCGACCACGGGACGCACTTCCGAGGAAACCAGTTTTTCCTTCGTTTGCGAGGAGAACTTGGGCTCCGGCACCTTGACCGAAAGCACGCAGGCGAGCCCTTCGCGCATGTCGTCGCCCGAAGTCTCGACGCGCGCCTTTTTCGCCAGCTCGTGCTCCTCGATGTACTTGTTCAGCACTCGCGTCATCGCGGCGCGCAGGCCGGTGAGATGAGTGCCGCCGTCCTTCTGCGGAATGTTGTTGGTGAAGCACAACACGCTTTCCTGGTAGGTGTCGTTCCATTGCATGGCGACCTCGACCGTGATGCCCTCTTTCTCGGCGCTGGCCTGAAATACGTTCGGGTTGAGCACCGACTTGGAGCGGTTCATGTATTCCACGAAGCCGCGCACGCCGCCCGCAAAAGCGAAGTTCTCCTCCTTTCCAGAGCGTTGGTCGATCAGCACGATACGGATGCCGTTATTGAGGAACGAGAGTTCACGCAGGCGTCGCGCCAGAATGTCGTAGTGGTAGTCGACGATGCCGAACATGGAGCGCGAAGCGAGGAAGTGCACTTCGGTGCCGCGCCGCTCGGTGAGCCCGGTGACCCGCAGCGGGCCGGTCGGTGCGCCGTCGGCGAACTCGATCTGGTGCACCTTGCCGTCGCGCCAGATGGTGAGCCTGAGCCAGCTCGAGAGCGCATTCACCACCGAGACACCCACACCGTGCAGGCCGCCCGACACCTTGTAGGTATTGCTGTCGAACTTGCCCCCGGCATGCAATTCGGTCATGACGATTTCCGCGGCCGAGCGCTTGAGTTCGTCGTCGTCCTTGATGCCGGTCGGGATGCCGCGGCCGTTGTCGAGCACCGAAATCGAGTTGTCGGTATGAATGGTGACGATGATCTCGTCGCAGAAGCCGCCGAGCGCTTCGTCGACGGCGTTGTCCACCACCTCGAACACCATGTGATGCAGCCCCGTGCCGTCCGAAGTGTCGCCGATGTACATCCCGGGGCGCTTGCGCACGGCATCGAGGCCTTTCAGCACCTTGATGGCGTCGCTGCCGTAGTCGTCGCTTTCCTGCTGCTGCTTTTCCGAATCGCCCACGTTGATCGGTTCTCCGTGCCGGCTAGATGCGCATCGGCATGACGACGTACTTGAATTCCGCTTCCGCGGGAAAGCACAGCAATGCGCTCGACGCGGCGTCACCGAAACTGCACTCCACCTGCGCCGCCGCGACGTTGTTGAGCACATCCAGCAGATAATTGACATTGAAACCGATGTCGAGCGCATCGCCGCGGTAGGCCACATCGAGAGTCTCCTCGGCCTCCTCCTGTTCGGCGTTCGACGACACGATCCTGAGACTGTCGCTCGCCAGCACCCAGCGCACGCCGCGAAACTTCTCGTTCGACAGGATGGCGGCGCGCAGCAGCGCCTGGCGCAGTGTCTCGCGCTCCAGCGAGAGCTTGTTCGGATGGCCCGTTGGAATGACCCGGGTGAAGTCCGGAAACTTGCCGTCGACCAGCTTCGAGACCAATTCGACGCCGCCAAACGAAAATGCCGCCTGCGAAGCGGAAATATCGACCGTCACCGCGTCGTCGGCGTCGGCGAGCAGCTTCGCCAGCTCGAGCACGGTCTTGCGCGGCACAATCACTTCCTGCCGCGGCACGTCCTCATCGAGCGCAAGCGCGGCGTACGCCAGGCGATGGCCGTCCGTCGCCACCAGGCGCAACTGGCGGTCCTCCACCACGACGAGCAGTCCGTTGAGGTAATAGCGGATGTCCTGCTGCGCCATCGCGTATTGCACCAGCCCCAGGAGCTTGCGCAACGCCTTCTGCGGCAGGGCAAAGCGCGCCGAGCCGCCGGCAGACGCAGCGAGTCGCGGAAAATCGTCCGCGGGCAGTGTCTGCAGCGCGAAACGGCTCTTGCCGGCACGAATCTGCATGCGCTTGTCCTGCAGCTGCAGCGTAACCTCGGCATCCTCCGGAAGCGCCCGCAAGATATCGACCAGCTTGCGTGCGCCAACCGTCACGGCGCGCGCCTCGCCGCTACCCTCCAGTTCGGTGCGCGCCGTGATCTGCATCTCGATGTCGGTGGCGAGGAAGGTAAGCGCATTGGCGCGGCGTTCGATCAGCACGTTCGACAGGATCGGCAGGGTATGCCGGCGCTCAATGATTCCGCACACGGCCGAGAGAGGCCCGAGCAACTGGTCGCGTCGCGCCTTGACAAGAACCATGGTTGTCCCTTTCTAATTCTTTCTATGAACAACTAATAACAGCTAATAAGATCGCACTCAATCCGGGATAACCGGGAAAAGCGAGCAGCACCCTGGAGTTGGCGCGTCACCACTCGGTGCATAGCCTGTGGGTGTTCGTGTGGGGCAATGTGCGCCGTTTTCACGCGCCGGCGCGGCCGCCCACTTATCCACAAACAGTCCCCGCGCAACACACAGACTTGTCAACACGCGCCTCATCCCTTGAGGGTCTGCTCGAGCACGTGATAGTCGCGATTGAGCGTCAGGTCCTTCTTGCGCAGCGTCGCCACGGTGCGACAGGCGTGCAGCACGGTGGTGTGGTCCCGATTGCCAAATGCCTCGCCGATCTCCGGCAGGCTCATCTGCGTGAGGTCCTTGGCGAGTGCCATCGCAACCTGGCGCGGGCGCGCGATATTGCGCGTGCGGCGCTTGGAATGCATGTCCGCCGGCTTGATCTTGAAGTAGTCCGCCACCGTTTTCTGGATGCCCTCGACCGTGATCTGTCGGTTGGCGACGTTGAGTATGTCGCGCAGCGCCTCGCGCGCCAGGTCGAGCGAGAGCTCGCGCCCGGTGAAGCGCGCAAAGGCGAACACCTTCTTCAGCGCACCCTCGAGTTCGCGCACGTTGGAGCGCACGTGCTTGGCGACGAAGAAGGCGATGTCCTCGTGCAGGGCGACACCCTCCGCCTCGGCCTTCTTGAGAACGATGGCGACGCGCATCTCGAGCTCGGGCGCCTCGATGGCAACGGTAAGGCCCCAGCCGAAACGCGAGATCAGCCGCTCCTGCATGCCGGCGATCTCCTTGGGATAGGTATCGCAGGTAATCACAATCTGCTTGTGGGCTTCGACGAGCGCATTGAAGGCGTAGAAGAATTCCTCCTGCGTGCGGTCCTTGTTGGAGAAGAACTGGATATCGTCGATCAGCAGCAGGTCGAGCGAGTGGTAGTAGCGCTTGAATTCGTCGAACGATTTCTGCTGATAGGCGCGCACCACGTCGGTGACGTACTGTTCGGCGTGACTGTAGCGGATGCGCGCCTGCGGTCGCTGTGCGGCGAGGGCGTTGCCGATGGCTTGCACCAGGTGCGTCTTGCCCAGTCCGACGCCGCCGTAGATGAACAAAGGGTTGTAGGAGATGCCCGGATTCTCCGCGACCTGCACTGCTGCCGCGCGCGCCAGTTGATTCGCCTTGCCGGTGACGAAGCTGTCGAACGTGAAGGCTGGATTGAGGCGCGCGCGCTCCAGGTTCGGGGCCGGCCCGGCGCCGCTCCCGGTGCTGACGGGGGCGGGCGGGCGGGCGGGCGCCTGTGGCGCGCGCGCCAGCACCAATCGAAGCTCGATTTCCTGGCCGCGCGCTTCGGTCGCGATGCGCTTGATCAGGGAGGCAAAGCGCTCACGTACCAACTCGAGCACGAAGCGGTTGGGGGCCACCAGCACCAGCGCCCCCGGCTCCGAAGCATGCACCTCGGGCGCCAGCGGGCGGATCCACGTGGTGAACTGTTGCGCAGGCAGCTCCTGCGCCAGCCGGCGCAGACAGCAGTCCCAGAGGCTATGCATCGTGGTGGCGGATTGTGCGCTTTCAGGAGGGTGACCGCGGGCCGCGGCGAGCGGCGCTGGCGGAGTGCAAATTTTACCCGGTCGCGCGAGAGTTATCCACAGTCGAGTGGCAATATATTCGTGATTTGACAACGCCGAGCGCCGCGCGATCTAATACCGCCCTTTTTCCGAGCGAGCAAACCCATGAAGCGAACCTACCAACCTTCGAAGACGCGGCGCGCGCGGCGTCACGGGTTTCTCGTGCGCAGCCGGACGCGAGGCGGTCGCGCCGTATTGCGTGCGCGGCGCGCCAAGGGCCGCAAGCGTCTCGCGGTCTAGCGGTTGCGCAGCGCGTGCATGGGCGCGCGAAGCCGGCACGTTTCGGGCTTGGGGCAAGCCGGCGTCTAGTCCAAAGCGCCGATTTCGAGCGCCTGCTGCGCGAGGGCCGGCGGGAGAGCCTTGCGGGGTTTACCTTCTTCCAGGCACGTCGCATGCTCGGCCCGCCTCGTCTCGGCATCCTCATTTCACGCAAACATGCCGCGCGGGCGAGCGAACGAAACTCGATCAAGCGCTGCATCCGGGAGGCGTTTCGCCTCGAACAGGAGGGACTCGGCGCGCTCGACGTGCTGGTGCGTCCCGCCTATGGCTGCAAGCCGGGTGCGGCCATGATCGTTCGGCTGCGCCGCCTTTTCGCGAAGCTCGCCCGGTGACCCGGTTCCTGCGCGCAGCGATTCGAGCCTACCGGTATCTGGTCAGCCCGCTGCTTGGACCATCATGCCGGTTTCATCCAAGCTGTTCCGAATACGCAGACGAAGCACTGGCGCGGCACGGGTTGCTGCGCGGTGGTTGGATGGCCGCGCGACGCGTGTGCCGCTGCGGTCCGTGGCATGCAGGCGGCTTCGATCCGGTGCCCGAACCTCGCTCAGACCGGTAATCAGACCGGTAACCAGGCACCGCCGTCATGGATACACAGCGACTGATCCTCTTCTTCGTCTTCAGCTTCTCGCTGTTGCTGCTTTGGGATGCGTGGCAAAAGACGCAACGCCCCGCCGCGCCGCCGCTGGCGCAGGAAGCGAAGAGCCAGACCTCGGTGCCGTCGCCGGCGACGCCGATTGCGCCGTCTGCGGCGACGACCCAAGCTGCCGCGCGCCCCGCCCCGGCAGCTGCCGGCGGCGAGCGGATCCGGGTGCAGACGGATCTGCTGATTGCCGAGATCGATACGCTGGGAGGCAGCCTGCGTCGCGTCGAGTTGCTCAAACACAAGGACTCGCAGGACAGGTCGAAGAACTTCGTGCTGCTGGACCCCGAACGGCGCTACGAGGCGCAGAGCGGCCTGACCGGGGAGGCCGGACCGAACCACCGCACGCCGTGGCGCGCGATTCCCGGCGAAAGGCAGCTGCAGAGCGGTCAGAGCGCGTTGCAGGTTCGCCTCATCGGCGACGGCAGCGACGGGTTGCGCGTAGAGAAGACCTACACCTTCAAGCGCGACAGCTATCTGGTCGAAGTTGCGCTTGAGGTTCGCAACGGCGGTCCGGCGCCCGTGGCAACGCACGCCTATTTCCAGCTCACGCACGACGGCAAGGAGCCCACCCAGAGCAATGCGATCGCCGGTACCTTCGGTGCGCAGAGCTTCGTCGGTTTCGCGCAGTTCACGTCCGAACGCAAGTACGCCAAGGTGCAGTTTGCCGATCTCGAAAAGGGCAAGGCGGACTACGCCAGGCAGGCGCACGACGGTTGGATTGCTTTCGTGCAGCATTACTTTGTCGCCGCCTGGATTCCGGCCGCCAACCTGGGCCGCGAGTTCGTCCTCGAGCGCCGCCAGGACGGCACCTATGCTGGCCGCGTGGTGCTTGCGGTCAGTTCGCTCGCGCCCGGAGCCGCCACCCAGATCGCGGTGCCGCTCTACGTGGGGCCGCAGGAGCAGCGCCGCCTGGAAGCGGCCAACACCAGTCTGCCCCTGGTGGTCGACTACGGCTGGCTGACGGTGATCGCGCAGCCGCTGTTCTGGCTGCTGGAATTCCTGCATGGCTTGAGCGGCAACTGGGGCGTCGCGATCATCCTGCTGACGGTGCTGATCAAGCTGCTGTTCTTCCCGCTTTCGGCGGCGAGCTACAAATCGATGGCGAAGATGAAGCTGATCACGCCGCGGCTGACGAAACTGCGCGAGATGTATGCGCATGACCGCGCCAAGATGAATCAGGCGATGATGGAGCTGTACAAGACGGAGAAGATCAATCCGCTTGGCGGGTGTTTCCCGATTCTGGTGCAGATCCCGGTGTTCATCGCGCTGTACTGGGTGCTGCTGGCGGCGATCGAACTGCGCCACGCACCGTTCACGCTCTGGATCAAGGACCTGTCGGCGCTCGATCCCTATTACGTCCTGCCGGTGCTGATGACCGTGACGATGGTGCTGCAAACCCGCATGAATCCCACCCCGCCCGACCCGGTGCAGGCGAAGGTGATGCAGTTCATGCCCTACGTCTTTAGCGTGTTCTTCTTTTTCTTTCCGGCCGGTCTGGTGCTCTACTGGCTGGTGAACAACATCCTCTCCATCCTGCAGCAGTGGCAGATCCAGCGCATGTTCGATCGCGACAAACCTGCCCATGCGAGGCGCTGACGAGCAGCCCCGGGCAGCGCCCGACGCCGAGACGATTGCGGCGATAGCGACGCCCCCGGGGCGGGGCGGTATCGGCGTGGTGCGGATTTCCGGCGCGCGCGTGCCGATGCTGGCGCAGGCCGTGCTGGGAAGTCTTCCGCCGCCCCGGTGCGCCACCCTTTGTGTCGCCCGCGATGCGCGAGGGACAGCCATCGATCAGGGCATCGCGCTCTACTTTGCGGCGCCCCACTCGTACACCGGAGAAGCGGTGCTCGAGTTCCAGGGTCATGGCGGCCCGGTGGTGTTGCAGATGGTGTTGAGCGCGTTCCTCGATGGCGGCGCGCGGCTTGCCGGGCCGGGCGAATTCACGCAGCGCGCCTTCTTGCGCGGACGGATCGATCTGGCGCAGGCGGAAAGCGTTGCCGACCTGATCGACGCGGCAAGTCGCGAGGCGGCGCGCTCGGCAATGCGTTCGCTTGCCGGCGAATTTTCCGAGGCGATCCACGCGCTCGTCGCGGCGCTGACCGAATTGAGAGCGTTGACCGAGGCGATGCTCGATTTTCCGGAGGAGGAAGTCGACGCGTTGCACCGCGTCGATGCAGAGGCCCGCCTGAAGCGGGTGCGCGCCGCGCTGGCCGAGGTGCTGGCGAAGAGCCGGCAGGGAAGCCTGCTGCGCACCGGCATCAACGTGGTTCTCGCGGGGCGGCCGAACGTCGGCAAGTCGAGCCTGCTGAATCGCCTCGCTGGCGAGGAACGGGCGATCGTGACCGCGGTACCCGGGACCACGCGCGACGCGTTGCGCGAAGCGATCCAGATCCAGGGCGTGCCGATCAATGTCATCGATACTGCGGGGCTGCGCGAGTCGAACGACGAGATCGAGCGGCTCGGCATCGAACACGCGCGCAGGGAACTGGGCCGGGCGGATGTCGTGCTGGTGGTGTTCGACGCCTCGGTCGGGCTGCTGGCCGAAGACCGCACGGTGCTCGCGCAATTGCCTGGCGAGGGCCGCCACATTGGCGTGTTCAACAAGATCGACCTTGCGCCGGGTGCTGGTAACGCCGTGGTTCCCGTTGTGGAAGCCGAAGTGCGGGTGTCCGCGAAGACCGGTGCCGGGATGGAGGACTTGCGCCGCGCCCTTTTGGAGGCGGTCGGCTGGCAAGCGCATGGTGAGGGGGTATACCTCGCGCGCGAACGGCACCTGCGTGCGCTGGCGCGCGCCCAGTTGCACCTGCAGTCGGCGGCCGAACAGCAGGGGCGATGGGAATTCTTTGCCGAGGAGCTGCGCCTCGCACAGGCCGCGCTATCGGAAATCTGCGGACAATTCAGCGCCGATGACCTGCTGGGGGAGATTTTTGCCCGCTTCTGCATTGGCAAATAAGCGACGGCGGATGCTCCCGCCAGAGGGTCTGGATGGGGCCGTCTCGCCGGCCGTTGTCTTGTAGCCGCGTGCCAAGCCGGGCGCGAAGCGGCCCGTGTGCACCGATTGGCTGCGCCAATCCCCGGCAGCACGGCAGGCGAGTAGAATGTTCGACCAGTGGATTCCCGGACCGGCCCGAGCTCGAACTGGGCCGTTTTGCTTTTTGGACGCCTGATCGATGACCGAACATCTTGCAAACGCTGCTTCCATTAACGCACCTGCTTGGATGTCGCATGCGGGCCTCAAGCGCTGGGTCGCCGAGGTCGCCCGGCGGGCAAAGCCCGATCGCGTGCTCTGGTGCGATGGCTCTCAGCAAGAGTACGACCGGCTGTGCGCGGAGCTGGTGGCGGGCGGAACGTTCATCCGGCTGAACGATCGCGTGCGGCCAAACAGCTATCTGGCACGCTCGCATCCCTCGGATGTCGCGCGCATGGAGGACCGGACCTTCATCTGCAGCGACCGGGAGGAGGACGCCGGACCGACCAACAACTGGATCGAGCCGCGCGAAATGCGAGCTACGCTCGAACGGCTGTTCGATGGCTGCATGCGTGGCCGCACCATGTACGTGATGCCGTTCTCGATGGGACCGATCGGTTCGCACATCGCGCAGATCGGCGTCGAAATCTCCGACTCAGCGTACGTCGTCGTGAACATGCGCGTCATGACGCGCATGGGCCGCGCGGTGGCCGAATGGCTCGGCGACGACGGCGATTTCGTGCCGTGCGTGCATTCGGTCGGAGCGCCGCTGGCGCCGGGCCAGAAGGACGTGCCGTGGCCCTGCAGCGAGAGCGAAAAGTGGATCGTGCATTTCCCGGAAACGCGGGAAGTCTGGTCCTTCGGCTCGGGTTACGGCGGCAATGCCCTGTTGGGCAAGAAGTGCCTCGCGCTGCGCATCGCTTCGGTGATGGCGCGCGACGAGGGCTGGCTGGCGGAGCACATGCTGATCCTCGGCGTTGAATCGCCCGGCGGCGAGAAGACCTATGTCTCGGCCGCGTTTCCTTCCGCGTGCGGCAAGACCAATTTCGCGATGCTGATCCCTCCGGCTTCGTTCAAAGGGTGGAAAGTGAGCACCATCGGCGAGGACATCGCCTGGATCAAGCCCGGCCACGATGGGCGTTTCTACGCGATCAATCCCGAAGCTGGTTTTTTCGGTGTCGCTCCGGGCACCTCCGAAGCATCCAATCTCAATGCGATGAAGTCGCTGCAAGCCAATGTGATCTTCACCAATGTTGCGCTGACGCTCGAGGGCGACGTCTGGTGGGAGGACATGACGCACGAGGCTCCGGAGCGCCTGATCGACTGGCAGGGCAAGGAATGGACGCGGGGATGCGGGCGACCCGCGGCGCATCCCAATGCACGCTTTACGGTGCCGGCTGCGCAATGTCCGTCGATCGACCCGAAATGGGAGGACCCGGGTGGCGTGCCGATTTCGGCGTTCATCTTCGGCGGCCGGCGCTCGTCCACCATTCCGCTCGTGGTCGAGGCGCCCACTTGGGGGGATGGGGTGTACATGGGGGCCACGCTGGGATCGGAAACCACCGCTGCGATCACGGGCAAAGTCGGCGTGGTGCGACGCGACCCGATGGCGATGATCGCTTTTTGCGGCTACCACATCGGTGATTACTTCGCGCATTGGCTAAGAATGGGCGAGGCGGTTCGCCATCCGCCGAAGATCTTCCGCGTCAACTGGTTCCGCAAGGACGCGGTCGGCAAGTTCGTGTGGCCCGGCTACTCCGAAAACATGCGCGTGCTCAGCTGGATCGTAGAACGCTGCCATGGTCGCGCGCAGGCCGTTCCGACTGCGCTCGGGTTGATGCCGCGCTACGACGACCTGAGCTGGGACGGCCTCGAGAGATTCGGCCGCGAGCAGTATGCGGAACTCGAGCGCATCGACGGTCAGGCTTGGCAGCAGGAGCTTGGTTCGCACGATGAGCTGCTCGGCAGACTGGGTCAAAAACTGCCGCCGGAACTGGACTTGCGCCGTAAGCGATTGCACGCCGGGCTCGCCGCCTGAGGTGAGCAAAGTCTTTCACCGCCTCCCGCGCCATGCGTACCCGGTCGCGGTACGCGGCGAGGGCGCGTATCTCATCGACCGCGAGGGCCGCCGCTACCTGGACGCCTCCGGTGGTGCAGCCGTCTCCTGCCTGGGTCACTCCGACCGCGCGGTCGTCGCGGCCATCGGGCGACAGCTCGACCTGTTGCCCTTCGCGCACACGTCGTTCTTCACCAACGAGCCGCTGGAGGCGCTCGCCGAAGCGCTCGTCGCGCGCTCGCCCGCAGCGCTTGCCAAGGTCTATTTCGTGTCGGGCGGGTCGGAGGCGATGGAAGCCGCACTCAAGCTGGCACGTCAATACTTTGTCGAACAAGGGCAAATGCAACGGCGCCACATCATTGCCCGGCGTCAGTCGTATCACGGCAATACCTTGGGTGCGCTCGCCGTCGGCGGCCATGCCGGGCGCAGAAAGCCGTTCGAGCCACTCCTTTTTGCGGCACACCATGTCTCGCCTTGCTATCCGTATCGCGAGCGCGGCGCCGGAGAAAGTGACGAGCAATACGGCGCGCGTCTTGCTGGCGAGCTCGAAGCGGAAATTCAGCGACTCGGCGGCGATCAAGTCATTGCCTTCGTCGCAGAAACGGTCGCTGGCGCGACGCTCGGTGCGGTACCCCCGGTGGCGGGATACTTCAGGCGCGTGCGCGAAATATGCGACCGCTACGGCGTGCTGTTGATCCTGGACGAGGTGATGTGCGGCATGGGACGCTGCGGCACGCTCTGGTCGTTCGAGCCGGAGGGCGTGGTGCCCGATCTGGTGGCGCTCGCAAAGGGTCTGGGTGCGGGTTACCAGCCGATCGGAGCGGTGCTCGTCGCGCGGCACGTCTTTGACGCGGTAGTGGGCGGCAGCGGCTCGTTTCAGCACGGGCACACTTATCTCGGGCACGCTGCCGCGTGCGCCGGAGCCCTCGCCGTGCAGCGGCGGCTACACGAGGATGGATTGCTGGCGCGGGTGCAGCCACTCGGTACGCTGCTCGAAGCGAAATTGCGTGCGGCGTTCGGCGCGCACCCGAACGTCGGCGAGATCCGCGGCCGCGGGTTGTTCTGGGCGCTCGAACTCGTAGCCGATCGCGCCAGCAAGGCGCCACTCGATCCGGAATTGAGGGCGCACGCGCGCCTCAAGCAAGCCGCGATGGAGCACGGCCTGATGTGCTATCCGATGGGCGGGACAGTCGATGGCGTGCGTGGCGATCATGTGCTGGTGGCGCCGCCGTTTGTCCTCGAGGTGGAGCAACTTGACGAGTTGGTGGACAAGCTCGGTCGTGCCCTGGGTGCGACCATCCGCGGACTCCCTGCGGCAGCTGCGACCGTGGCATAAGCACGCCGCGCGCGGCGCGCATTGAAGCGGTTCCGCGCGCCGTGCGAATGCGCGTTCAATGGCGTACGCGAAGATTCATCGCCAGCGCCGCGGAACTGAGCGCGGCGACCGAGCCCGCGGCAAATGTGGCGCGCCAACCCCACTGCTCGATCAGCCAGCCGCCCACAGCCATGCCCAGTCCAACCCCCGAAAGCAGGCCGGTGGATGACCAGGTAAACGCCTCCGTGGCGTGGTGCGGAGGCGCGGTCTTCGTGACCAGCATCGACTGGATCGTGAGCGCGGGTGCCATCACGATGCCGGCGACTGCGCTCAGGAAGGCGAACAGCCAGGCGTTGGTCGTAGGCGCGAGCAAGGCGATGCCGATGCCCATCAAGCCAAGCGCGATCGCGAACTGCCGCGCGAGCGGCGGACCCCAAGTGCGACTCCCATACGCGAGACCGCCCATCACGCTGCCGGCGCTCATGAGCGCGAGCAGTATTCCGGCAAACGCAGGACGCCCGGCGAGCGATGCGTAGGCGGTGACGCCGATTTCCACCAGACCAAACGCGATGGAATAACCGAGTACGACCGCGAGCAAGGCAGTGAAATCGCGCTCTGCCAGCGGTCCGAGAAAGCTGGTTTTGTCCGTAACGGCGTCCAGGCGCCAATGCACCAGCGCCGGCGAGCGCAGGAATAGGACCGTACCCAGTCCCGCACAGGACGCGGCCAACAGGACCGCCGCCTCGGGCGAGGCGAGCGCCACCAGCAAGGCCACCAGCATTGGCCCCACGATGAAGATCATTTCGATGAGCACCGATTCAAGCGAATACGCGGCGCCGAGCAGCGACTCGTCGCGCAAGCGCTGCCGAAAGAACGTGCGCATGCATACCGTGATCGGCGGAAAGCTCGCTCCAGCAGCGAAGGCCAACGCCAGATTGAGCATCCCGCTTGGCGCGATGCGCATCGCGAAGATGAGCGCGCCCAGCGCCATCGGAAAAACCAAAGCGCAGGCGCTCAGCACGCGCCGTGGACCCGAACGATCGATCAGGCGCCCAAGCAACGGGGCGATGCTCGCCAGTCCGCCGATGTAGGCAGCGGTCATTGCCCCGCTTTCTGCGAAGGATCCCGTCGCCCGCTGTACCAGCAAGAGAATGGATAGGCCGGTGATTCCGATCGGCAGCCGCCCGAGAACCGAGGCGGCAACGGCGGCGCGCAACTCGGGGTGCGCGAACACGGCGGCATAGCGGGCAAGGGAAATCATGAGGCGCTCAACGGGGAGCGATTGTCACACGCAGATTTGTGATGTTGCGGTGCAGCAACCAAGGCCGCTGTTCCTCGTTCCACGTGAAACAAACCCAAGTCTCACGTAGCTTGGTTTCACGTGAATCGTTCGCGTATCATGGCGCTCCCCTGGGGTTCGAGCGATGCAGTTTCCGTCTGGATTTGACGTCATTGTGGTGGGTGGCGGCCACGCTGGCACCGAGGCCGCGTTGGCTTCCGCGCGTACAGGCTGCCGGACCCTGCTGATCACCCACAGCATCGAAACCCTGGGCCAAATGTCGTGCAATCCGTCCATCGGCGGGATTGGCAAAGGGCATCTGGTCAAGGAAATCGACGCGCTCGGGGGCGCCATGGCGATCGCCACCGATGAAGCCGGAATTCAGTTTCGCACGCTCAATTCGTCCAAGGGGCCCGCGGTGCGAGCGACCCGGGCCCAAGCGGATCGGGTGTTGTACAGGCAATCGATCCGGCGGCGGCTCGAACGGCAACCGAATCTCCTCATCTTTCAGCAGCCCGTCGACGATATTCTTCTCCAAGGTGATCGTGTCGCAGGGGTCGTGACGCAACTCGGCGTTCAATTCCAAGGCGCGACCGTCGTCCTCACTGCGGGGACATTTCTAGCCGGCCGCATCCATATAGGCCTCGAGAGTTACGAAGCGGGTCGCGCGGGTGAGCCGGCCTCAATCGCGCTCGCGGCTAGGCTGCGAGAGCTCCAGCTTCCGGCAGGGCGGCTCAAGACCGGGACGCCGCCGAGGCTCGACGGCAAGACGATCGATTTCTCGGAGATGGACCTGCAGCCCGGAGACGTGCCCGAACCGGTGTTCTCTTTCCTGGGTCGCAGGGAAATGCATCCACGCCAGTTGCCGTGCTGGATTGCGCACACCAATCCAGCAACGCATGAGATCGTCAAGGCGGGGCTCGGCAGCTCACCGATGTTCACAGGAATCATCAAGAGTGTCGGACCTCGCTACTGTCCATCGATCGAGGACAAGATTCACCGGTTTTCGGCCAAGTCCAGTCACCAGATTTTTCTTGAGCCCGAAGGACTGACCACAGACGAGATCTACCCGAATGGGATTTCGACCAGCTTGCCATTCGAGGTGCAGCTCGCTTTAGTGCGCTCGATCAGAGGACTGGAGCGGGCTCATATCCTTCGCCCCGGGTACGCGATCGAATACGACTACTTCGATCCCCGGAGCCTGCGATCGACCTTGGAATCCAAAGCCATCGATGGGCTTTATTTTGCCGGTCAGATCAACGGCACGACTGGATATGAGGAGGCCGCGGCACAAGGGCTTCTGGCCGGGGCGAATGCCGCGCTTCGGGCCCAGGGCCGAGATCCCTGGTGTCCGCGTCGTGATGAAGCCTACATCGGGGTCTTGGTCGATGACTTGGTCACCCGCGGTGTTTCGGAGCCGTATCGAATGTTTACCAGTCGTGCTGAATACCGGCTGATGCTGCGGGAAGACAATGCCGATCTGCGATTGACCGAGATCGGCCGGCATCTAGGGCTCATCGACGATGCTCGGTGGGACGCCTATTGTCGAAAGAGGGATGCCATCGCGAAGGAGCAGGAGCGGCTGAGGACGGTTTGGGTTAGCCCTAGAAATGTGACCGTGCAGCAAGCTGAGCAGGCACTTGGCAAAGCATTGGAACGTGAGCACACACTTTCGGACTTACTGCGCCGACCTGATGTAAGTTATCGCTCACTCTCTGTTTTGGTCAAAGATTTTGAGCCCCCGGTTGACGATAAGGTCGCTGAGCAAGTCGAAGTTCAAGCCAAGTATGAAGGCTATATCGAGCGCCAGCGCGACGAAGTGGCTCGGCGCGAGGCTCAGGAGTCGCTCCCGCTTCCAGCTGGTTTGAATTATGGGGAGGTGCACGGGCTGTCGGTGGAGGCGCGCCAGAAGCTCGAACGGCACCGGCCCGAAACCATCGGTCAGGCAGGCCGCATTTCCGGCGTCACGCCCGCGGCCGTCGCGCTTCTTCTGGTGCACCTGAAAAGGGATCTTCGCCCCAAGAAGAAGCGCGCATGAAGGTCGAAGCAGCGCTGGAGCGTGGGCTGCATGAACTTGCGCTCGGGATGCCCGCGCAGGCACGCGAGCAACTGCTTACTTATCTCGCGTTGCTGCAAAAATGGAATCGTACCTACAACCTGACCGCAATACGGGATCCGGTAATGATGGTTAGTCACCATCTGCTCGATTCGCTTGCCGCCGTCGCCGAGTTGCCGCCCGGCCCCCTGGCCGACGTGGGTGCCGGCGCGGGTCTGCCTGGGATTCCGATCGCGATTGCGGAGCCGCATCGCGCCGTGACCTTGAACGACGCCAGCGAAAAGAAAAGCGCATTCCTGCGCCAGGCCGCGATTGAACTGAAGCTGGCCAATGTGCGCGTGCATGCCGGGCGTGTAGAAGAGTGGCGGCCCGATCCGGCATTCAAAGTCGTGATTTGCCGGGGCTTTGCCGCGCTCGCCGATTTCATCAGCGCCTGCCGGCACTTGCTTACCCGCGGCGGCGTCCTCGCGGCGATGAAAGGCGTTTATCCGCGTGATGAACTGACGCGCCTCCCACCCGGCTGCAACTGCGCTGACGTGCGCAGACTCCGTGTCCCGCTGCTCGACGCCGAGCGCCACCTTGTCCTGTGCAGGCTGAGCGCTTGACGATGGCGCGGATTCTCGCGGTGGCCAATCAGAAGGGTGGCGTCGGCAAGACCACGACCAGCGTCAATCTGGCCGCAGCGCTGGCGCAGACCGCCCGCAAGGTCCTGCTGGTGGACCTTGATCCCCAAGGCAACGCCACAACGGGCAGTGGCATCGACAAGCGCACGCTCGCGCGGACCGTATACCACGTGCTGCTGGGGCTTGGCGACATTGTGCACGCTTGCCTGCGCTCAGAAAGCGGCGGCTTCGACCTCGTGCCCGCCAATCGAGAGTTGGCCGGGGCGGAGGTCGAGTTGGTCGGTCTACCCAACCGGGAGGGTCGGCTGCGCGCCGCGCTCACGCCGCTGGCGCAGCGCTACGACGAGGTGCTGATCGATTGTCCGCCGTCACTATCGTTGCTGACGATCAATGGTTTGGTGGCGGCACAGGCGGTGTTGATCCCGATGCAGTGCGAGTACTACGCGCTCGAGGGGTTGACCGATCTGGTGGGCACCGTCAAACGGGTTCGAGCGCACCTGAATCCGGAACTGGAGATCGCGGGTCTGCTGCGCACTATGTACGACCCGCGCAACACGTTGTCGCAGCAAGTGTCGCAACAGTTGGAGGCACATTTCGGCGCCAAGGTGTTTCGCACGCTCGTGCCACGCAACGTGCGTTTGGCCGAGGCCCCTAGCCACGGAGTCCCGGCGGTGATCTGGGACCGTGCTGCCAAGGGTGCGCAGGCGTATCTGGCGCTCGCCGACGAACTGCTGGCGCAGGGAGGTCACGCATGAGCAAGCCAAGAGGGCTGGGCCGCGGACTCGACGCTCTGCTGGGCGGAGACGAAGTTGCGCCCAAGGACACGCTCGCAACGCTGCCGGTCAACGCGATTCGCCCGGGGCGGTATCAGCCGCGCAGCCGCATGGACGAGACCGCGCTCGCGGAGCTGGCCGCATCGATCCGCGCGCAGGGGCTGATGCAACCGGTGCTGGTCCGCCCGATCCAGGCGGACGCCTACGAATTGATCGCAGGCGAGCGCCGCTGGCGCGCGGCGCAGATGGCCGGCTTGATGGAAATTCCGGCGCTCGTGCGCGAGGTGCCCGACGAGGCCGCGCTCGCCATGGCGCTGATCGAAAACATCCAGCGTGAGGACTTGAATCCGATCGAGGAGGCGGGCGGCCTGCAGCGGCTGGTCGACGAATTCAAAATGACGCACGAGCAGGTGGCCGACGCGATCGGGCGCTCCCGCAGCGCTACCAGCAACCTGCTGCGCCTGCTGCGGCTCGCCAAACCGGTGCAGGACATGCTGATGAACCGCGTCCTGGACATGGGGCACGCTCGGGCGCTGCTCGCGCTGGAGGGCGCGCGCCAGATCGAAGCTGCGCAACGCGTCGCTGCGCGCGGGCTGTCGGCGCGCGAAACCGAGGCGCTGGTCAAGCGGCTCGCTCGGGGCACACCCGTGAGGGGACGGCGTCAGCGCGACCGCGATATCGCCCGGCTCGAAGAGGAACTCTCTGACCGTCTCGGTACCACGGTGGAAATCCATCATGGCGCCAAGGGCCGCGGCAAGCTGGCCGTGCACTACTCGAGCCCCGAGCACCTCGACGAGTTGCTGACGAAACTGCGCTAAGGCAAAAACAGCGCCGATGTTGCAGCGCACTGCGTTGACCGCGCTCGGCGCAAGCCGTTAAAATCGCGCGGCTTTCCAGGGTGCAGAGAATATGAATGCCGGTCTTCGCTCCCTGTCCAAGCCGATTCGCACCGTCCTGCGGTGGCAATTGATGGCCACTGCGGCTCTGACACTCGCCGGAGGGATACTGGCGGGCGTCGACGGCGCGCTGTCCGCGGCGCTGGGTGGCGCGGTCAGCTTTTGCGCCGGTGGGGTTTCTGCGGTGGTGGCAGCGAAGGGCAAGGCGCAGTCCGCAGGGGAGGTCCTGATCGGCGCGCTGATGGCCGAAGGCGTCAAGATCGGCCTGATGGTGCTCCTGCTGTGGCTGGTGCTGGCGGCGTACGACCGAGTCGTCGCGCCCGCGTTTTTCGGATCGTTCATTGCGACGGTCCTGCTATTCGGCATGGCGTTTTTTGTGCGCGACTACGACTAGGCAATGGCTTCCGGCAAAGACTTCAACGCGACAGATTACATCCAGCACCACCTGACTTTCCTCACCAAGCCGGTCGGTGAAGGCGGTTTCTGGGCGTTGAATATCGATTCCGTCATCACGGCGGCTATCCTCGGTGTGCTTGCATTGGGCATCGTTTGGTGGATCGTGCGGGGCGCGACCTCGGGAGTGCCCGATCGACGCCAGGCATTCGTCGAACTTGCCTTCGAGTTCGTCGACGAGCAGGTGAGGGGCATATTCCACCAGGGCGACCGCAACCGCTTCGTGGCGCCCGCAGCGCTCACGGTATTCGTGTGGGTACTGCTGATGAATGCAATGGATTTCCTGCCGGTCGACATCATGGCGTGGATGCTCGAGAACGTGTTTCATGCGCACGAGTTCCGGCTGGTGCCCACTGCAGACGTGAATACGACGTTTGCCCTCGCGCTTTCGGTATGGTTGCTCATGATCTGGTTCTCGATCGCGGCCAAAGGCCTGGGCGGCTGGATCCACGAATTGTTGTGTGCGCCGTTCGGGGTCAAGCCGCTCTGGGCGTCGCCGCTGCTGGTGTTCTTCAATCTGCTGTTCAATTTCATCGAGTATGTGTCGAAACCGCTGTCACATTCGCTGCGGTTGTTCGGCAACATGTACGCCGGCGAGATCATCTTCCTGCTGCTCTGGCTGTTGGCGGCGACGGGTATTTTCGGCACCGTGCTGGCCGCCGTTCTCGGCCTGGGCTGGGCCATCTTCCACATCCTGATCGTCGTCCTGCAGGCCTACATCTTCATGATGCTGACCGTCGTGTACATCGCGATGGCGCACGAACATCACTAAACCGCACCACGTCTATCGCCCAAGAAAGGAAATACGATGGAAAAACTTCAAATGCTGGCCATGATCCAGGCCTACACCGGAATCGGCATCGGCCTCATGATCGGCGTCGGCGCTGCGGGCGCGTGCATCGGCGTCGGCATCATGTGCAGCCGCTTCCTCGAGGCTGCGGCGCGCCAGCCGGAACTGACCAACTCGCTCCAGGCCAAAGTGTTCCTGCTGTTGGGCCTGATCGACGCGTCGTTCATCATCGGTGTCGGCCTGGCGATGATGTTTGCGTTCGCCAACCCCCTGCTCGCAGTCATCCGCTGACCGATACCCCGTAGGGGGCTGCAATGAGCTTCAACCTCACGCTGATCGCGCAAGCCGTCGCGTTTGCGCTGTTCATCTGGTTCACGGTCAGGTTCGTCTGGCCGCCGCTGCTCCGCGCAATCGAGGCGCGCCAGAAGTCCATCGCGGACGGGCTGGCCGCCGCGGACGAGGGCCGGAGATCGCTCGAGACCTCCACACGCCAGGCCAGCGATGCGGTGAGGAGCGCGCGCGAGCGCGCGGCCGAAATCGTGGCGCAGGCCGAAAAGCGCACCGCGCAGATGGTCGAGGAAGCCAAGGTCGCAGCCAAAGATGAAGGCCTGCGCGAGAAGGCTGCTGCCAAGGCTGAGATCGAACAGGAGGTATCGCGGGCTCGCGAGCAACTGCGCGAGCAGGTGGCGACGCTTGCCGTGGCGGGAGCCGAGAAGATCCTGCGCCGCGAGGTCGACGCCAGGGCGCACGCCGAACTGCTCGAAGGCATCAAGCGCCAACTGTAGATCATGGCCGAACCGAGCACCATCGCCCGACCCTATGCCGAGGCCGCGTTCCGCCTGGCGGACGCGCAGGGCAAGCTCGCCGAGTGGTCCGCTGCGCTCGCCAATCTGGCGGCGGTGGCCGCGGACGCGCGGGTGCGCTCGGCGATCGGCGATCCGACCCTGTCGGCGCCGCGGATCGCCGGGCTGGTGATCTCGGTCCTGGACGGCAAGCTCTCCGCTGAAGCGGAGAATTTCGTGCGCGTGCTGGCGGACAACCGCCGGCTCGAGTTGCTGCCCGAGATCCGCGCGCAGTACGACGCGCTGCGCAACGAGCGCGAGGGGGTGATCGAGGCGGAAGTGTTCAGCGCGTTCGAGCTCGATGAGGCGCAGCTTGCCGGCCTGATCGCGCGGCTCGAGAGCACCACCGGCCGCCAGGTGAAGGCTCAGGTGCGGCTCGACAAGGAACTGATCGGCGGGATCAAGGTCGTGCTCGGCGACAAGGTGATCGACGGGTCCGTGCGCGCACAGCTGGGCGCGCTCGAGAACGCATTGAAAGCTTAAGGAGCAGTGATGCAACTCAACCCCTCCGAAATTTCAGAACTGATCAAGAACCGGATCCAGAATCTCGACGCCGGCGCGCAGATGCGCACGCAGGGCACGGTGGTCTCGGTGACCGACGGCATCTGCCGCATCCATGGGCTGTCGGACGCGATGCAGGGCGAGATGCTCGAATTTCCGAAGAACACCTTCGGCCTGGCGCTGAATCTCGAGCGCGACTCGGTGGGTTCGGTGATTCTGGGCGAGTACGAGCACATCACCGAGGGCGACACGGTCAAGTGCACCGGCAAGATCCTTTCGGTGCCGGTCGGCCCGGAGCTGCTCGGTCGCGTGGTCAATTCGCTGGGTTTGCCGATCGACGGCAAAGGCCCGATCAATGCCAAAGAGTCTGATGTGATCGAAAAGGTGGCACCCGGTGTGATCTGGCGCAAGTCGGTGTCGCAGCCCGTGCAGACCGGCCTCAAGGCGATCGACGCGATGGTGCCGGTCGGCCGCGGCCAGCGCGAGCTCATCATCGGCGATCGCCAGACGGGCAAGACCGCCGTCGCGGTGGACACCATCATCAACCAGAAGGGCAAGGACCTGTTCTGCGTCTACGTGGCGATCGGCCAGAAGGCCTCGACCATCGCCAACGTGGTGCGCAAGCTCGAAGAGCATGGCGCCATGGCGTACACCATCGTGGTGGTGGCTTCGGCTTCCGAATCGGCGGCGATGCAGTTCATCGCGCCGTATTCCGGTTGCAGCATGGGCGAGTATTTCCGCGATCGCGGCCAGGATGCGCTCATCATTTATGACGACCTTACCAAGCAGGCCTGGGCCTACCGCCAGGTGTCGTTGCTGCTGCGGCGCCCGCCGGGGCGCGAGGCTTACCCGGGTGACGTGTTCTATCTGCACTCCAGGCTGCTCGAGCGCGCGGCGCGGGTGAACGAAGAGTACGTGGAGCGTTTCACGCGGGGCAAGGTCAAGGGCAAGACCGGTTCGCTCACGGCGTTGCCGGTGATCGAGACTCAGGCGGGCGACGTGACCGCCTTCGTGCCGACCAACGTGATCTCGATCACCGACGGGCAGATTTTCCTCGAGACGGACCTGTTCAATGCGGGCATCCGGCCCGCGATCAATGCCGGCATCTCGGTATCGCGAGTCGGCGGCAACGCGCAAACCAGGATCATGAAACGCCGCGACACGGGCGGTGGCGTGCGCCTTGCGTTGGCGCAGTACCGGGAACTGGCCGCCTTCGCGCAGTTCGCCTCCGACCTGGACGAAGCCACGCGCAAGCAGCTCGAGCGCGGCCGCATGGTCACCGAACTCATGAAACAGGTTCAGTACCACCCGCTGCAGGTGTGGGAAATGGCGCTCACGCTGTTTGCCGTGAACAACGGCTACTTCGACGACATCGACGTCAAGAAGGCGCTCGCCGCGGAGAAGTCGATGCGCGACTACCTCAAGGACAAGTACGCCGCGCTGGTGGCGCGCATGGAAGAGAAAAAAGACCTGGGCGCGGACGACGAGGCGCAGCTCAAGGCCGCGATCGAGGACTGGAAGAAGAGCGGCACCTACTGAGCGAATCCGATGGCGGGCACCAAAGAGATACGGGTGAAGATCCGGAGTGTGCAGAACACCCGGAAGATCACCAAGGCGATGGAGATGGTCGCCGCCTCCAAGATGCGCAAGGCGCAGGAGCGCATGCGCATGGCACGGCCCTACGGCGAGAAGATCCGCAACGTGGCCGCGCATATCAGCCACGCCAATCCCGAGTACCGCCACCCGTTCCTGGTGCCGCGCGACAGCGTCAAGCGCGTCGGACTGATCATCATCACCACCGACAAGGGGCTGTGCGGCGCGCTCAACACGAATCTGTTGCGCATGGCGCTCGGCCAGTACAAACAGTGGCTCGCCGAGGGCGAGGAAATCGACGTCTGCGCCATCGGCAACAAGGGCCTGGGTTTCATGCAGCGCCTCGGCGCGAACGTCGTCTCGCATGCGGTGCAGTTGGGCGACCGGCCGCAGCTGGACAAGCTGATCGGTGCCATCAAGGTGATGCTGGACGGCTACACCCGCGACCGCTTCGATCGCCTGCTGATCGGCTACAACCGGTTCTTCAACACCATGAAGCAGGAACCGGTGCTCGAGCAGCTGTTGCCGCTTTCGGGCGAGCGGCTCGGTGCACCGGAGACCGTATGGGATTACCTCTACGAGCCCGAAGCGAAGGCGGTGCTCGACCAGGTGATGACGCGCTACATCGAGGCGGTCATTTTCCAGGCGGTGGCCGAGAACATGGCTTCCGAGCAGTCCGCGCGCATGGTGGCGATGAAAGCGGCGTCCGACAACGCCGCCAACCTGATCGACGAACTGACGCTGATCTACAACAAGAGCCGGCAGGCGAGCATCACGAAAGAGCTTTCGGAGATCGTCGGCGGCGCCGCGGCCGTGTAGCGGCGGCCGACGCCGTGGCCGGCCAATCGAACTGGACCGTTTAGGAAAACAACTTATGGCACAAGCACAAGGCACCATCGTCCAAACCATCGGCGCGGTGGTCGACATCGAGTTCCCGCGCGAGCAGCTGCCGAAAGTGTACGAAGCGCTCACGCTCGAGAACACGGGCGACGCGGGGCTCGCCGAGAAAGGTCTCACCTTCGAGGTCGAGCAGCAACTCGGTGACGGGGTAGTGCGCTGCATCGCGATGGGATCGTCGGACGGACTGCGCCGCGGCATGAAAGTTTCCACCACCGGCGGGCCGATCTCGGTGCCGGTCGGCAAGGGCACGCTGGGGCGCATCATGGACGTGCTCGGCCGGCCGATCGACGAAGCGGGCCCCGTGAAGACCGAGGCGCGGCGCTCGATCCACCAAGCCGCGCCCAAGTTCGATGAGCTTTCGCCGTCGATCGATCTGCTCGAGACCGGCATCAAGGTGATCGACCTCATCTGCCCGTTCGCCAAGGGCGGCAAGATCGGCCTGTTCGGCGGCGCCGGCGTCGGCAAGACGGTCAACATGCTGGAGCTGATCAACAATATCGCGACGCAGCACTCGGGCCTGTCGGTGTTCGCCGGCGTGGGCGAGCGCACCCGCGAGGGCAACGACTTCTATCACGAGATGTCGGATGCCGGCGTCATCAAGCTCGACAACCTGGGCGAATCCAAGGTCGCGATGGTGTTCGGCCAGATGAACGAGCCGCCGGGCAACCGCCTGCGCGTCGCGCTCACCGGCCTCACCATGGCCGAGAGCTTCCGCGACGAAGGGCGCGACATCCTGTTCTTCGTCGACAACATCTACCGTTTCACGCTCGCCGGCACCGAGGTTTCGGCGCTGCTCGGACGCATGCCCTCCGCCGTGGGCTATCAGCCGACGCTGGCGGAGGAGATGGGACGCCTGCAGGAGCGCATCACCTCGACCAAGAAGGGCTCGATCACCTCGATCCAGGCGGTGTACGTGCCAGCGGACGACCTCACCGACCCCTCGCCCGCGACCACCTTCGGACACCTCGATGCCACCGTGGTGCTGTCGCGCGACATCGCTTCGCTCGGCATCTATCCGGCGGTCGATCCGCTCGACTCGACTTCGCGCCAGGTGGACCCGAATACCATCGGCGAGGAGCACTACAGCACTACGCGCGCGGTGCAGGCGACCCTGCAGCGCTACAAGGAGCTGCGCGACATCATCGCGATTCTCGGCATGGACGAGCTGTCGCCCGAGGACAAGCTGGCGGTGTCGCGCGCGCGCAAGATCCAGCGTTTCCTGTCGCAGCCGTTCACCGTGGCGCAGAACTTCACCGGCACGCCGGGCAAGTACGTCTCGCTCAAGGACACGATCAAGGGCTTCAAGATGATCGTCAACGGCGAGTGCGACGCGCTGCCGGAGCAGGCGTTCTACATGGTCGGGCCGATCGAGGAAGCATTCGAAAAAGCCAAGACGCTGCAGTAATGGCTCAAACCATCCACATCGACGTCGTCAGCGCCGAGCAGGAGATCTACTCGGGCGAGGCCGAGTTCGTCGTGCTGCCCGGCGAAGTCGGCGAGCTCGGGATTTATCCGCGCCACGCGCCGCTCATCACGCGCATCCGTCCGGGCGAGGTCAGGATCAAGCCCGCGGGCGGCGGTGCCGAGGAGTTGATCTTCGTCGCCGGCGGCATTCTCGAGGTGCAGCCGAAGATGATCACCGTGCTCGCCGACACGGCGATTCGCGGCCACGACCTCGACGAGGCGAAGGCAAACGAGGCCTTGAAGCGCGCCGAGGAAGCGCG
>MERE01000028.1 GCA_001771975.1 Betaproteobacteria bacterium RIFCSPLOWO2_02_FULL_68_150 | reverse complement strand
GCCTCGCGTGCGGCGATCAGCCGCGTCCGCTCGGCTGCGCGCCAAGCCTTCAGCGCCTCGTCCCGCATGCTATGCTTACCCCATGTTTCTGCGGCACTTCCTGACTATAGCACTGGCGCTTGCCGTGCTTGGTTCGGGAGCGGCGCAGGCGGCGCCGAAAAAACCGACTCCCGATGACGCGCTGCTGGCCGCGCACGATGCGTTCCGCGCCGGAGATGCGTTCAAGCTGGCGAAGCAGGCGGTGCTGCTCGAAGGGCACCTGCTCGAGCCCTACCTCGACTACTGGCGCCTGAAGCTGCGGCTGGAAGACGCGCCGCCGCAGGAGGTGATTGCCTTCCTCACGCGCCATGGCGGAAGTTATCTCGCCGAGCGTCTGCGCGGCGAATGGCTCAAGGAGCTCGGGCGCCGCGGCGAATGGACGGCATTCGATCTGGAACTTGCACCGCTCGAGCGCGATGACCTGGAAATCCGCTGTTACGCCTGGTCTTCGCGCCTCGCGCGCGCCGACGATGGAGCGTTCGAGGAAGCGCGATCGATGTGGCGCGAGCCGAAAGAGCTGCCCGCGGGCTGCACTGGGCTCGCGGAGACGATGATGACCGCGGGTCGGTTGGACAGCGGCCACGTCTGGGAGCGGGTGCAGCTCTTGCTCGACCACGGACAACTGGCCGCTGCCAAGCGGGCACTCGGCTACCTGCCGAAGGGCGATGCGCCCGATGAGCGGTTGCTGCAGCAGGCGGCGAGCGCGCCGCAGCGCGTGCTCGCCAATCCGCCCGCGCAACTGGAGCGCCGCGCGGCGCGCGCGATGCTGCGATTTGCCTTCGTGCGGCTGGCGCGCACCGATCCGCGTCCCGCGGCAGAAGTTCTCAGGGGGCCGCTCGGGCAGCGTCTCGACGACGCCGAGCGCAGGAGCCTGTGGGGGCTGATCGCGTACGAAGCCGCACGCCGTCACCTGGTGGAGGCGGTTGCCTGGTACCGCCTGGCAGGCGATGCCGACCTGAGCGACGAGCAGCTGGCGTGGAAGGCGCGCGCCGCGCTGCGTGCAGCGGACTGGCAGATGGTGCGCGAGGCGATCGATCCGATGTCGATCACGGCGCGCCAGGATCCGGCGTGGGCCTATTGGTACGGGCGCGCTCTCGGGGCGCAGGGCAGCGCCGACGGTGCGCGTGCCTACTATCTGCGCATCGCCGGCCGGCCGAATTTCTACGGCCTGCTTGCCGCGGAGGAGCTCGGCCAGCCGGTAGCGGTGCCGGAGCCGTTTCACGTCCCGAACCAGGAAGAGGTGGCGCTCGTCAAGGGGAGCGCGGGGCTGGCGCGCGCGCTCGAGCTGTACCGCCTGGGCTTGCGCAGCGAGGCGACGCGCGAATGGAATTTCACGATCCGCGGCATGGACGATGGGCAATTGCTCGCGGCGGCGGAGCTGGCGCGCCGCGCCGAAGTTTTCGACCGCGCCATCAACACGGCGGACCGCACGGTGCGGCAGCACAATTTCCAGGTGCGCTTTCTGGCGCCCTACCGCGATGTGTTCCGCGAGCAGGCGCGCGCCTTCGAGCTGGAGGAGGCCTGGGTGCTCGGGTTGGTGCGGCAGGAAAGTCGCTTCATCACGGATGCCAGGTCCTCTGCCGGCGCGCGCGGCCTGATGCAACTGATGCCGGCGACCGCGAACTGGATGGCACGCAAGATCGGCCTGAGTGTTTCGCCGCAGCGCGTGCTCGAGGTCGCGACCAACGTCACGCTCGGGGCGGGGTATCTCAAGCACGTGCTCGAAATCCTCGGTCACCCGGTGCTCGCCAGTGCGGCGTACAACGCCGGCCCCGGACGTGCGCGCCGCTGGCGCGACGCCAAACCGCTGGAAGGCGCGATTTACGCCGAAACGATCCCGTTCAACGAGACGCGTGATTACGTGAAGAAGGTGATGACCAACACGATGTTCTACGCGGCGCTGCTGGGCGGCGCGCAACTGCCGCTCAAGCAGCGGCTCGGCATCGTTGGGGCGCGCTCATCGCCGGGCGAGCGCGCCGGCGATGAGCCGTCCTGAGCCATGCGACACCGCAGGATACTGGTGCTCGGCGGCGGCGGATTCGTCGGCCGCCATCTGGTCGCGGCGCTGGCAGCGGCGGGGGCGGAAGTCACCGTGCCGGCGAGGCGGCGCGAACGCGCCAAGCATCTCATCGTCCTGCCGACCGTCGAAGTGGTCGAGGGCGATGTCGCCGACGCGAATGCGCTCGCGCGCTGGGCCGCCGGTCACGATGCGCTCGTCAATCTGGTCGGCGTGCTGCACAGCCGGCGCGGCCGGCCGGACCAGCGAGGCCCGAACGACTACGGGCCGGATTTCGCCCGCGCGCATGTCGAGATCGCGCAGGCAGCGGTGAGCGCCGCTCGCGCCGCGGGAGTCAAGCGGCTGCTGCATATGAGCGCGCTCGGCGCCGCACCGGACGCCCCCTCCGAGTACCTGCGCTCCAAGGGCATCGGCGAGCAGGCGGTGCTGGCGGCGGAGGATCTCGAGGTGACCGTGTTCCGCCCCTCGGTCATCTTCGGCCCGGACGATGTCTTTCTCAATCTCTTTGCCCGTCTTGCCGCGCTGCTGCCGGTGCTTGCGGTGGCCTGCCCGCGGGCGCGCTTCCAGCCCGTCTATGTGGACGACGTGGTGCGCGCATTGCTCGCGGCGCTCGACGAACCCGAGGCGCACGGCCAGCGCTACGACCTGGGAGGCCCGAAGGTCTACGAGCTGGCAGAACTCGTGAGGTACGTCTGTGGCGCGACCGGCCGCAGGCGCCTCGTGGTGGGATTGCCGGACTGGGCGTCCTATTTGCAGGCCTGGTCGATGGAATATCTGCCGGTGCCCCTGATGACGCGCGACAACTACCGTTCGATGCAGGTACCGAGCGTTTGCAGCGGCAGTGCGTTTCCGTTCGGCATCACGCCGACGGCACTCGAAGTCGCGGCCCCGGGCTGGCTCGCGCCCGCGAGGCCGCGCATGAGGTACGCTCAACTGCGCCAGCGCGCGCATCGCTGAGGCGCATGCCGCGGCGCGCGTGAAGGCCTACGTCGTCGGCGGCGCGGTGCGCGACGAGCTGCTCGGAATCGCGGTGGCAGACCGTGATTGGGTGGTCGTCGGTGCGACGCCGGAGGACATGACCGCGGCGGGCTTCAAGGCCGTGGGCAGGGATTTTCCGGTGTTCCTGCATCCGCGGACGCACGAGGAGTACGCGCTCGCGCGCACCGAGCGCAAGAGCGGCCGTGGCTACAAGGGTTTCAGGGTCTACGCTGCCCCCGACGTCACGCTGGAGCAGGATCTCGCGCGGCGCGACCTCACGATCAACGCCATGGCGCGCGACGCCAGCGGGCGCCTGATCGATCCCTTCGGCGGCGAGCACGATCTGCGCCAAGGCGTGCTGCGACACGTGAGCGAGGCGTTTGCCGAGGACCCGGTGCGTATCTTGCGCGTAGCGCGTTTTGCGGCGCGTTATGCGTTTCGCATTGCCGATCCGACATTCGCGTTGATGCGCCGCATGGTCGGGTCCGGGGAGGTCGAGCACCTGGTGCCCGAGCGCGTATGGCAGGAACTCGCCAGGGGACTGGCCGAACCGCATCCCGAGCGCATGCTGCAGGCGCTCGATGGCTGCGGGGCGCTCGCGCGCCTGCTGCCCGAAGTGCGCGCAGATTACGCGGCGCTGGCGCGCGCCGCGGCGGCCGGCGCGCCGCTTACCGTGCGTTTCGCATTGCTGGCCTGGAGCGCAGACGAGGCGGCGCTGGCCACGCTCTGCGAGCGCCTGCGGGTGCCCAATGACGAACGTGGACTTGCGCTCATCGGTTGTCGCCTGCGCGCCGCGCTGCGCAGCGCCGCCGCGGCGCCGGCCGGCGAACTGCTGGCGCTGCTCAAAGCGGGCGACGCACTCCGGCGGCCGGCGCGATTCCGCGAACTGCTCGATGCGCTGCGGCTCGCCGAGCCTGGGCCGGACACCGAACGCGGCTGCGCGCGCCTCGAGCGGGCGCTCGCCGCCGCCGCCGCCGTGGATGCGGAGCCCATCGCGAATGCGGCCTCCGGTCCCGGCGAGATTGCCGCACGCCTCGAGGAGGCGCGTGTGCGAGCGATAGCTGCCAAGCTGCATGACTGAGCCGCTTGCGCTGTGTCAAGCGGACTGGCGCCCGGGCGGGCAAAATCCCGCCCCATGAACCCGTTACGGTCGTCGCGGCTCCTCGGCCGCCTGCTTATCGTCTTGCTGGTTGCGGCGGCCGCGTTTGCAGTGTGGCAATCGACCCGCCCGAAGCCGGTCGCCGTGACGGTCGCCGCGGTAGCCCCCGGCCGCGTCGAGAATACCGTAGCCAACACGCGAGCCGGATCGGTTGCCGCGTGTCGCCGGGCGAAGCTCGCGCCGCCGTTGGGCGGGCGCATCGACAAACTCGCGGTGCGCGAGGGCGACCGCGTGCAGGCCGGCCAGCTGCTGCTCGAGTTGTGGAACGACGATCTGGTGGCGCGCGAACGCGTGGCGCGTGAGCAGCTCCAGACCGCCCGCTCGCACGTCAACGAGGCTTGCCTGGTGGCCGGCGCCGCAGCGCGCGAAGCCGTTCGCACGCGCCAGCTGCGCGACAAGGGCTTCGTTTCAGAGGAGCGCGTGGATCGCGCCGAGAGCGACGCTCAGGCAAGACAGGCGGCTTGCGAATCCGCACGCACGCAGGTCGCCGAGGCCAATGCACGCATCAGCGCCTCGCGCGCCGACACGGCGCGCACGGTGGTGCGCGCGCCTTTCGCCGGCATCGTCGCGGAGATCAACGGCGAAGTGGGCGAATTCCTCACGCCGTCGCCGCCGGGAATTCCGACTTTGCCGGCGATCGACCTGATCGACGACTCCTGTCTTTATGTGTCGGCACCGATCGACGAAGTCGATGCGGCGCGCCTCAAAGTCGGGATGAGCGGGCGCATCACGCTCGATGCCTATCGCGGCCGCAGTTTCGCCGGCAAGCTGCGCCGCATCGCGCCCTATGTGCTGGCACTGGAGAAGCAGGCGCGCACGGTCGAAGTCGAGGTCGAGTTCGATGTCCCGGGCGAGGCGCGCCACCTGCTGGTCGGCTACAGTGCGGACGTCGAAGTGATCGTTGCGGCGCGGGAAGACGTGCTGCGCGTCCCGACCAGCGCGCTGATGCCCGGTAACCGCGTGCTGGTGCTCGGCGAGGAAGGCCGCCTGGAGGAGCGCGTCATCGAAGTCGGCCTGTCCAATTGGGAATTCAGCGAGGTCAGGAAGGGTCTGGAGCGCGGCGCCCACGTCGTCACGTCGCTCGAGCGCGCCGGGGTCAAGGCGGGCGCGCACGCAACCGAGGAAGCCAGGGCGTCCAACGCCGCCGGAAAATGATCCGCCTCTCCGGCATCGAGCGCGTGTTCCGCGTCGGCGAGGAGGAAGTGCACGCGCTGCGCGGCATCGAACTGGAGATCGCGCGCGGCGAGTATCTGTCGCTCATGGGCCCCTCGGGCTCGGGCAAGTCGACGCTGCTCAACGTGATCGGCCTGCTCGACCGCCCCAACGCGGGCCGCTATGAGCTCGACGGCCGTGACGTGACGGGACTGGACGATGACGAGCTGTCACGCGCACGGCGCGAGAAGATGGGCTTCGTGTTCCAGTTCTTCCACCTCGTTGCGCGACTCACCGCGGCACAGAACATCGAGTTGCCGATGGTGCTCGCGGGCATCGAACCGGGCGAGCGCAAGCAGCGCCTCGCGCGGTTGCTGTCGGCATACGGACTCGAAGCCCGCGCGCACCACCGGCCGGATCAACTCTCCGGCGGCCAATGTCAGCGCGTCGCGATCGCGCGGGCCATGTCGATGGGGCCGAGCGTGATCCTCGCCGACGAGCCCACCGGAAATCTCGACCGCCATACCGGGCAGGAAGTGATGGCAGTGCTGGAGCGCGTGCATCACGGCGGCGGCTCGCTGGTGCTGGTGACGCACGACCCGGAGATCGGCGCGCGGGCACAGCGGCGCCTGCGCATGGTCGATGGCGCCATCGTCGGCGACGAGCGGGGCTGAGCGTGCGCCTGGCCGATACGCTCGGATTCGCCTGGCAGGTGGTGCGCGGCTATCGCGCACGCACGCTGCTGATCCTGCTGGCGATGGGCATCGGGGTGGCGGCGGTGGTGGCGGTGAGTTCGATCGGCGAGGGTGCGCGGCTCTATGTGGTGAACCAGTTCGGCTCGCTCGGCACGCACCTGGTGGTCGTGCTTCCCGGCCGCAGCGAAACCGCCGGCGCGATGCCCGGCGTGCTGATCGGCAAGACGCCGCGCGACCTGACCATCGAGGACGCGCTGGCGCTGAAGCGCAGCCCGGCGATCCGGCGCCTGGCGCCGCTCATCGTCGGTGCCGGCGACGTGCGCGTAGGCGCGCGCAATCGGGAGACACCGGTACTTGGCTCGACCTCCGAACTGATGGACATCCGGCACATGGCGATGGCGCAGGGCCAGTTCCTGCCGCCCGGCGATCCGCGGCACAGCCAGCCGGTGTGCGTGGTCGGTGCCAAGGTGGCGACGGAATTGTTCGCCGGGCGCAGTGCGCTCGGCGAATGGCTGCGGGTCGGCGACCGGCGCTTTCGCGTCGTCGGCATTCTGGCGACGCAGGGCGAATCGCTCGGCTTCAACACCGACGAGATCGTGATCGTGCCGCTGGCGGCAGCGCAGGCGCTGTTCAACACCGAAGCGCTGTTTCGCATCCTGGTCGAGGCGAAGAGCCGCGAGCAGATCGCGATCGCGCAAAGCGACATCGAGGAGATCCTGCGCGAACGCCACGAGGGTAAGCGCGAGGTGACGGTGATCACGCAAGATGCGGTGCTCGCGACTTTCGACCGCATCCTGCGCGCCCTGACGCTCGCCGTGGGAGGCCTTGCCGCGATCAGCCTCGCGGTCGCCGGGATCCTGATCATGAACGTGATGCTGATTTCGGTGACCCAGCGCCGCCACGAGATCGGCCTGCTCAAGGCGCTCGGCGCCACCGGCGCCAATATCCGCCTGATGTTCTTCACCGAGGCGGTGCTGCTTGCGCTCGGCGGCGCGTTGCTCGGCCTGGCGGTCGGCAAACTCGGTCAACTGTTCATCGGCCAGCTGTTCCCGAGCATCCCGTTCACCGCGCCCTGGTGGGCGGTCATTGCGGCGCCGCTCACCGCGATCGGCACCGCGGTGCTGTTTTCCGTGGCGCCTGCGCGGCGCGCCGCGCGGCTCGATCCGGTGCGCGCGCTGTCGAAGCGCTGACCATGGCGTGGGCCGATTTCGTGCATTTCACCGTGACCTCGCTGGCCGCGCACCGCCTGCGTACCCTGCTCACCGCGCTTGGCATCGCGGTGGGCATCGCGGCGGTGATCCTGCTCACCTCGATCGGCGAAGGGCTGCACCGTTTCGTGGTGTCCGAATTCACGCAGTTCGGCACCAATCTCATCACGGTCTCGCCGGGGCGCATCCAGACGCACGGTGCGTCGCTCGGCTCGGTCAATACCGTGCGTCCGCTCTCCATCGAGGACGCACTGGCGCTGCGCCGCGCCCCCCACGTGCTGGTGACGGATCCGCTGGTGCAGGGCAACGCCGAGGTCGAACACCTCGGCAAGAGCCGGCGCGTCACGCTCTATGGCACCGGGCCCGACTTCGTGGGCGCGCTCAGCATGCGCGTGGCGAGCGGCGACTATCTGCCGCAGGACGATCCGCGCGCCGCGCGCGCCTTCGCGGTGCTCGGCGCCAAGGTGGCGAAGGAGCTGTACGGCGGCGTCAATCCGCTGGGCAGCCGCCTGCGCGTCGGCAGCGAGCGCTATCGCGTCGTCGGCGTCATGGAAGCGAAAGGCCAGGTGCTCGGCTTCGACCTCGACGACACGGTGTTCATTCCGGTGGCGCGCGCGCTCGACATGTTCAATCGGGAGAGCCTGATGGAGATCCATGTCACCTACGAGCCGACGGCGCCGGTCGCCGAGGTCGAGGCGGGCATCCGGCGCGTCCTCATCGGGCGCCACGGCGCGGAGGATTTCACCGTCACGCCGCAGCAGAAAATGCTCGAGGTATTCGACACGGTGCTCAATGCCATCACCTTCGCGGTGGCGGCGATCGGGGCCATATCGCTGCTCGTCGGCGGGGTTGGCATCCTCACGATCCTGACGATCGCCGTGGCCGAGCGCACCGGCGAAATCGGCCTGCTGCGCGCCATCGGCGCGACGCAGCGCGGCATCCTGCTGCTGTTCCTCGGCGAAGCGGCGCTGCTCGCCGCGATCGGCGGCGCCGCCGGGCTGGCGCTGGGTTGGGGGATCGCCGGGATCCTGGCGCTCGTGTTGCCCGCGCTGCCGGTGCACACGCCGTGGTTTTACGCGGTGCTCGCCGAAGTGGTCGCGGTGACGGTCGGGCTCGCCGCCGGCGTGCTACCGGCGCGACGCGCCGCGGCGCTCGATCCGTTGGAGGCGCTGCGCGGCGAGT
>MERE01000027.1 GCA_001771975.1 Betaproteobacteria bacterium RIFCSPLOWO2_02_FULL_68_150 | reverse complement strand
ATCGTAGAGATGATGTGCACGCGCGAACTCGGCGATCCGTTCCGGCGCGACGCGCTGAAGCTGCCGCGGCGCCTGCTCGAGAAGTACCAGGCCTACTCGGCGAAGTAGGGCCTTGGACCAGGTCCTGCTCGCGGCGGGCGGGGCCTGGCCACTCGCCTGGTGCCTCGGCGTGGTGTTCGTCGCCTACGCCTTGCGCGGCGCGACCGGTTTCGGCGCCGGCGTGGTGTCGATCCCGCTGCTGCTGCTGGCGCTGCCGCTGCCGGTCGTCATCCCGCTCGTGACCGCTTTGGGGATGCTCGCGTCGTTCGGACAGGCGCTGCACCAGCGGCGCCACGTGCACTGGATCGGCCTGCGCCGGCTGCTCGTTCCGACGCTCGTCGGTGTAGGCGTGGGCCTGTGGCTGTTCGCCGCCGTGGATCCGCAGCACCTGCTGCGTGCGCTCGCCCTGTTCATCATCGGTTACGCGCTCTCGGGCTACCTGCCGCGGCGCACCACCGCTGCCGCGCCGCGCTGGCTCGCTCCGCTCGCCGGAACCGTGGGCGGATTCGTCGCGACGGTCTTCGGCGGCATGGCGGGACCGTTCTACGTGGTCTACCTGCGCAGCCTCGCGCTCGACAAGGCGCGCTTTCGCGCCACCGTTTCGGTAGCGCTGCTGGGCCTGAGCGTGCTGCGCGCTTCCGGCTACGCAGGCCTCGGCCTGTACGACGAACGGGTGCTCTGGCTGCTGGCGGCGGCGGTTGCCGTCGTCGCGCTGGCGATGTTCGCCGGGGACCGCTGGCACGCCCGGCTCGACGAAGCGCGCTTCGGCCACGTCGTGGCCGCGCTGCTTGCGTTGAGCGGCGCAGCGCTGTTATTCAAGTAGCCGGGAGCCGCGCCCTGCGCCGCAGGTGCCGCAGGACCGGGTACACCAGCGTCACGATCGCCAGCGCCATGATCGCGCCGCTGATCGGCCGCGTGAAGAACACCATCCAGTCGTTGTTGAAGCTGATCATGGTGGTCATGAAGTTGGTCTCGGCGAGCGGGCCGAGGATCACGCCGAGGACGAGCGGTGCGATCGGAAAGCGGAACCGCTCGCACAGGTAGCCGACCACGCCGAACACCACGATCAGCCAGACGTCGGTGATGTTGTTGCGCGCCGCGAACGCGCCGAGGATGCAGCACATGACGACGTAGGCCGAGACGATGACTTCGGGAAACTCGAGCACCCGCACCAGGTAGCGCGCGGCAAAGTAACCGATCAGGCACATGCCGATGACGCCCACGAAGATCGAGGCGAACACGGCGTAGACGATGTGGCTCGAAGTCTCGAACACCTGCGGCCCCGGCTGCAGGCCGTGCAGCAGGAAGGCTCCGAGGATGATCGCGGTGGCGCCGCTGCCGGGAATGCCCATGGTGACGAGCGGAATCATGGCACCGCCCACCGAGGCAGTCGCCGCGGTCTGCGGCGCGACGATGCCTTCGGGGATGCCGGAGCCCATGAGTTCCCTTCGCCGGCCGTACTGCGCCTCGATGCCGTAGGACAGGAACGAGGCCACCGTGGCGCCTGCCCCCGGAACGAGGCCGATGACGATGCCGAGCAGCGTGCCGCGGGCGAAGGTTCCCTTGATCGCGCTCGCCTCGCGCAGCGAGGGCAGCTGCGTGCTCACCGTGTCGACCGACTCGAGCGGCGCCGACTTGAAGCGGTGCTCCATGCGCATGAACACCTCGCCCAGGCCGAAGGCGCCCACCATCACCACCAGGTAATCGATGCCGTCGGACAGGATCCGCACGCCGAAGGTGAAGCGGTGCGCGCCGTAGGTGTCGTCGACGCCGACGGTCGCGATCAGCAGGCCGGCGAACAGGCTGATGAGCGCGTTGGCGAGCGAGCCGCCGCCGAGCGAGGCCACGCTCGCCAGGCCGAAGAAGATGATGGCGAAATATTCGGGCGTGGAGAAGGTGAGGGCGATGCGCGCCACCGGATGCGCGAGCAGCACCATCACCGTGGCGGCACAGAGGCCGCCCACGCCGGCTGCCACGAGCGTCCAGCCGAGCGCCTTCGCGGCATGGCCCTTGCGCGCCATCGTGTAGCCGTCCCACAGCAGCGGCACGTCGATCGGTTCGCCCGGCACGCGGAACAGGATCGAGGTCCATGCGCCGGCATAGGTGCCCGAGACGTACATCGCGGTGAGCAGGATGATCGCGGCGGTGACATCCATGCTGTAGGTGAACGGCAGCGCGAGCACCACGCCCATCACCAGCGTCAGGCCGGGGAGCACGGCGACCAGCAGCCCGAGCACCAGCCCTACGACCAGCGCGAGCAGGTTCGCCGGCGCGAGCACGTCGACGAATCCGTTCGCAAGTTGCGCGAGGACGCCGTCCATGCGCGCTCAGCGGATGCCCATGAGGCGCATCAGCCAGAAGGTAAACTGCGCGAAGGGTCCCTGCCCCAGAGGCAGCGAGACGTACACCACCTTCATGAAGAAGAACATCATGAGCGTGGTGCCGATCAGGCTGACCGCGGCATTGACGCCCCAGCGGCGGTAGCCGCCCAGCGCGATGAAAGCGAAGACGTATGCCGCGGTGGCGAGAAAGAAACCGAGCTGCTGAATCACCCAGACGTACAGCGCCGTGAGCGCGATGCCCGCGGCGAGCGTCCAGGGACTGCGCGCCCCGGCGTAGACGAAGCCGCCGCCGAGCTTCGCCTCGGATTCCTCGACCATCTCCTGCAGCACGCCCGCGGCACCGCCGCGCCGGCCGCGGACGAGCACGATCCGGACGATCTCGTACAGGCAGGTCGCGATGAGCAGCGCGAGCACGAGCTTGGGCCAGACATCCGGGCCGAGCGTGCCGGCACGGCGGTGAAACTCTATTTGCGTGGCCGTGAAAAACAGATAACCGGAGACCGCGCCGACCAGGGCATAGGGAATGATGCGGGCGACGATCATGCGCTCGCGCCGCGCGCATCCAGCTGCCAGCGATCGGGCAGCAGCTTCGCGATCGGCTCGGAAATCTCGTACACGCTCGCCACGGCGAGATCGGGCCCGAAGGCGATCCCGTCGCGCTCGGCGCGCCGGCGCAGGCGCTCTTCATGGAACTCCAGGATCTCCTTCGGAAAAGGCATCAGCCCCGCATCGACGATGCGCAGGCAGCCGTCGCCATCGCGCGCCGGCAGCACGCGGCTTTGCACGCCGCGGTTGGGCGACCACGGAATGTCGAGCACGCCGGCCCTGAAGGCGCGCACCGTTCCGATCGCGGCGTCGCCGTCGCCCATCTCGAGCACCTTGTCGACGATCGGCCGGACTTCGCGCCGGATCAGTTCCTTTTCGCGCTCGAACTCGGGCAGTCCGTCGAGCCGGATATGGCGCGCGAGATAGATCGCCATGCGCGTCGTGCGCAGTCCCTCCGCGTTGGCCTGCGGCGTTGGAATGCCGTAGGCCTCGTGCGCGGTCTTGGTGGTGACGCTCACCGCGCCCGCGATCGCCGCCAGCGTCCCGCCGTAGGCGAGCAGCGCCGCCGACTGCGCGTCGTCCTGCGGCCAGGCACCCATCCAGTGCAGCAGCGTCACCGGCGTGAACACGTCGCGGTGGCCCCGCCTGGCCAGGTACTCCTGGCACATCTCGCGGCACACCACGGTCGCCGCCGCGTCCTGCACCAGGTGCAGCGTCTCGCCCATCTCCAGGCCGTAGTTCTTCACGCCCTGCGCTGCGGCGAGCAGGCAGTCGAGCACGCAGGTCACGATCGCGATGCAGGGCGGGATGTTGGTGCCGGTGAGGAAACCCGGCTGGCGCCGGTGCAGTTCCACTCCCCGCTCCTGGTACATCGCGACAAGGCGATCGAGGTACTGGTAGTTGCGGATGCCTTCCTCGATCGGAAGTTCCTTGATGTAGGACGCGGTATAGGCGATGCCCGAGCCGAGGTAGCCCGAGTAGCCCGCGGCGTAGCCGATTTCGCCGGTCAGCCGCGGCATGGTGGTGCCGGTGAGCATGATCGCCGGCTTGTCTATGGCGTCGATCAGGCGGCGCGCGTATTCGATGCCGTAGTTGACCATCGGGTAGCCGTTCAGCATCGAGCGGCCCATTTTCTCGCTTTCCTCGATGCCCTTCTGCGCCAGCTGCCAATGCTCGTTGCGCGTGTAGCTGTCGGTGGTGGTCGGCACGATGTCGGCGTGCCCGTCGCGATCCAGCGTCTGCATCAGTTCGCGCTGCAGCTCGAAGGTACCGAAGCCGCCGCGCGGCTGCGTCAGGCAGCGGCGCTGCGCGTCGGCCGCGCGCATCACGCGTGCAAGCTGCTTGTGCGGCGGCAGCGACTGGTGGCGCTCGATGGCGGCCTCGAAATCGACTCCGGCGCCGGTCGGCCAGCGCGCGAGATTGTCGCTGCGCATCCGGGCGAACAGGTCCTCCGGGATGCGCGCCTCGGAAAGCGCATGCCGGGTCGAATCACGCGTGGCGGGTGCGTTCATGGGCGATTTCCGGGTCCAGCTCGGCGAGGTTGCCGAGCGCGAGCTCGAGCGCGGCCTGCGGCTCGACGTTCTGCAGCAGGCCGCAAGCATACAGCAGGTACTCGCGATCGAGCAGGAGCCTCGGCGCGCGCGGCCGCAACGCGAAAGGATCTTGCGGATCGGCGAGCGCCATGCGCAGCACGGCAGCCGGATCGCGGCTCGAGACCAGCGCGCCTCCGGTCCCGATTACCGTGGCGACTCGCGTCAGGTCCTTGCCGCGCTGGACGCTCACGGGTCCGGTCGCGGTATGGACAATCTCGCAGGTGCCGCAATGGCGCCGCACCGCGATTTTCACGGCCGCGCGTGCGAGCGCCTGGTCGAACGCGATTTCCTCTGCGCTCGCGGGCAGTCGCCCGACATCGGCACTCACCTGGGCGAGCAGCGCGGCGGCGCGCGCAGCGTCGAGTCGCGCGTCGCGCGCGATCGCTTCAAGCCCCGCCGCGGCGACGATCGCAGCGGCGTTGTGGCGCATGCCGAGATCGCCCTCCACCGTGCGCTTGACGCGCGGCTCGGGCAGGCCCTGCGGCACTACGCCCGGCGCGGGCTCGCCCGCGGCGACCGAGTGCACGTCGGTGGTGGCGCCGCCCGGGTCGACGACCAGCAGCTCGCCCAGCCCGCGCGTCCCCGGCAGGCCGTCGGCGAGCAATTGCGCGCCTTCGAGTACCGCGGCGGGCGTCGGCATGAGCACCGCGTCGAACTCGGCTGCGGCGCGGTCGATGCCCTTCGCGTGCACGATGCGCTCGATGAACACGCGGCGGATCGCGGCGCGCGCGGGTTCGATGTTGAGTACGTTGAACTCCGGCATCACGTTTTCGGTGCAGGCGAGCAGGCGGCCGCCAAGGCGCGCGCGCGCCTCGTCCGCAGCCTCGCGATTGCCCGCGTAGATGACGGGGCACTCGAGCGTACTTGCCGCGAGCGCGGCGGCGTTATGCAATACCACTTCCGTATTGCCGCCGTCGGTGCCGCCGGCAAGCAGCACGATGTCGGGGCGAAGCTGCGCGATGCGCTCGAGATCCGCCGCCGTAAGGCGGTAGGCGAAGGTGCCGACCAGCCGCGCACCCGCGCCGAGCGCCGCCTGCCGCGCCGCCTCCGCGGTGAGTTCGCGCACCAGACCCACGGTCACCATGCGCAGGCCGCCCGCCGCGCTGCTCGAGGCGAGGCGATGGCGAAACTGCGGCAGCCCGCCGCAGCGCCGTTCGAGGTCGGCGAGCGCCGCCTTCATGCCCACCCGGATGTCGCTCGAGACGGTGGAAGGGCCCTGCCCGGCGCCGATGACGCGCCGCCGCCCGAGGTCGACGGCGCGCAGCTTCGTATACGTACTGCCGAAGTCGATCAGCAGCGCGGCGCTCATGGGTCGGCGCGCCGCTGGCCACGCTCGCGCGCCGCGAAATCGCGCCCCAGCCACTCGATCACCGCCTCGCTGCGGATTCCCGGCGGTGCAACGCGATCGAAGCCCATCTCGAGATAGGTCTGCGCGGTCTCTTCCCAGGAACGCTTGCCGACCACGAGGTTGCCGCCGACGTAGAGCAGGATGTCCTCCAGCCCCGCTTCGACGCACAGGTCGCGGAAGCCGCGGCAATCGAGCTCGCCCTGGCCGTAGAGCGAGGACACCAGGATCGCGTCGGCGCGCGTCTCCACCGCCGCCCGCACGAAATCGGCGGCGGGGGTGAGCGCGCCGAGCGCCACCACCTTGTGGCCGGCTTTCTCCAGCGCCATGGCGAGGATCCGGTTGCCGACGATGTGCGTGTCGGAGCCGATGACGCCGGTGACGATGGTCCGCATCCGGCCGGACATCACTTCTTGATCGCGAACTTCCTCATTTTGTCGAGCTCGCTTCTGAGGAACGCCTGCGCCCCCGCCGCGGGAATGAAGCTCGCAGGATCGGCGTACTGGTCGACGAGGTAGGCCTTGTAGTCAGCGGTTGCCGCCGCCTTGGCGAGCGCGTCCGAGATCACCTTGACGCGTGCGGCGTCGGTTCCGGCCTTCACCATCACGGCGCGGAACTGGTTGATGACGATGTCGTGCCCGAGCTCCTTGCCGGAAGGCGTGTCCGGGAAAACGGGGAAGCGCTGATCCGCGAACAGGATCACGGGACGCATCTTCTTCGACTCGAGGAAGCTCTTCACGTCGCCGAGCTGCTCGTACAGGAGGTCGGCGTGACCGCCGAGGATCGCCGTATAGCGCTCGGCCGGCTTGGCGAAGGGCACCGAGACGAGCTTGATGCCCTTGTTGGCGAAGAAATTGACGTGCATGTCGTCCGGGCTGCCGAAGCCGGTGATCGCGACCTTCAGCGGCCTGGATTTCGCTTCGCGCTCCACGTCCGCCCAGGTGGCGAGCTTCGGATCGGAAGTGAAGAACGCGGAGGGCTGCTTGATCATCACCGCCGCCGGAATCAGTTCCTCGAGTTTCCACTTCGTAGAGGCGTCCGTGAGCAGGCCGAAGGTGTCTCCGGTCATGACCGAAATGGTGTAACCGTCGGGGGGCGCCGTGAGCATCTTGTTGAGCCCGGTCTGGCCGGTGGCGCCGGCGACGTTGATTACCGGCAACGATACGCCGAGTTCCTTTTCCATCAGCTGCGCCGACTTGCGCGCCACCTGATCGGCGCCGCCGCCCGGGCCCCAGGGCACGATGAACTCGATCGGCCGGGTGGGGTACTTCTCCTGCGCGAGCGCGGCTGCCGCGCCGCAGGCGATCAGGGCTGACGCGAGCCCGAATTTGACGATCTGCATGGTCTGCTCCTCCTTGGGTTGATGACGACGCTACATGCGCAACAACAGCTTGCCCTTCGTGTCTCTGCCCTCCAGGCGGCGGTGGGCGGCGCCGGCCTCGGCGAGCGGGAACTCGCGGTCCACGTTCACCACGAGCGTTCCGGCGCGCCAGGCGGCGAACAGCGCCGCGGCGCGCCCGCGCAGTTCCTCGGGCGTCGCGATGTAATCGGCGAGATGCGGGCGGGTGAAGTATACCGAGCCGGCCTCGGCGAGTTCGAGCGGCTCGATCGAGCGCACCAGCCCCGAGGCGCCGCCATAGTTCACGCACAGCCCGCGCCGCTTCAGGCTGCGCACGCTGCGCGCGATGGTGTCCCTGCCGACGGCATCGTAGACCACGTCCACGCCCTGGCCGCCGGTGATGCGCATGACCTCCTCGCGGAAGTCCTGCTCGCGGTACAGCACGACGTGATCGGCCCCGCGCGCGCGCGCGATCTCGGCCTTCTCGGGGCTGCCCACGGTCGCAATCACCGTGGCGCCGCGCGCCTTCGCGAGCTGCACCAGCAGCTGGCCCACGCCACCCGCCGCGGCGTGCACCAGACAGGCGTGCGCGGGGCCGAGCGCGAAGGCGGAATGACTCAGATAGTGCGCAGTGAAACCCTGCAGCATCAACGCCGTCGCCACCGGCAGCGGTACGTCGGACGGAACCGGCACCAGTTTCCACGCTGGCACCGCGGCGTACTCGGCGTAGGCGCCGCGCACGATGCACCAGGCGACGCGCTCGCCGACCGCGAGGCCGCTGGCCTCCGGACCGAGCGCCGCCACGGTGCCCGCGCCCTCCATGCCGATCACCATCGGCAGCGGGGTCTGGTAGGTGTGCGAACGCGCGTACTGGCCGCTGCGCATGTAGACGTCGATGAAATTGATGCCCGCGTAATCGAGCTTGACGAGCGCCTCGCCACGCCCCGGCTCGGGCGCGGCGAGTTCCATCAGGGCGAGCTTCTCAGGCCCGCCGAACTCGGTAACGGCGACTGCTCTCATGGTGCGTGGCGATCGTGTAGGGCTCGAGCCGGTCCAGGGCGAGCCGCGGGGCAAAGCCGGGCCGCAGGCGGATCGCGGCCTCGCGCACCTCGAGCGGCTCCTCGAGCAGTTGCGCGCGCGCCTTGAGAAAGCCGTTCATCTCGCCCGCGTTGTCGATGTGGCGCGCGGCGACGCAGGCCTCCATCCAGCAGCCGAGGTCGCAGGCGACGCCGTTGCCGAGCACCGGCGTCATGCCGAGTGCGCGGATGCGCTCGAGCGCCTGGGCGAGCGCGCCCAGCGTGCCGAGCTTCATCAGCTTCAGTTTCACGTAGCGCGCCGCCTGCAGCTCGGCGGCGCGCTCGATGTCGGCGAGGCCGTAGATCGACTCGTCGAGCATCATCGGCACATTCGAAGAGCGTGCCACCGCGAGATGCGCGTCCCAGTCGGCGGCGGCGCAGGGCTGCTCGAAAAGTTCGACGCCTGCCGGATCGAGCGCGCGCACGAAGGCGATGCCGTCTGCGGCGCTGAAGCCCTGGTTGGCGTCGATGCGGAGGCGCGCCCGGCCGCGCAGCAGGCGCTGCACCGTGCCGACGTGCGCGATGTCTTTGGCGAGAGCGCTGCCCACCTTGACCTTCAGGGTGCGGTAGCCGGCGGCGAGCAGGTCTTCGATTGCGCGGCTCATGGCCTCCACGCCGCTCGCGTTGACCACGC
>MERE01000026.1 GCA_001771975.1 Betaproteobacteria bacterium RIFCSPLOWO2_02_FULL_68_150 | reverse complement strand
AGATCCTGCTGGTCTATCCGCGCACCCCGGCGACGTTCTGGAGTTTCCAGCACGTGCTGCCGTTCGTCGCCAAGCGCGCGGCATTCCCTCCGCTCGGTCTGCTCACGGTGGCGGCGATGCTCCCCGCTGACTGGGAGCTGCGGCTGGTCGACCAGAACGTCGCGCCGCTCGCCGACGCGCAGATCCTGTGGGCCGACTACGTGTTCCTCTCCGGCATGATCGTGCACAAGGACGCGGCGCGCGAGGTGGCGCGGCGTTGCGCCGCGCTCGGGCGCCGGGTGGTCGCCGGCGGGCCGCTCTTTACCACCGGGCACGCCGACTTCCCCGAGATCGGCCATTTCGTCTGCGGCGAAGCCGAGGACGTGGCGGATGCACTGATCGGCGATCTCGAGCGCGGCGCGCCGCAGGCGATCTATCGGTCCGCGGCCTGGCCCGACGTGCGCCGCTCCCCGGTGCCGCGCTGGGACCTGGTGCGGGTGCGCGATTACGTCACCATGCCGGTGCAGTTCTCGCGCGGCTGTCCGTTCGAGTGCGAATTCTGCGACATCGTGGTGATGAACGGGCGCGTGCCGCGCACCAAGGAACCGGCGCAGGTGGTGCGCGAGCTCGAGGCGCTGCGCGCGGCGGGCTGGCGCGACCGCGTCTTCATCGTGGACGACAATTTCATCGGCAACCGCAAGCGCGCCAAGGAGCTGCTGCGCGAGCTGATCCGCTGGCGCGAGCGCAGCGCCAGCCGGATGGGTTTCCTCACCGAGGCCTCGGTCAACCTCGCCGACGACGCCGAGCTGCTCGAGCTGATGGTGCGCGCCGGGTTCAAGAAGGTGTTCCTCGGCCTGGAGACGCCTTCGCTCGAGAGTCTCGCCGAGTGCGGCAAGCGGCAGAACCGCAACCGCGACCTGCAGGAGGCGACGCACATTCTGCAGAATGCCGGGCTGGAGGTGATGGGCGGCTTCATCGTCGGTTTCGACAGCGACGGCGAGGACATCTTCCAGCGCCAGTTCGAGTTCATCCAGCGTTCGGGCGTGGTGACCGCGATGGTCGGCCTGCTCAACGCGCTGCCGCAGACCGCGCTTTACGCGCGTCTTGCGCGCGAAGGCCGCATGCTGGCCGAGAGCTGCGGCAACAACACCGAAGCGGCGATCAATTTCGTCACCCGGCTCGACCGCGAGGTCCTGATCCGGGGCTACCGCGATCTGATGCGCCGCCTCTACGAGCCGCGTGACTATTACCGGCGCATTCGCATCTTTCTCGCGGCCTACCGGCCGCAAGGGCCGCGCCTGCGTTTTTCCTGGGCCGACGTGCGCGCGTTCGCCGCCTCGTTGTGGCTGCTCGGCGTATGGCAGCGCGGAAGGCTCGCTTTCTGGCGCCTGCTCACCACGACGCTGCTTTGCAGTCCGGCGAAATTCGGCGTCGCCGTCGAGCTGGCGATCCTCGGCCACCATTTCCGCAAGGTCGCGCGCGGCCTGTAGCGCGCGGCCTTCAGCGCTCGACCGGCAATCCCGCCGCGCGCCACTCGGGAAAACCGTTCTCCAGGCGCCGCGCCTTGAGGCCGCGCTTGCGCAGCGTCGCGACCGCCTCGAACGACATCAGGCAGTAGGGACCGCGGCAGTAGGCGACGATCTCCCTGCGCCTGGGCAGTTTCGCCAATCGGCTCTCGAGCTGGTCGACGGGGATGTTGATCGCGCCGGGCAGGTGGCCGGCGGCGTATTCCTCGGCGGGCCGGACATCGAGCACGGTCACCAGCCCCAGTTTCGCCCGGTCGATCAGCTCCGCCGGGGCGACGGGCTCCAGCTCGTCGCGGTGCGCGAGCCAGGTGCGCAGCAGCCGCTCGACCTCGGCGACGCGGTTTTCGGCCACGCGTTGCAGCGCTGCGTAGAGCGCAATGACATCGTCGCCGGCGACCGCGTAAAAGACGCGCAGCCCGTCCTTGCGCGCCGTCACCAGCCCCGCCTGGCGCAGCATCTGCAGGTGCTTCGAGCAATTGGCCACCGAGAGCCCGCTCATTGCGGCCAGCACGTCGACGCTGCGCTCGCCCTGGGCGAGCAATTCGAGCAGCTGCAGGCGACCGGCGCTGGCGAACGCGGTGCCGACGCGCGCGAGCTGTTCGAAGAGGCGGGACTTGGGGTCGCTTGACATGGCGCAGGTCACATTCTACTATTCAACCAATTAGTTGAACAATGCTCGATTCCACTCTTCTTCCTGCAGGCACCGAGCTGGCCGTCCGGCTGGGGGCGTTCGTCAGTGTATTCGCGCTCATGGCAGCCTGGGAACTGGCGGCGCCGGCCCGGCCGCGGCGACTGCCGCGGATGGCGCGCTGGCGCGCCAACCTCGGGCTCGCGGTGCTGAACAGCCTCGCACTGCGGGTGGCGCTGCCGGGGTCGGCGATCGCGCTCGCCGCATTGGCGCACCAAAGCGGCTGGGGACTGCTCAACCGTTTTCCGTTGCCGGGCTGGGCGGCGCTCCTGCTCGGCGTGCTGCTGCTCGATCTGATCATCTACCTGCAGCACGTCCTGTTCCACGCCGTCCCCGTGCTGGCGCGGCTGCACGCGGTGCACCATGCGGACCCGGACTTCGACCTCACCACCGGCATCCGCTTTCACCCGATCGAGATGCTGCTCTCGGCGCTGATCAAGTTCGCCGCGGTGGTCGCGCTCGGGGCGCCGGTTCTGGCGGTGCTCGCCTTCGAGGTGCTGCTGAACGGCACCGCGATGTTCAACCACGCCAACGTCGCGTTGCCGGCGTGGCTCGAACCCTGGGTGCGCCGGCTGCTCGTCACGCCGGACATGCACCGCGTGCATCACTCGGTGATCGAAGCGGAGCGCAACAGCAACTACGGTTTCTGCCTTTCGGTCTGGGATCGCCTGCTCGGCACCTACACGCCCGCGCCGCGCGGCGAGCTGGATATCGGGTTGCCGAACTGGCGTGATCCGCGCAGCGTCGCGACCTTCCGCGGCGTGCTTGAATTGCCTTTCTTCGCGAGACAGCCATGAAAACCCTGTTCATACTGAACGATCCTCCGTACGGAACCGAGCGCAGCTACAACGCGCTGCGCCTCGCGCGCAACCTGACGGTGAAGAACCTCGGCGAGGTGCGCGTGTTCCTGATGGGCGACGCCGCGGCCTGCGCCAAGGCCGGGCAGAAGGTGCCGCAGGGCTACTACAACATCGGCGACATGCTCGGCGCGGTGGTGCGCCGCAACGGCCAGATCGGTGTCTGCGCCACCTGCCTCGACGCGCGCGGCATCGCCGAGTCCGACCTGGTCGAGGGCGCGCATCGCGGCACGCTGGACGAACTCACCGAGTGGACCGCCTGGGCCGACAAGACGCTCGTCTTCTGAAAGGATCGCCATGGGTCGCACGGCACTGATACTCGGCGCCGGACTCGGCGGCATGGTTGCGGCGCAAGAGCTGCGCCGGCTGCTGCCCCGGACGGATCGGGTCGTGCTGGTGGAGCGCGACGCGCAGCACGTCTTCCCGCCTTCGCTGCTCTGGCTGATGGTCGGCGAGCGCGACGCCGAGGCGATCTCGCGTCCCTGCGAGCACGCGGCGCGGCAAGGGATCGAGTTGGTGCGCGGCGAGGTAAGCGCGATCGATCCGGCGGCGAAAACCGCGCGCGTCGGCGAGCACACGCTCGGCGGCGATGCGCTCGTGATCGCGCTCGGCGCGGAGTACGCGCCGCAGACGGTACCCGGCCTTGCCGACGCGGGACTGTGCATCTATACGCTCGAGGGTGCGAGCGCAATTCGCGATGCGCTCGCACGCCTGGAGCGCGGCCGGCTCGTGGTGCTCACGGCAACGCCCCAGTACAAGTGTCCCGCGGCGCCTTACGAAGCGGCGCTCCTCGCGGAAGACTTTCTTCGCCGCCGCGGGCGACGCGGCGAGTGCACGATCGACTTCTACGCCGCCGAACCCGGGCCGATGATGGTCGCGGGTCCCGCGGTAAGCGCCGGCGTGCGCGCGATGCTCGAAGCGCGCGACATCCGCTACCGACCCGAACACCAGGTGAAGTCGGTAGACGCGGGTGCCCGATGCATCGAGTTCGCCAACGGCGCCAGCGCCGCTTTCGATCTGCTGCTCTACGTGCCGCCGCATCGCGCACCGGCACCGGTGCGCGAGGCCGGGCTCAGCAACGAATCCGGCTGGATCCCCGTCGACCGCCACACGCTGGAAACGAAGCACGCCGGCGTTTACGCGCTTGGCGATGTCAGCGTGATCCCGCTCAAGATGGGACGGCCTTTGCCCAAGGCGGGCGTGTTCGCACACGGCCAGGCCGAAGTCGTCGCGAACAACATTGCCGCGGCGTGGACGGGGCGCGGCGCAGCGAGACGATTCGACGGCAAGGGGATGTGCTTCATCGAGACCGGCGGTGCCCGCGCCGGCATGGGAAGCGGCAACTTCTACGCCGAGCCCCTGCCCGATGTGCGCCTGTACCAACCCGGCCTGCTGTGGCACGGCGCGAAAGTGCTCTACGAAAAGTACTGGCTCTGGCGCCGCTTCTGAGCGGCAAGCGCAACGTCCTGATCCTTGCGCTCGCCGCTACGCTCGCGCTTTGGCGGCCGGCGTCTACAGCTTGTCCGTGTCGTGGCAGGCGCCGCAGGCGTTGGTGTAGGGAATCGGCATCGCCTTGCCCGGCTCGACGCCCTTCGCCGCGGCATTCGTCTTGCGCGGCACGTCGAAGAGGTGCGAGGTGATGTCGTTCATCCAGTAGTTCTTGCCGTCCTTGCCCTCGCGCCCCTTGCCCAGGCCGGCGCCGGTTTGCATCGTCTTGGTCATGTGGCAGTTGATGCAGTTGATCTCCTCGTGTTCGGCACCGACCACCTTGGCCGTGTGCGCCTTGACGTCGACCTTGTGGCAGCTCGCGCAGAGCGAATTCTTCGCGTCGCGCACTTCCAGCCTGACCTGGTGCTTGAGCCCCGTCGTGCCGTGCGGATCGTGGCAGTCGGCGCAGGTCATGAGCTGGTTGCCGTTGATGTACTTCTTCGAGCGGAGCAGGTCGGTGCCCTGCTGGTGGTGCGCCTTCGAGTGCACGCCGTCGCCCCAGAAATCCTTCTGCGCCGCGTCTTCCCGCGTGGTGTGATTCACCAGGTACTCGTTGCGGCTGATGCCCGGGGTGAGCATCCGGTTGTCCTTGTTGATCGGCTGGTCGTTTTTCATCGTGCCTTGCGGCCGGCTGTGGCACTGGTTGCAGATCACCATGGCACGCTCGGCAGCGAGCTTTCTCGGATTGACGATGGTGGCGCCGCGCTTGGCTTTCGTCGCGCGGACGTGCGCGGAACCCGCGCCGTGACAGTTTTCGCAGCCGATGTTCAGCTCGTTCGGCACGCCGTCGCCGTCGATGTCGACCTCGCCGTTCGGGTCGTTCACGGCCCCGGCGACGAATCCGCCCGCCACCGTCGGCGTCAGGCTGTAACCGTTGTAATGGCAGCCCGCGCACTGGATCTCGAACGACTTCGACTTCGGCGGATCCACCAGTTTGCCGGTTTGCTCGTTGAAGAGCCAGTCGCCGTGGTAGTCGCGCCAGGCCTTGCGCGTGCGGTCGGCGTAGCTCTCGTTGCCCTCGGTGTTGAACTGCAGGAACGGATAGGTGGCGTCACCGACGCGGTAGAGGTAGCGTTGCTTGTACAGGCCGCCGCCGTAGGTCATTTCCACGGTATAGGTGCGCGGCGTGTCTTTCGGGTCCTTCGCGTTCTCGGTGCGGAACTTGAGCGTGCCGTCCGCATCCTTGAAGAAGGTCGCCGTGAAGCTCACCGCAGAGGCGTCGGCCGGCGGTTTCTCCGAGATCACGTACTTGTCGAAGCCGCGGCTCTTGTCGAACCCGTAAACGTAAAGCTTCGTCCCCGCCGTCAGCTTGGCGAGCCCCGCGTTGAATGCCGGAAAGCGGGAGTGGTCCTGCAGCTTGCTCGCTTTGCCCACCGCCGTGATGCCGAGCTTGTGCAGCGTCTTCTTCACGTCGGCATACTTCGAGTGGCAGGTGAGGCACTTGGAGCTGCCCACGGCGACGGCGTCGCCCGGGACCTTTCCCGTCACCTGAATGGCGAGCGGTTTCGCAGTGAGCTCGGCCGCAGTCCTCGACTTGTTGGCGTGATCGCCCCCGGGCGAATGCTCCGCGTCCGTGGGCTGCACGTAGACGAAAAACTTGCCGTCGCCGACTTTGGGAATGCTGAACGCGCCCTTCGCGTCGGTGACGCCTTGAGCGTACTGGTCGCGGTTGGCCGCGAGGTTGTCCTCCATCGGCTCGTCGTCGTCGGCGTTCCTGCGGATCTGGAAGGAGGGTGCCTTCTGCAGCTTCGCTACATCGGCCGCGGGCACGAGGTATACCGTCGCCCTTGCGACTGCCTGGTTCCCGGCGTCCTTGACGCTGCCGCTGACCGACTGGGCGTTCGCCGCCTGCAGCGGCGCAACTGCAAGCGTCGCGGCCACAATCAAGGATGGCCAGCCGAGGAATCCGATGCGCTTCATCTTTCGTCTCCCGAGTGCGCGTGCCGGCAGCACGCAGATCCGCAGAATGCGCGCGAAGCCCAGCGTATCGCAAGCCCCGCCCTTCTGCGCCCTCGAACCTAACCAAACCCCGCTGCGCGGTTCTTGCGTTGGATCAAGGTTATCGACTGGCGTTATCGAAAATCGCTAAACTGGTTGCGCCATGCCAGGCGCAGATCGCGCAAGGGTCCGATGAAGTCACCGAAAAGCACGGGGAAAGCCGGCGCCGGCAAGGGACACGATCTTTACGCCGGCCTCGTTCGCCTGCACATCCTGCACCATGCGGCGAAGGAGCCTTTCTACGGCCTGTGGCTCATCGAGGAGCTGGCCCGCCATGGGTATCGCCTGAGTCCAGGTACGCTGTATCCGTTGCTCCATCGCCTCGAGCGGCAAGGTTATCTGCGTTCGGAAAAGTTTCGCGAAGGGCGGCGGGGGCGGCTGCTTTACCGGGCGACCCCCCTCGGCCGCAAGGCGCTTGCCGGCGCGCGTCAGAAGGTGCGCGAACTGTTCGGCGAGATGTTCGAGGAATAGCGCGGCATGAGCGCTGCCGCGCGCGTGGCCGAAGTTGCGGGCGCGTTTCTGAAGCTCGGCGTGACGTCGTTCGGCGGTCCCATCGCCCATCTCGGGTATTTCCGCGACGAGTTCGTAGCGCGTCGCCGCTGGTTGAGCGAAACAGCCTACGCGGACCTCGTGGCGCTGTGCCAGTTCCTGCCGGGCCCGGCGAGCAGCCAGGTCGGGATCGCGCTTGGCCTGCATCGCGCCGGCCTGCTCGGCGCGGCGGCCGCGTGGCTCGCGTTCACCCTGCCGTCTGCGCTCGCGCTCGTCGCATTTGCTTACGGGCTCGCCGCGTATCCGCAATGGAGCGCGGCCGGGTGGGTGCACGGCCTCAAGGTGGTCGCCGTCGCGGTGGTTGCGCAGGCGGTGTGGGGCATGGGCAGAACGCTCTGCCCGGACCGGGCGCGGGCGACCCTCGCGGTCTCGGCGACGTTGCTTACGCTGGCGTGGCCCGGTGCCGCTACGCAGGTATTGGCGATCGTGCTGGGAGCCCTCATCGGTTGGCGTTTCCTGCCGCTTGCCGGCCATGAGCCGCCTTTGCCGCTCGCGTTTCCGGTATCGCGCCGTCTCGGCGCTTTCCTGCTCATTCTCTACTTCGCGCTCCTCGCCGGCTTGCCGCTGCTTGCTGCCGGCGGTGACGGCAGCGCGCTCGCGGTCTTCGACGCCTTCTACCGCGCCGGTTCGCTCGTGTTCGGCGGCGGGCACGTCGTGCTGCCGTTGTTGCGCGCCGAGGTCGTCCCGAGCGGCTGGGTGAGCGATGCCGATTTCCTGGCCGGCTACGGTGCCGCGCAGGCAGTGCCCGGTCCGCTGTTCACCTTCGCAGCTTATCTCGGCGCCGTGATGAACGGACCGCTCGCCGGTTGGGCCGGCGCGCTGCTGTGCCTCGCCGCCATCTTTCTTCCCGCCTTTCTCCTCATCGTGGGCGTGCTGCCGTTTTGGGAGCGCTTGCGCCGGTACCAGCCGGTGGCGGCGGCGTTCGGCGGCGTGAACGCTGCCGTTGTCGGCATCCTGCTTGCGGCGCTTTACGATCCGATCTGGACGACCGGCATTCGCACGCGCGGGGATTTCGTTCTCGCGGCCGGGGCATTCGTGGCGCTCGTATTCTGGAAGCTGCGGCCCGTGAGCGTGGTCGTGGCAACGGCGCTCGGCGGGGCGGCATTGGCGCTCGCTTAGCGCGCGAAACGGGCGCCTCGGGCCTGTTGCCTCGGCGCGGCCGCGGGCATAGGCTCTCACCCTTCACCGAGGAGGCCCGGCATGCTGATACGCATTGTGCTTTCCGCTGCGCTCGCGCTGGCGGCGCCGCTCGCCGAACAGCCCAGAGCAGTTCGCCGAAGTGGTGAAGCGCGATGCCGCGCGCTGGGCCGAGGCGGTGCGCGTTTCCGGCGCCAAGGTGGATTGACATGACCCCGGTCGTCGACGTTCACACTCACATGCTCAACCGCGAGTGGCTCGCGCTGCTCGAAAAGCACGGCCGCCCGCGCTACACGCTCGCCACGGTGCCGGGGGGCTTGCGCGCGATCCACCTCGACGGCGCACCCTTCATGACCCCGGTCCCCGAGATGTTCGACTGGGACCTGCGCGTGAAGAACATGGACAAGACGGGCATCGACGTCTCGGTGGTCTCGCTCACCTGCCCGAACTGCTACTGGGGCGGGGAAGCGGTGAGCCTCAAGGCGGCGCGGACCATGAACGACGAGATGGCGCGGGCGCGCAAGAGCTTTCCCGACCGCATCCAGTGGTTCTGTTCGCTGCCGTGGCAATACCCCAGGGCGGCGGTGAAAGAGCTGGCGCGCGCCGCCAAGGCAGGCGCCTGCGGCGTGATGGTGCTCGCCAATATCGCCGAGCGGCCTCTCACCGACCCGGGCTTCGCGCTCGTCTGGCGGGCGATCGACGAGCGGCGCCTGCCGGTACTGGTGCATCCGACCGCGCCGCCGGGGGTGCGCGAAATGGGAATGACCGAATTCCAGCTCACCGCATCGATCGGCTTCACCTTCGATACGTCGCTCGCGGTGTCGCGCATGATCTTCGACGGTTTCTTCGACCGCTATCCGAACCTCAAGATCATCGCCAGCCATGGCGGCGGCGCGCTGCCGTTCCTCATCGGGCGGCTCGACCAGTGCTACGAGCACATTCCCGCGTGCCGCACCAAGGTGAGCGAGAAGCCGAGCCTCCATGCGCGGCGCATCTTTGCCGATGCGGTGGTGTTCACCGACGAGGCGCTCGCCATGGCGGTGCGCGTCTTCGGCTCCGATCGGCTGCTCTACGGCTCGGACTATCCGCACACCATCGGCGACCCGGTGGGGTGCCTGGCGCGGGTCGACCGGCTGCCCGAGGGCGTGAGGAACCGCGTGCGCAGCGGCAACGCCGAGCGCATCTTCGAATTTCAATGACCATCTATTGGCAGGGCGGCGCGGCGCGCGAGCAGGACTTCCCGCTGAGCGAGGACGAGCGCGCAGCGCGCGTGCAGCTCGCAGCGGCGTATCGCATTTTCGATCATCTCGGCTGGACCGAGATGATCTTCAACCACATCACGCTGCGGGTGCTCGGGTCGGAGAAGCTGTTTCTCATCAATCCGTTCGGCCTGCACTACCGCGAGGTCACCGCCTCGAACCTGGTGCTGATCGACCTCGAGGGCAATCCGGTGCGCGCGACGCCCTGGCCGGTGAACCGCGCCGGTTTCATGATCCATTCGGCGCTGCATGGGGCGAACCCGCAAGTGCAATGCGTCATGCACACGCATACCACGACCGGGATGGCGGTGGCGTGCCTGCAGGAGGGACTCTCGCCGGCCAACTTCTATGCCGCCCAGTTGCAGGGACAGGTGGCCTACCACGAGTTCGAGGGGATCACGGTCGAACCCGGCGAAAAGTCGCGCTTGATCGCCGACATCGGCAGCAAGCGCGCGGTGATTCTGCGCAACCACGGCTTGCTGACCTGGGGTGCGTCGGTGCCTGAAGCGTTCCTGCAGCTGTGGACCCTGCAGCGCGCCTGCGACGTGCAGATCGCCGCAGCATCGGCCGGCGCGCTGCAGCCCATCCGGCGCGAGGTCTTCGAGCAAACGGTGCGCGAGTCGGGTCCCGGCGAGCAGCGCACCTGCGAGGACGTGTTCGCCGCGATGCAGCGCATCGTGGACGAAAAAGACCCGTCTTACCGGAACTGAGCGCCGGCCGCGGCGCCCGGTCAGGCCGCCAGCTCGAGCGGTTCGCGCAGGCCGCCGGTGGTGACGAGGCGCACCGGGCGGCGCCAGACGCGCTGCACGTACTCGAGGACCTTGTTGGCGCGCGCCACGTCCAGCCCGCGCCCGTCGCCGGCGTGGTCGTGGCTGAGCACCAGCGTGCCGTCGGGCCTGAACTCGGCGATCGCGATGCGTGGCGCCCCGTAGTTGAATTTGGGAGCGAGGATCGCCTCGCGCACGGCATCGAGGTCGCGGCTCGTGACGAGGACCTCGCCGTCCGACCTGGCCTGGTAGGTGAACAGATCCATCTTCTCCGCCAGCTCGCGGTCGAGGTAGTTGCGCACGAAGCCGAAATCGTCTTCGTCCCGGCACACCTCGCGCGCGCGCTCCATGCCGTGTTTCTCGACGATGTGCTCCCAGAGCGTGAAGCCGAAGTGGTAGGGGTTGACGGCGAGCGCGCTCTGCTCGCCGGCGGCGAACGGCCGCACCACGTCGGAATGCGACTTGATCGCCTGCAGGTACAGGTCCTGCGGCAGGAAGTCGGCCTCGCGCAGCAGCCGCGCGTGCCAGTACGAGGCCCAGCCTTCGTTCATGATCTGGCAGGCGAACACCGGGTAGAAGTAAAGCGACTCGGCGCGCACCGCGAGGAACACGTCGCGCTCCCACTGCTCCAGATCGGGCGCGTACTGCGCGATGAACCAGAGCAGGTCCCACTCCGGGTGCGGCGGCACGGGCAGGCGCTGCCGCGGCACGGGCGGCGGCTCGGGCTGCGCCTCGCGCGGCAGGCGCTCGAAGCGTTCGCGGAAGGCGTCCTTCGCGGGCGCCTTGCGCTCGGGCGCGTGCGCCGGATAGGGCTCGCGATGCAGCGGCCGGTCGACGTCGACGTGCGATTCGAGCGCGAGCGCCGCGTCGAGCACGGTTTCGACGCGCTGCTGGCCGAACTCCTCGATCGCGCGGTCGATGCGGCGCGCGTGCGCCGCGGCCATCTCGATGATGTTGCTGCCCGCCATTTCGTGGAAGCGCGCAAACAGCGCGTTGTTCCTCGAGAAATCGGCGTGCCCCAGCACGTGCGCCGCGACCAGCGTGTTCTCGGGCAGCGTGTTGCCGTCCATGAGAAAGGCATGGCAGGGGTTGCCGGGGAACATCACCTCGAAGATGCGCGAATGCCCCATGCTCTGGCGCACCAGCTGGTGGATGTAGCGCACGCCGAACGACCAGTGCGGCATGCGCACCGGCAGGCCGTACACGGCGATCTCGGTCATGAGCGAAGCGGGCACGAGTTCGAAGTCCACGCCGTGGTAATCGAGCCCCAGCCGGCGCGCCAGGGGCTCGAGCGCCGCGATGTATTCGCCCAGGGCGTCGGTCATGCGGACTGCGCGGCCTGCTCGCGGAAGAAGATGCGGATCGCGTTCCACACGTCTTCGAGCGATTCGAGCCGCACGGCGCCTACCGGAAGGTCTTTGCCCTTGAGCGCGGCGAACAGCTCCGCGATCTGCGTTTCCCTGGGGTGGAACGCCGACACGCTGGTCTCCACGTAGCCGACGTAGTTCAGCTCGGCGGCGAGCGCGGCGAGCGCCTGTGCGGCGCTGGCGCGGTCCTCGCCGGCGTTGTCGCCGTCCGAGGCGTAGAACAGGTAGGCGTTGTAGCGCGAAGGGTCGTAGCGCTTCTCGAGCAGCTCCCCGGCGACGCGAAACGCGCTCGAGGCCACGGTGCCGCCGTCGCCGCTCACCTGGAAGAACTGCTCCTCCGAGAACTCCCAGGCCTCCACCGCGTGCGCGAGGAACACCGTCTCGACCTTGGCGTACTGCCGCCGGATGCCCTGCAGCGCGAAGAAGAAGAACGTCTTGGCGAGGCGGCGCTGCGCCTCCTGCATGCTGCCCGAGACGTCGAGCGCGAAGATCACCGCGGCGTTGATCGCCGGGGTGGAGCGCCGCACCAGCTGGCGGAAGCGCAGATCGTCGTTGGTGAAGGCGAGCGGCGCCTCCTGCATGGCGCGGCGCTTGACCGCCTCCTTCACGGTGCGGCGGCGGTCGAGCCGCGCGCGCGGGCCGCGCTTGTCCCAGCCCTCCCGGATGTAGTCGGGTTCGTCGAGGGCCGCGCTGCGCTTGGGCTTCAGATCGGGCAGTTTCAGCTCCTCCCACAGCCAGTCGACGATCTCGTCGAGCTTCAGCTCGAGGACGAAGCGCACCTCGCTGCCCTCGGTGCCGGGCTCGCGCGCTCCCTGCTCGTCGTCGCTGCGCGCCGGGCGCAGCACCTGGCCGGGTTCGCCCTTGCCCTGGCCGGCGCCGCTATGCACGTCGTGCTCCGCGAGGCGAAAGCGCGCATGCTCGAGAAAGCGCACCGGCACCAGCACGGTGCGGTTCTCCGAATTGGTGATCAGGTCGCCCGCCGAGAGCAGCTCCGGGAGCCGGCTGCGCACCGCGTCGCGCACCTTCTGGTCGTGCCGCAGCCAGTCGCGCGCGCCGCGCGAGAACAGCTCGTACCACGGCGTTTCCGCCATGATGCGCGAAGGCCGCTCGGTCATGGCCGCCTATTCCTGCGCCAGCAGCGAGGTGACGTAGTTGAGCGCTTCGCGCGCGCTGTGGCTGTCGTAGCCGTACTCTTCGGCGAGGCGCTGCTCGACCACGGAAATCTTCTGGCGCGTCTCGTCGTCGGGGCGCGTGGTCGAGCTCACCAGTCGCAGCACGTCGCGGCGCTGCTCGAACAGGTACTGCTCGATCGCCTCGTGCAGCTGGGCGTGGCTGTCGAGCGTGAACTTCTCGCCCCGCTTGTACGAGCCCATCGCCTTGCGCACCACTTCCTGGCGGAACGAGAGCTTGCCGGAGTCGGAAATCTTGATCTTCTCCTCGACCGAACGCAGGAAGCGCTCGTCGGGCTTGCGCTCCTCGCTGGTGATCGGGTCCTTGAGCGTCTTGTGGTCGAGCGTCGCCTCGACTTCGTCGAGGTACTTGTTCAGGAGGTCCTGCGCCTCCTGCTCGAACGACACGAACAGCGCCTTGTGCACGTCCTCCTTCACCCAGCGGTTGTAGAAGTCCTTGCGCACGATCACCAGGAAATCGACCCACTTGCGCTTCTTTTTCGCGTCCATGCGGGCGTCCGACTCGATCGCGTCCTTGATCGCGAGCAGCACCTCCATGCTGGTGAGGCTGCGCGCCTGCGACTGGATGATGGCGTTGGAGAGCGCGTTGATGACGAAGCGCGGCGACACCCCCGAGAGGCCCTCTTCGGGCGTCTTGGCGCGGATCTTCTCGACCTCGCTCGCCGGAACGCCCTCGACATCCTCGCCGGCGTACAGGCGCACCTTCTTGGCGACCTCGGCCTCCTTGTCGTCGCCCTCCTGCAGGCGGGTGAAAATCGCGAACACCGCGGCCACGTGCAGGGCGTGCGGATCGAGATGCACTTCGCGGAACGCCTGGGTGCTCGAGGTGAGCTTGCGGTAGATGTGCGCCTCGTCCTTGTAGGACAGCGTGTACGGCACCTGGATGATGACCATGCGGTCGAGCAGCGCCTCGTTCTCCGATTCCTGCAGGAACTTGCGGAACTCGGCCAGGTTGGTGTGCGCGAGGATCGTCTCGTCCATGTAGATGAGCGGGAAGCGCGACACCTTGACGTTCTTTTCCTGCGTCAGCGTGAGCAGCAGGTAGAGGAACTCGCGCTTCACCTTCAGGATCTCGATCATCTCCAGCAGCCCGCGGCTCGCGGCGAACACCGCCCCCGACCAGGACCAGGCGCGCGGGTCGCCCTCGTCGCCGTATTGCGAGACCTTGGACAGGTCCACCGAGCCGACCAGGTCGGCGATGTCGGCCGTGGTGGGGTCGTGCGGGGCGTAGGTGCCGACGCCGATCCGCCCGGCCTCGGTGATGAAGATGCGGTTCACCGGCATCTGCATGAAGTCGCCGGAAAAATCGTGAGCGAGGCGCGTCACGCAGTACGGGCACAGCTCGCCGCTGATCTCGACGCCGTAGGTCTGGCGGAATTGCGGCCTCAGGGTGTGTGGCACCAGGTGCAGCGGCGATTCGTGCACCGGGCAGCCGTGAATGGCATAGAGCGCACCGGCGTCGGTGTGGCTGTACTCCTCCAGGCCGCGCTTGAGCAGGATCACCAGGGTCGACTTGCCGCCCGAGGGAGGCCCGAGCAGCAACAGCAGCCGCCTGCCGACTTCGCTGCCGGCGCTCGCCGCCTTGAAATAGTCGACCAGGCGGTCGAGCGCCTCGTCGATGCCGTACAGCTCGTCGTCGAAAAGGCGGCAATGCAGCTGGCCCTTTTCGTCCGCGCAGCCCTCGGTGCGGATCATGTCCCAGATGTACTGGTGGCTCATCCGCGTGATGCCGCGCGGATCGTTGGGGAACACCGACTCGAGAAAAGCGCCGAAGGTTCCGGACCACTGGGCCGCCCGATGATCCTGGCTGAAGGCAACCAGCGATTTCCGGAAATTCGATTGCCGCTCGGCACTTGGCGAATAGCTGACATCTTTCATGGCTAGGCCCCTGTTCTCATGGTTATGCCCACTCTAGGTGATGTCGAACCTCCTCTTCGCTGCTTGGACTGCGGTTGCGCCGCGACAATTCAACCGCTCTACGGTGCGATGCAACAGAATCGCGCGGCCGCCGCGCGGTGCGCCGGTTGACATGGCTCCGCGGAAGCCCATGTTTTCAAACGATTGTCTCGTGCGGATGGCGATCTCCTCGGCAAACGAGCGCGCTTCGCTTCCAGCAATCGCGTTAGCGTACTGAATAAGTGCTAAACGCGCTAATCGTTTGTCCGCTGACCGAAGCTCGAGTTCGGCGGTGCAGCCGATACGGATCGCTGCCGCGCGCGCAGCGCGACGGATGAGATCGAATTCGGCAATCTTGCGCGGCACGCGCGAGCCTGCCAAGCTCTGCCGGGCCGCCGGTGCGCGCCGGCGGGAATCCGCCTTCTGCAGCGAAGGCCGCGCCGCCGCCGGCCTAGTTGACGTTTACGTAAACGTCAAGTACGCTTTCCATGCCCTGGAGGAGGGGCCATGACCGATCTCTCCGACTCGAAGAACCTCGTCTACAAGGCGAAACACAAGATCCGCTTCGTCACCGCGGCGAGCCTCTTTGACGGTCACGACGCCTCGATCAACATCATGCGCAGGATCCTGCAGGCCTCGGGGGCCGAGGTGATCCATCTCGGCCACAACCGCTCGGTGGACGAGATCGTGACCGCCGCGCTGGACGAGGACGCTCAAGGGATCGCGGTGTCGTCCTACCAGGGCGGGCACCTGGAATTCTTCAGGTACATGGTGGACCTGCTCGGCAGCCGCGGCGGCGCGCACATCCAGGTGTTCGGCGGCGGCGGCGGCGTCATCGTGCCGGAGGAGATGAAGGCGCTGCACGATTACGGCGTGGCGCGCATCTACTCGCCGGAGGACGGCCAGCGCATGGGCCTGCAGGGCATGATCAACGACATCCTGGCGCGCTGCGATTTCGATCCGGCCGGGCATGCGCCGAAGAACCTCGAGGCCCTCGTCGCGGGCGAGCGGCGCGCGCTGGCGCAGATCATCACCGCGCTCGAGCTGGACGTGCTCGACGGGCGCCTGAAAAAGACGCTGCACGAGGCGGCCGCGCGCCGGCCGGTGCCGGTGCTCGGCATCACCGGCACCGGCGGCGCGGGAAAAAGCTCGCTCACCGACGAGCTGATCCGGCGCTTCCGGCTCGATCAGGGGGACGCCTTGCGCATCGCGGTGCTGGCGGTCGATCCGTCGCGCCGCAAGACCGGCGGGGCGCTGCTCGGCGACCGCATCCGCATGAACGCGATTCACGGCGAGCGCGTCTTCATGCGCTCGCTCGCGACGCGCGAATCGGGCGCCGAGATCGCGCGCTGCCTGCCCGGGGCGATCGCCGCGTGCCGCGCCGCCGGCTTCGACCTGGTGGTCGTAGAGACCTCGGGCATCGGCCAGGGCGATGCCGCGATCGTGCCGCACGTCGACGCCTCGCTCTACGTCATGACGCCCGAATTCGGCGCCGCGAGCCAGCTCGAAAAAATCGACATGCTCGATTTCGCCGACTTCGTCGCCATCAACAAGTTCGACCGCCGCGGCGCGGAGGACGCGCTGCGCGACGTGAGAAAGCAGATGCAGCGCAACCGCCAGGCGTTCGAGCGCCCGCCGCAGGAGATGCCGGTCTACGGCACCATCGCCTCGCGCTTCAACGACGACGGCGTCAGCGCGCTCTACGGCGCGCTCGCCGAGCGCCTCGCGGCGAAGGGCCTCAAGCTCGGCGCCGGCAAGCTGCCGCTGCCGCAGGGCCGCGTGTCCTCCAACGTGCACGTCGTCGTTCCCGCGAAGCGCGCGCGCTACCTCGCCGAGATCGCCGAGTGCGTGCGCGGCTACCACCAGCACGCTTTGCAGCAAGCGCGCCTGGCGCGCGAACGGGCAAGCCTTGTCGCCGCGCGGCAGATGCTCGCGCAGGCGGGCAAGGACGGCCAGCCGCTCGAATCGCTCATCGAGGACAGGGACGCGCGGCTCGACCCGCGCTCGAAGAAACTCATCGAGATGTGGCCCGACACGGTGAAGGCCTACTCGGGCGACGAGTACGTGGTGAAGATCCGCGGCCGCGAGGTGCGCACGCGGCTCACCAGCGTTTCGCTCTCGGGCACGCACCTGCCCAAGGTCGCGCTGCCGCGCTACGAGGACCCGGGCGAGATCCTGCGCTGGCAGCTCGAGGAGAACGTGCCGGGGTCGTTCCCGTTCACCGCGGGCGTATTCGCCTTCAAGCGCGAGAACGAGGACCCTACGCGCATGTTCGCCGGGGAGGGGGATCCGTTTCGCACCAACCGGCGCTTCCACCTGCTCTCGAAGGACATGCCGGCGAAGCGTCTCTCGACCGCCTTCGATTCGGTGACGCTCTACGGCTTCGACCCGGACGAGCGGCCGGACATCTACGGCAAGGTGGGCAACTCGGGGGTGTCGATCGCCACGCTCGAGGACATGAAGGTGCTCTACGGCGGGTTCGAGCTGTGCGCGCCGAACACCTCGGTGTCGATGACCATCAACGGCCCGGCGCCTACCATCCTCGCGATGTACTTCAACGCCGCGATCGACCAGCAGCTGGAGAAGTTCCGCCAGGACAACGGCCGCGCGCCGACCGAGGACGAGGCGGAGAAGATCCGCTCGTGGACGCTCGCCACGGTGCGCGGCACGGTGCAGGCCGACATCCTGAAGGAAGACCAGGGGCAGAACACCTGCATTTTCTCGACCGAGTTCTCGCTCAAGGTCATGGGCGACATCCAGGAGTACTTCATCCACCACCAGGTGAAGAACTTCTACTCGGTGTCGATCTCGGGCTATCACATCGCGGAAGCGGGCGCGAACCCGATCTCGCAGCTCGCCTTCACGCTGGCCAACGGCTTCACCTTCGTGGAGGCGTATCTCGCGCGCGGCATGCACATCGACGATTTCGCGCCGAACCTGTCGTTTTTCTTCAGCTACGGCATGGACCCCGAGTACGCCGTGCTCGGGCGCGTAGCGCGCCGCATCTGGGCGGTGGCGATGAAACACCGCTACGGCGCGAACGAACGCTCGCAGAAGCTCAAGTTCCACTCGCAGACTTCGGGCCGCTCCTTGCACGCGCAGGAGATCGCGTTCAACGACATCCGCACCACGCTGCAGGCGCTGATCTCGACTTACGACAACACCAACTCCCTTCACACCAACGCCTACGACGAGGCGATCACCACGCCTACCGAGGAGAGCGTGCGCCGCGCCATGGCGATCCAGCTCATCCTCAACAAGGAGTGGGGCCTGGCGAAGAACGAAAACCCCAACCAGGGCTCGTTCGTGATCGATGAGCTGACCGGCCTGGTGGAGGAAGCGGTGCTGAAGGAGTTCGAGGCGATTTCCTCGCGCGGCGGCGTGCTCGGCGCGATGGAGACGGGCTACCAGCGCTCCAGGATCCAGGAAGAGTCGATGACGTATGAGCACCGCAAGCACGACGGCTCGTATCCGATCGTCGGCGTCAACACCTTCCGGAATCCGCAGGGCGAGACGATCCCGCAGAAGATCGAGCTGATCCGCTCGAGCGAGGAAGAAAAGCAGAGCCAGCTCGAGCGCCTGCGCGCGTTCCACAAGAAACACGCCAGGGAGGCGCCGGCGATGCTCGAGCGCCTGCGCGAGGCGGTGGTGAAGGACGAAAACGTCTTCGCCGTGCTGATGGACGCGGTGCGCGTGTGTTCCCTGGGGCAGATCACGCACGCACTCTTCGATGTGGGGGGGCAGTACCGCAGGAGCATGTAGACGGTCTGGTCAACCGTGGCGCCGGCGCCGCGTTCACAAGACCGTGAAGCATCAACCCGTTCCGTCCGAGCGCATTTCATCGCGCATCCTGCTCGTGCGCGGGCAGAGGATACTGGTCGATGCCGACCTCGCGGCGCTCTATGGGGTTCGCACGAAGGCGTTGAACCAGGCGGTCAAGCGCAATGCCGACCGCTTCCCGGAAGATTTCATGTTTCAGCTCACGCAGGTGGAAAAGGCGGAGGTGGTCACAAACTGTGACCACCTCCGCCGGCTCAGGTTTTCGCCCGTCCTTCCATACGCGTTCACGGAGCACGGTGCGATCATGGCGGCCAATGTGTTGAACAGCGCGGCCGCGGTTCGGACGAGCGTGCTCGTCGTGCGCGCGTTTGTCCGGCTGCGCGAGTTGATCGCATCGCACAAGGTACTCGCGAGCCGGCTGGACACGCTCGAGGCAAGATGCGACCGCCAGTTCAAGGTCGTGTTCGATGCCATCCGCGGACTGATGATGCCGCCGGAGCCGAAGCCCAAACGTCGGATCGGTTTCGTGTCGGACGATTGACCCCGGGGGGCGCGCGCCACTTCGTCTTGCGCGCAGGTCCGCCGATTCGGCGGCGGCGCGCGCTCCCCACCGCCGAAGCGGCCGTAGCGCGGCCGCCATTTCAGCGCATGCTGCAGAGCACACCGCGGCATGCTGCCAGCATGAACGCGCGCCTTCCTTTCGATACCGCCGCCGCCCCGGAGCTGCTGCGTCCCGGATCGGCCGCCGCCGCCCTGATCGAGCGCGAGCGCGCCGTGTGCGCGCGCAATTACGCCCCGGTCCCGGTGGTCGTGGAGCGCGCGGAAGACGTCTGGATCTGGGACGTCGACGGCGGCCGCTATCTCGATTTCATGAGCGCCTACTCCGCGGTCAATCATGGCCACCGCCATCCGCGCCTCGTGGCGGCCGCGCAGGCGCAATTGCAGAAGGTCTGCGTCACTTCGCGCGCCTATCACAGCGCTACGCTGGCGCCGTTTCTCGAGGAACTGTGCCGCGTCTCCGGATTCGAGCGCGCGCTGCCGATGAATACCGGCGCCGAGGCCGTCGAGACCGCGATCAAGGCGGCGCGCCGCTGGGGCTACCGGGTGCGCGGCATCGCGCCGGGCGAGGCCGAGATCCTGGTGGCGGAAGGCAACTTCCACGGCCGCACCACGACGATCGTCGGTTTTTCTTCGGAGCCCGCCTATCGCGCCGACTTCGGGCCGTTCGCACCGGGGTTCCGCAGCTTCCGCTTTGGCGACATGCGCTCGCTCGAGTGCGCCCGGAGCAACCGCAGCTGTGCGGTGCTGATCGAACCGATTCAGGGCGAGGCGGGAATCGTGTTGCCGCCGCCCGGGTGGCTGCGCGAGGTGCGCGCCTGGTGCGATGCGCACCGCATCCTGCTGATCCTGGACGAAGTGCAGTCGGGGCTTGGGCGCACCGGCAAGATGTTCGCGTTCGAGCACGAAAAGGTGCGCCCCGACGCACTGGTGCTCGGCAAGGCGCTCGGCGGCGGCATCCTGCCCGTGTCGGCGCTGGTGGCGGATGCGGCGCTCCTCGATCTCTTCGAGCCCGGCAGCCACGGCTCTACCTTCGGCGGCAACGCGCTCGCGGCGGCCGTGGGGCTCGAGGCCCTGCGGGTGCTGCAGGACGAGCAGTTGCCCGAGCGCGCCGCGGTGCTCGGTGCGCACCTCATCGAGCGGCTGCGCGCGCTACCCTCGCGCTGGAACGTCGAGGTGCGCGGACTCGGGCTGTGGGCGGGCGTAGACCTGCGCCACTCCGGCATCGATGCGCGCGCGGTCGTGGAGCGGATGGCCCAGCGCGGGGTGCTTTCGAAAGAAACGCACGATACGGTGATTCGCATCGCGCCTGCGTTGACGATCAGCCGGCGCGATCTCGACTGGGGCATCGATCGGCTGGAAGCGGCGATCGGCGATCTGGCGCCGGCAAGGCGCGGCCGCTCGGCGCCGCACGAAAGCGCAGCGCAGGCTGCGGTTTCCGCGCGCAGGGTGCCGCGCCTCCTGATGTGCCCGGCGGAGCATTTCGAGGTCAGCTACCGGATCAATCCCTGGATGGATCCGGCGGCCTGGGCCGCGCAGTCCGCGCGGCTTTCGCGCGAGGCGCGCGAGGGCTGGAATCGTCTGCTGCAGCTCTATCGCGAGCTTGGGGCCGAGGTCGCACTGATGCCGGCGGCAGCCGGACTGCCCGACCTCGTTTTCACGGCCAACGCCGCACTGGTGCTGGACGGCCGGGCGCTTCTCGCGCGATTCCGCCATACGGAGCGCCAGCCCGAGCCGCTGCAGGCACGCGCCACGTTCGAGCAGCTGTTGCGCCAGGGCGAGATCGATTCGCTGCACGAGCTGCCCGAAGGGTTGTGCTTCGAAGGCGCGGGCGACGCGGTGTGGGACGCGCATCGGCGTCTCCTTTGGCTCGGCTGGGGCCAGCGCTCGGATCTGGAGGCGCGCGACGCCGTGCGCGCGGTTCATGACGTGCCGGCTTTGTCGCTGCGCCTCGTCTTGCCGCACTTCTACCATCTGGATACCTGCCTGTGCCCGCTTTCCGGCGGCGAGATGCTCTGGCATCCGCCCGCCTTCGACGCCGCGAGCCGGGAACTGCTGCGCTGCATCGCGGGCGATGCGCTGATTGAAGCCGATGGCGACGACGCGATGCAGTTCGCGATCAACGCCGTGTGTCTTGGCCGCGAACTCGTGATGGGATACTGCTCCGAGCCCTTGCGGGCGCGCTTGCGCTCGGCCGGCTACCGGGTGCACGTGGTGCCGCTCGCGCCGTTCCAGCGCGCGGGCGGGTCCGCCTGGTGCCTGACGCTGCGGCTCGATCTGAAGAGCGCGCCCGCGGCGGTGGCAGGCGGCTGCGTAGCGCAGCGGCGGGTCTCGCGTAATATGGCCGCATGAGGCGGCCGGACGAGATCGACGCGAAGATCCTTCGCATCCTGCAGGAAGACGGCCGCGTCACCAACCAGGCCCTGTGCGAGAAGGTGAACCTCTCGCCGCGCGCGTGCCTCGATCGCGTGCGCCGGCTCGAGCGCGCGGGGAGCATCCTCGGCTACCGGGCGGTGATCGGGCGCTCGGCGCTCGGCCCCACGCTGGTCGTGCACACCGAAGTGACGCTGGTCGATCAGCGCCAGGGCACGCTGCAGCAGTTCGAAGCGCGCGCGCTCAAATGCCCGGAGGTGATCGCCTGCCACCTGGTGAGCGGCCCCTACGACTACCTGGTGCGTTTCGCCTGCCGCGACCTCGATCATTACCAGCGCATTTCGGATGCGTGGATCAACGACCTGGCGATGGGCGTGGCGCGGATCGTTTCGCAGACGGAGTTGAAGACGGTCAAGGAATTCTCCGGGTATCCGATTGGCTGACGCGCCTGCAGCCGAGCGGCTGGCGCTCGTTACCGGTACGAGCACCGGCATCGGCGCCGCGATTGCGAGGCTGCTGCTCGCGCGCGGTTGGGAAGTCGCGGGCATCGCACGGCGGAATCTGGGGATCGAAGATTCCCGCTACCGCCACCTCGCCGCAGATCTTCAGGATGCGCCGGCTGCGGCCGCCGCGATCGAGAGCCGGTTCGGTGAGTTGCTCGGCGATCCAAGGTGGCGGCGCGTGGGGCTCGTGAACAACGCGGCCAGCGCGGCCGCAACCGGGCCGGTGCAGCGGCTCGATGCCGCGGAGTTGGTGCGCGTTTATTCGGTCAACGTGGCGATTCCGCTCTGGCTCATGGGGTTGGTGGCGCGGCGCAGCCCGCGCGAGGCCGCGATCCGCATCGTGAATCTTTCTTCGGGCGCCGCGGTGCGCGCCGCTCCGGGACTCGCCGCGTACTGCAGCAGCAAGGCGGCGCTGCGCATGGCGGGGATGGTGTTCGGCGCGGAACTCGATTCGCCGCTGCGGCCTGCGGACACGCCGATCGACCTCTCGATCGTGAGCTATTCGCCGGGCGTGGTCGATACCGAGATGCAGCTCGCTTCGCGATCGATGCAGGCGGAAGAATTTCCCTGGGGCGGGATGTTCAGGGATTTCGCTGCGCAGGGCCTGCTCGCGGCACCCGACCTGCCCGCCGCCGAGGTGGTCGCGTTGCTCGAAACGGACGCTGGGGAGCGCTTCGCCGAGCGCAAGCGCGGCTGAGTTGCGCGGGCGGTGCGCATGCTAGCTAGGGCCTGCGCGCGCCCGCCGCGGCGAGTTCCTGCCGGATCTCGCTGAGCTTCGCTTTCACCTTCAGCGCGTTCGCCGCGCCCATGCGGAGCATGATTTTCTGCCCGGCGGAGCGCGTCTCGAGTTCCGGGTCGGCGAACTCGTACAGCACCTTGGGCTGGATCAGCCTGACGGGCGTGCCGATCTCGGGCGCGGCGAGCAGGTCGTCGATCGCTTCGAGCAGCCGGTCGTTGAAGTACTTGCCGGGATAGCCCAACTCCTCGTACGCGCGCTGGAAGAGCGGATAGACCTGCACGTAGGCGTGGACGAGGGCGCGGGCCGGCACCGCCTCCATCGCGCGCAGGTACGGTGCATAGCGCGCGGAATTCGCGGCCGCGAGCGTGCGCCCGTCGCCTGCGCCCGCCGTGACGAAGGCGCCGGGGACGGCGTTGAGCGGCATCATGCGCCGCGGCGCGGTCCGTCGCGGCAGGTTGTCGACGCTCGCCACGATGCGCCGGACGAGCTGCGTGGGAATGATGAAGTCGTTGAACGCCTTGCTGCCGAGGAGTCCCGCGAGCGACTCGCGCATCATCGAGTCGCTCAACTCGAGCGTGGGCAAGGATTTCGCCTCCGACTCGGGCAGGGGATTCGCGATCGCAGGCTTCGCCTGCGCCTGCGGCGCAGGCGCCGGCCCGGTTTTCGCCGTGGGCGCCGGTTCGGGCTTGGGCGCCGGCCGGAAATAGTAGTAGCCGATGCCGGCGACCAGGGCGATCGCGAGCGCCGCCACGAGCCAGGGGAAGGCGCTGCGCTCGGGCCTCAGGTACGGCCGCTCGTCCTCCAAAGTCCGCTTGTCGATTGCGTCCATGGGAAAGCCCGAGTCAATCGCGGTGCTTCTTGCGGACGTACTCGCGGAAGCGTTCCTGCCGGCGCGGGCGCGCGGCATGCGCGGCGCGCCTACGCGTCGGCGGCAGGATCGCCTTCGAGAGGTCTGGATCACCCCGGACGGGGAAAAGGGGGCGGGCCGTTGTCATACAACGCGATAGTAATCGTCTCGGTTCCCGCGTGGAGGTGAAATTGAAGGTGACGGCAGGGCGCGCGCAGCAAAGCGCGGCGGCGTGAACGATTTACGATGTGAGCGCGCTTGCGGCTGAGCGGACGGCCGCTGAATGAGCGTTCTGCTGACACGCGACCGGTGCCGAGGACCTCGAGTGCCTCGCGCGTTGCTACGCCGTCCTGGGGTCTTGACGGGTCACCGCTGGCGAAGAATCGTGCCACCTGAACTGATTCGTCCTTAGTCCAATTCAGCCTCAGGCCACAAATCCTCTACGAGGAGTTCATGAAGCCCATGGAGGTGAGCATCAACGCGCTCGCGCGCGAGATCGCCGTGCCGCCGAACCGCGTCAGCGACATCGTCAACGGCAAGCGCTCGATCACCGCCGACAGCGCGCTGCGCCTGGGCAAGTATTTCGGCGTGTCGCCGGAGATCTGGCTCAACCTTCAGGTGGACTACGACCTGCGCGTCGCCAGGCGAACCACCTGGCTGAAGGCGGAACCGAAGGTGCGGGTTCACGCGGAATAGGGTATCTCGCGCAAATGCCCGCGAACGGCTCACTCGCCCTGCACGAATCCGATCCGGCGCTTCGGCGCGGGCGCTGGCGGCGACATGAGTTCGCGGATGACGTCGAACACGACTTTGAACTGACGGTCGTATCTGGATTCCAGAGCATCCAGCCGACGCGAAAGTTCCTGATCGCGCGCCACGAGGCCCCGCAGCCGCACGAAGGCCCGCATGATTTCCACGTTTACTTGGACTGCCCGGTCGCTCTTCAAGACTGAAGAGAGCATGGCGACCCCCTGTTCTGTGAAGGCATGGAGTGCAGTGCGCCGGCCTCCCCAGTTTCGCGGCGGCGAACTTGAGGTCACAATTTGTGACCTCAAGTTGGCAACATCCTGTTCCGTAAGCGAAAACATGAAATCGGGCGGGAACCGGGCCGGGTTTCGCTTGACCGCCTGAACCAGCGCCTTGGTCGGGACGCCGTAAAGTTCCGCGAGGTCGGCGTCCAGCATGACCTTGTGCCCGCGAACCGTACGGATGCGCCGGCCGAGAGCCAATACGGGAGCGGTCACGGTCATGTGCGATGAACGCCGCGTCTTCGCGCCGCGTTGACGCTTTGCGTGTTCCGCCGAATCCGCGTCCTCGTCTACGATAGCGGCAGGAAAGGAGGCGACCGATGAAGAGCAAAGCCAAACGCAGGAAGCTGACGGTGAAAAGGGCTGCGGCGCCGAAGAAGAAGGTGCGGCCGGTTCCGGCCGGCTACAGCGCCGTGACGCCGTATCTCGCGCTGCGCGGCGCCGCGCAGGCGATCGAGTTCTACAAGAAGGCGTTCGGCGCGAAGGAGATCATGCGCATGCCCGGGCCCGAGGGCAAGATCGGCCACGCCGAGGTCCAGATCGGCGATGCGCGCGTCATGCTCGCCGACGAGTTCGAGGCGATGGGGTTTCTCGGTCCGCAGACGCGCGGCGGCTCGACCGTCCAGCTTTATCTTTACGTCAAGGACGTTGACGCCACGTTCGCGCGCGCGATCGCGGCTGGGGCGAAGCTGGTGCGGGCGGTCGAGGACCAGTTCTACGGCGACCGCAGCGGCTCGATCGAGGATCCGTTCGGTCATCTGTGGCACGTCTCGACGCGCAAGGAGGAACTGACGATGGCCGAGGTGAAGCGGCGCGCGGAGAAGATGGCGAAGCAGGGGAGTGGCTGAAGGTCTGCTGCGACTCCTGGCATTGGTCTATGCCTCGATATAGGCCATGGGGCGGCCTAGAATGCCGTGTCGATCTTCCGGAGGACGCCCATGGACCGCCCCGTGACCGCCAAGCTCTTCCGCAACGGTCGCAGCCAGGCCGTGCGCCTGCCCGCCCGATACCGCTTCGAGGGCGCCGATGAAGTCTTCGTTTCCAAAGTTGGCGATAAGGTCGTGCTCTCGGCGAAGCCGTCGTCGTGGGACGGGGTGAAAGCCAAAGGCTCGCCGCGCGGGCTCGCGGCGATGGTCGCCGATTTCCTGCGGCGCCTGAGCGTCCTCGACTGGTTCCGCGCAGCCGCGCAGCATTACGGCGACATCCGCGTGAAGCTCGAGTCGGCGGGAACGCCGATCGGCAACATGGATCTCCTGATCGCCGCGCACGCGCGCAGCGCCGGGGCGGTGCTCGTC
>MERE01000025.1 GCA_001771975.1 Betaproteobacteria bacterium RIFCSPLOWO2_02_FULL_68_150 | reverse complement strand
TACGCTTCGGAGAACAGCGCCGCCGAACGGCCGGTGGTGTGATAGCCCGGCTGCTCCTCGCGCTCGAGCAGCAGCACGCGGGCGTGCGGCGCCAGAAAATAGGCCGCCGCAGCGCCGGCGATTCCCGCGCCGACGATCGCAATATCTGCTTCACTGCCGGCGCGCGGCGTCATACAGCGGCAGCACCTTCGGCAGGCTGGCTTCGATGTCGCGGATGCGCGCTTCGTGCGAGGGGTGCGTCGAGAGGAACTGCGGCAGTTCTCCGCGCGCGCGTTGCGAAGGCGACCCCGCGCTGCGCTGTGCGGCCAGCCGCTGCATCTTGCGCCACACGGCGGCGGCGGCGCGCGGATCGAAGCCGGCGCGCGCAGCCAGTTCCATGCCGGCCAGGTCGGCGTCGGTTTCGTGCCGGCGCGAGAACGGCAGCGTGAGCGTGAGGTCTGCGGCGCGTGCGAGCAGCTCGGTCGAGACCTGGCCGAGATTGAGCATCATCGCGGCGACCGAGATGCCGATCGTCTTGAGCAACTGCTCCGACATGCGGGCGCGGCCGTGCTCGAGCAGCGCGTGCGCGATTTCGTGCCCCATCACCGCAGCCACCTCGTCGTCGCTCAGCGCGAGCGCGTCGAGAAGGCCGCTGAAGAACGCGATCTTCCCGCCCGGCATGCAGAAGGCATTGACGTTCGGCGAGTGGATCAGATTCACCTCCCAGCGCCAGCGCTCGGCATCGGCGTTGAAACGCGCCGCGTGCGGGATGAGGCTCCGCGCGATGTTGCGCAGGCGCTCCACCTCGCGCCGGTCCGTGTTGAGCGCCCCTTTTTGAGCCGCGGCGCGCATGAGCTGGCTGTACTGCTGCGCCGAAGTGCGCTCTACGGTCGACGCGGGCAGCAGGAGCAGGCGGCTCTTGCGGACTTCGACGCCGTCCGGCTGCGGTTGCGCGATCGCGCCGCACGGCACGACCAGCGCCAGCAGTGCGAGCGCGCCGGCACGCAGGCACGGCGCGATTGAACCCGGTCGGCGGTGCATGCGCTATAGTAGCCGACACCAACACAGGTCCTCGGGAGGGTGACATGGGCACTGGCGGCTGGATTTTTCTGGCAATTGTCGCAGCCCTCGCGTTTTGGGCGGTCTCGATCTACAACGGCCTGGTTACGCTGCGCAACCGCTTCAAGAATGCGTTTGCGCAGATCGACGTGCAGCTCAAGCGCCGCTACGATCTGATCCCGAACCTGGTCGAAACCGCCAAGGGCTACATCAAGCACGAGCGCGAGACGCTCGAGGCCGTGATCAAGGCGCGCAACCAGGCGGTCACGGCGGCCCAGGCCGCGAGCGCCAATCCCGGCAACCCGGCCGCCATGCAGCAGCTCGGCGCTGCCGAGGGCGCCCTGACCGGCGTGCTCGGACGGCTGTTCGCCCTGGCCGAAGCCTATCCCGATCTCAAGGCGAACCAGAACATGCTGGCGCTGCAGGAAGAGCTCGCGAGCACCGAGAACAAGGTCGCGTTCTCGCGCCAGGCGTTCAATGATTCGGTGATGGAATACAACACCAAGCGCGAGTCGTTTCCCGACAACATCTTCGCCGGCATGTTCGGCTTCTCGCCGGCCGAGTTGCTCGCCGCGACCGAGTCGGCCGAAGAGCGCAAGGCCCCGCAGGTCAAGTTCTAGCCGCGATAAGCGCCGCGGTGCCGGCGGCCACCACGTTTTTCGAACACCAGCACCTCGCGCGGCGCAACACGCGCGTGATGGTGCTGATGTTCCTGCTCGCCGTGCTGGCGGTGGTGATCGCGGTGGACCTGGTGCTCGCCACGATCTACGTCTGGAGCCTCAACGACTTTGCCCTGCCGGCCGGCACGAGACCCGGGGTCCTCGCCGTGTACCGGCAGGTGCCGGGTGAACTCTATCTGGCCGGCGCGGCACTCACCGCAGGAATCATTCTCGTCGTCAGCGCGGTGAACGTCGTCAAGCTGGCCGGCGGCGGCAGCGCGGTCGCGGACATGATCGGCGCGCGGCGCGTCGCGCCCGCAACGCGCGATCCCCTCGAGCGCCGCCTGCTCAACGTGGTCGAGGAGATGGCGATCGCCTCGGGGGTGCGGGTGCCGGCGGTCTACGTGATGGACGACGAGCGCGGCATCAATGCGTTCGCCGCCGGCTACGACGTGTCCAACTCGGTGGTCGCCGTGACGCGCGGCACGCTCGAGTCGCTGACGCGCGACGAGCTGCAGGGCGTGATCGGGCACGAGTTCAGTCACATTATGAACGGCGACATGCGCCTCAACATCCGCATGATCGGCGTGCTCGCCGGAATCGTGTTCGTCGGCTCGATCGGCGAGTTCGTCATGCGCAGCGTGCGCGAGAGCCGCGATAGCCGCAGCACCGGCGGCATCTTCGCGATCGGCCTCGCCCTGTTCGTGATCGGTTACGTGGGCCTGTTCTTCGCGCGCCTGATCAAGGCCGCGGTATCGCGCCAGCGCGAGTTCCTGGCCGATGCCTCGAGCGTGCAATTCACGCGCAATCCGGAGGGCATCGCCGGTGCGCTCGACCAGATCGGCCGCGCCACCGGGCTGATCTCGAACCGCTACGCGGAGGAGTTGGCGCACATGTTCTTCGGCCAGGGCATCCAGGTCTGGCTGGGCGGCCTGTTCGACACGCATCCGCCGCTGGAAGAGCGTATCCGCCGCGTCCACCCGGGTTTTCAGCCGACGGGGTATCGCCGCAAGCGCGAGGCGGCCGCGCCCCCCAGCGCGGCCGGCAGCGAGGAGGCGTTCGGGCGCGCCGCCGGATTCGCCGGGGAGGGCGGGGCGCCGGCGGCGGATGGGCGGCGCCCCGGCGATCTCAGCGCGGCCTGGGGGCGTTCGGCCGGTGCGAGCGCCGCGCTGGTCGGTTCGATGGACGGCGCCAAGATCGACTACGCCGCGCGGCTTCTGAAGTCGCTGCCCGAGCCCCTGCGCGCGGGCGTGCGCGAAACGGCAAGCGCGCGCGCCATCGTGGTGGCATTGCTGCTCGCGCCCAAGGACGAAGTGCTCGCGCAGCAGGTGGCGGCGCTCGAAGCGGCGGCTCTCGCTCAACTCGCTGGTGAAGCGCGCGCCTTCGCACCGCTCACGCGCCGGCTGGGGTCGGCGTTCCATCTGCCGCTGCTCGATCTCGCGCTACCCGCGGTGAAACTGGCCTCGGAGGCCCAGAAGGGCGACCTCGTCAAGGCGCTCGACGCGGTGATCCACGCCGACCGGCGCGTCTCGTTGCACGAATTCGTCGTCTTGACCCTGGTGCGGCATCAGTTGGCGCCGAAGAAAGGCGCGGGTGCCGTCACCAGCCGCAAGCTCGCCGAAATGCGGCCGGAGGTGCTGAAGGTGCTGGGGCTGCTGGCGCAATCCAGCGTTCGTGCCGACGCCACCGGCGAGCGCGAACAGCAGCAGTTGGCGGCGATGCGCGCCGGCATGAAGGCGATGGCTCTGGAGGGTGAGCCCGAACGCCCGGCCGACACGATCGACGATGCGGTCAAGGCGCTGGGCGCCCTCAGGAGCCTCGCACCGCTGCAGAAGGCGATCGTGGTGAAGGGGCTGTTTGCGGCAGTCACGCTGGACGACAGCATCGGCGTCGCGGAAGCCGAGCTGATGCGCCTGGTCGGCGCGGTGCTCGATTGCCCGCTGCCGCCCCTGCTCGAGTCGCTCGACCCGGCTACACTCGCTGCGTGACGCTGGAGGCGATCGGCCCTTGGCCGCTTGCATTCGCCGCCGCGGTGATGGTGCTGGCGGCCTTCGTCCACGGCGCCCTCGGCCTGGGTTTTCCGCTGATCGCGACCCCGCTCGTGGCGCTCGCGCTCGACATGAAGGTCGCGATCGTCCTGGTCGCACCGGTCACGCTGGTGATGACGGTGCTTTCGGTAGCGCGCGGCGGCGGTTGGCGCGAGGCGCTGGCGCGTTTCTGGTTCCTGCCGCTCACGATGGGGATCGCGTCCTACGCCGGCACGCGCCTGCTGATCGGCGCCGATCCCACTCCGTTCCTGCTGGTGCTGGCAGTGCTGATCCTGGTCTATCTCGGTCTTGACCGGGTGAAACGCGGTGAGAGTGCTCTGGTGAGGCGCCATCGGCTGCCGATCGGCGTCGGCGTCGGGCTGCTCGCGGGCCTGTTCGAAGCTACCGCCAACGTCGCGGTGCCGCCGCTCATCATCTATCTCATGCTGCTCGGCGTCGCCCCGCTGGCGACGGTGCAGACGCTCAATCTGTGTTTTTCCGTCGGCAAGGCGGTGCAGGTCGGGACCTGGGCGGTCTACGGCGACGTCGCCCTGGCCTTCTGGCTCGCAACCGCTGCGCTCACCGTCCCGGCGGTCGTCACGCTGTTCGCGGGCATGCGCCTGCGCGAGCGCATCGACGCGCCGACGTATCGCAAGTGGCTGCGGGGTGCGCTGTCGCTCATGGCGATGCTGCTTTTCGGCCAGTATGCCTACCTGCAGTTGCTCGCGCGCTGACGCGCCTGCGATGCGTGCCGGCAAACTAAAATGGCGGCATGTACCGGGCACTCGCATGGCTCTTGCTGTCGCTTTCCGCGCTCGCCTTGGCGCAATCGCCGGAGGAGCGGCTCTTCGAAGCGATCGCGCAAGGCAAGCCGCTCGTCGCCGAGGGACTGGTCGCCAACGGCAGGGTAAATCTGGAAGCGCGCAATGCCGAGGGCGAGACGCCGCTGCACCGGGCGGTGGAGAAGGGGCTGCGGGACCTTGCGGGCCTGTTTCTGAAATCCGGCGCAAGGGTGTCGGCGCGCTCGAACTCGGGGGAGACCGCGCTGCATCTTGCCGCGCTGCACGCGGACCCGTGGTTCGCCGGCCTGCTGCTCGCCGCCAAGGCCGACCCGCGCGCGCGAAACGACGAGGGCGAGTCGCCGCTGCACTGGGCGGCGCTGTCGGGCAATGCGGCTACGGCGCAGCGGCTGCTCGAGGGCGGCGCGGATGCGAACCTGCGGGACATCAGGGGCAATTTGCCCCTTCACGGCGCAGCCGATGGCGGGGACATCGAAACGGTCCGGCTGCTGCTGAAGAACACGGCGGATGCGACCGCCCGGAACCGGGAGGGGCGCAGCGCTGCCGACCTTGCGCGCGAGCGCAACTACGCCGCGATCGCCAAGCTGCTCGAGGTTCCGGTGGTGGTGCCGAAGGGCGATCCGGGATTGCGGACGCGCGACATCGACGATCCGGAACACCCGCGCTTTCAGCGCTACTGAGCCGCCCAAGCCTCGGCGAGCAGCTCGTAGGACTTTGCGCGCGAGGCATAATCGCCGGTGATGGTGACGACCATCAGCTCGTCGGCCGAATACTGCGCGGCGAGCTCCACCAGACGCGTCTTGCAGCGCGCCGGATCGCCGATCACGGTGCGTGCGCGCTGCCCGCGAACGTACCGCTGCTCGTCCTCGGTGTAGCGGCGCGCCTCGGCCTGCGCCAGCGTGGGCACCGGGTTTTCCAGTCGCAGTGCCATTTCCAGCCGCCGCAGGTCCATGACCCGCGCCTGCCGCTCGGCCTCGGCGTCGGTCTCGGCGCAGATCACGAAGCAGCACAGCAGCGCGTGCGGCACCGGCTCGCGCTGCGATGGCCGGTAGTGCGCGCGATAGGCGCGCATCACGGCATCGCCGCCATGCGCGCTGATGAAGTGCGCGAACGCAAAGCGCAGTCCGAGCTGCGCTGCGAGCGCGCCGCTATAGTCCGACGATCCGAGCAGCCACACCTCGGGAGCCGAGGCGCCTTCGGGCTGCACCCGGAGTCCCCGGTCGGGATGATCCTCGGGCAGGGTTCCATCAAGGAAACCGACCAGCTCCCAGACCTGCCGCGGGAATTGCTCGGCATCGGGAAACCTGCCGCCTCCCACCGCGCGCGCGGTGCGCGCGTCGCCTCCGGGGGCGCGGCCGATTCCGAGATCGACGCGGCCCGGGTAGAGAGCCTCCAACATCCGGAACACCTCGGCGACCTTGAACGCACTGTAATAAGGCAGCAGCACGCCTCCGCTGCCGACGCGCAGGCGCTTCGTCTCGGCACCGAGGCGGGCCAGCAGCACCTCCGGGCAGGGGTCGCAGATCGCGGCGACGGCATGGTGTTCGGCCAGCCAGTAGCGGCGGTAACCGAGCCCGTCGACGTGCCGCGCGAGGGCGAGCGTTTCCTCGATCGCCTGCCGCGCGCTGTGGCCCGCGATGACCGGGGACTGGTCGAGTACCGACAGCGGAATCATGTTTGCCTGCCACGGAAGGGAAGGACGCGACGCGAACATTATGGGCCGTGGCACGTAAGCTTCGCCGGCCCGTTTCGACCAAGTGGCGTGCGATGGTCCAGTTTCGGGTTGTCAGTGGCAATTTGCGGCGTCCTGGCGGACCCGGCGCTTGCCCGCCAGTGTGCCGCCGAATCGGGTCCGAACACGACCGCGCTGGTCGAGCTTTACACCTCGGAAGGCTGCGACAGCTGCCCGCCGGCGGACCGCTGGCTGGCGTCGCTCAGGGGCCGGGGCTACAGCAGCGCCCAGGTCGTGCCGATCGCGCTGCACGTCGATTACTGGGATTACATCGGCTGGAAGGACCCGTTTGCCAAGGCGGCTTTCAGCGCGCGGCAACGCAAGCTGGCGCAAGTGCAGCGTGCCCGCATCGTGTACACGCCGCAGGTGCTGCTGCAGGGACGGGATTTTCGCGCCTGGCACACGGCCGAGTTCGATCGGGCCGTGGCGCGTGTCAACGCCACGCCGGCGGGCGCCCGCATCGCACTCGAGCTCGATACCGGCGCCAAGGACGCGTTTCGCGTCGGCGTTCGCGCCGAGCTCCAGCCGGCTGCCGCGGCGTCCGAGGCGCAGCTTTATCTGGCGAGCTACGAGAATAAGCTCATGTCGGCAGTGTCCTCGGGCGAGAACCGCGGCAGGAGCCTGAGCCATGACTACGTCGTGCTCGAATGGGTCGGACCGCTCGGTTTCGCCGCCGACGGACGACTCGCCGAGCGTCGCCTGCTTGCGCTGCTGCCGAGGGCAGTGCCCGCGCACTCGGGCATAGCGGCATTCGTGCAAAGCCGATCGACCGCGAAGGTGCTCCAGGCCCTCATGCTGCCGGCCTGCTAGCGTGGCTGCCAGGACGCAGCCGGCCGTTTTTCTGCCCGAAATCGCCGGGTCGGGTATATTTGCCCCGACACGACCGCCATGGGGCGGGGTCCGAAAGGGGTTGGCCGTGCACGCCACGCAGATCCGTCAGAAGGACGGGATTTTCTATTTCGTCAGCTATCGCGCCAAGGACCTGCTTGCGCGGGTCCGGTTCATCAGCCGCTTTTACGGCGAGCACGAGCAGATTCCGGCGGCGCGCGTCGCACGCGACGACGACATCGCGCAGTTCATCTCGCGTATCGAGCGCACCGACCGGGCGTTCCAGCGCGGGCTGTCGCGCGCCAAGGTGCGCCAGCTCACCAACTTCTACGAGACCGCGGTCACGCAACCGGCGATTCCGGGCACGATCCTGCTCTACACCTCGGAGAAGCTGAACTTCCGGGCCAACGGCGACGGCGCCGGCACGCTCAGCGAGCCCGAGAGCAAGTTCCTCATCATCGACGGCCAGCACCGGCTCGCGGCACTGCATTTCTACATGCTGGAGCGGCCGAACGACGCCGGCACGATCAACGTGCCCTGCATGGTCTTCGACGGCCGCGCCGAGGATTTCGCCGCCGAGATGTTCGTCATCATCAACTCGACGCCGACGCGCATCAACAAGAGCCATTTGATCGACCTCTACGAGCGTGTCTCGTGGGCGGCGCCCGACCGCAAGTTCGCGGCACGCCTGGTGGAGCGCCTGTACGGGGAAGGCGACAGCCCGCTGCGCTATCGCATCAACCGGCTGGGTGGCCGCAGCCAGCGCGACAAGTGGGTGCTGCAGGCCGAGCTCTTCAACGAACTGCACCGCTGGGTGCGCGGCCGCTGGCGCTCGATTCAGCTCGCCGGCGGCAGCTCGAAGGAAGTGCCCCGGTACTATGCCGTGATGCGCGATTTCCTGAGGGCCGCGCGCATGGCATTCGGCGAGAAATTGTGGGGCAACGATGCGTACATGGTTACCAAGCCCGTGACCATCAAGGCGCTGATCCGGGTGTGCGCGGATCTCGCGCGCGAGGACGGCGGGCCCGAGGAGGGGCGCGAGGAGCGCTGGACGCAGCGGTTTGCGCCGTGGGGTGAAATGGCGGAAATGTTCCGCGAAGAGGGCTTCTACGAGCGCTTCCCGGCGCGCGGCGAGGTCGAACGCGTGGCGCGCGTGCACCGCGACCTCGCGCGCGCCGCGAAGATCGAGGCGCGCAAGGACTAGATGGCTGGCATTATGCCGGGGTAGCACGCTCGGGGCATGACCTGCACCGGGCAGGCAATCGACGCCAATTGGGGGGGGAGGAAATGCAAGAGGCAGACCGCCGCCGCCGATCGAGTCGCCATCCACTTCGCTGGAACGCGGCCGTGGTCTTCGACAGCGTGCAGGGCAGACCCGTCGTTCATACGCGAACGGAAGATCTGTCCGCCGGCGGAGCGGCCATATTCAGCAAACACGGGGACCTGACGGGGACCATCGTGAACTTGTTGCTTGCGTATCCCACGCGCAAAGGGGGCGAGGCACCGAAGGTTCTGAAGGTGCGTGCACGAGTCGTTTCCACGGTGCGAACACCGGGGATGGCACGTTACCGGCATGGGCTGAGCTTCATCCGCTCACCCGATGACGGGCTGGACGCTCTTGACGTATTCGTGAGTGCCACCGCCGCTGCGGTGGCGACTCCTGCCGCCCCCGCTCCCGGCGGCCGCCTTGTGCAACTGCAGCAGCTTGCCGAGACAAGGGTGGCGGAAGGCAAGGCGCTGGACCCGCAGGAGGCGATTGATGCAAACGTCAGCGACGCGCTGGCAAAGGCGTACCGCTACCTGAAGGACCTCGCCGGGCACCTCAACGCCGTGCACCCGGCCTATTCAAGGGGCTACGGCATTGCCGGCGTGCCGGAGTTCGGCGGCCTCGAGTGGGAGGAGGGCGAAGCGGATTTCCACATGCGCGAGATCTCCCCGGCGGTCAAGCTGTATGAGCGGGTTTCCTTGCGCTTTCGACTGTCGGGGAAGAAACAGATCCGCGTGGCACGCGAGTACCCGGCGGCCGAGAAACTGCAGCAGTTGCTGGAGGACAGCAACATCGAGTTCCATGCGCAGGGTATCTGGAACAAGCGTGGGTCGCTTGAACGGACCGCGTTCGAATTTCCCTGCGAAGTCACGGCGAGCCTGCTGCTCCTGGGGCAATTCGACACCGGCAAACTGCTGCTACGGGCGCGCAATGTCTCCGGATTTGGATCGATGGAGCAGATCCTGGCGCCGCAGGCCGTTACCGAAAAATCGCTCGACGAACTCGCGGCCCTCATCCTCGGCGAGACTGGAGGCCTTGGCCCGCTGCTTCTGCGCGGCGCCTAAGGCCGGTCCGCAGAGCGATCGCCCTCGATCGTCGACTCGATGATCTTCACCGCCATTCCCATCCGGCCACTCCGCGGCTTGACCCTCACGATCTCGCCGCGGCACCTCAACACCCTCTTTCCCTCCGGCGTCTCGAGATCCACCGTGAAACGGATTTCGTTTCCAATCAGGTAAGGCATATCGGCCTCGAAATACATTCCCGAGGCGCTGACATTGCGGGTTACGGCGACGGCGGTGCCGAGATCCATCGGCAGTTCCTTGGAAACCCTTTCTTCCCGCCTTCGGTTCCGGCTCGCTGGATCCA
>MERE01000024.1 GCA_001771975.1 Betaproteobacteria bacterium RIFCSPLOWO2_02_FULL_68_150 | reverse complement strand
TGCGCCGCCTTGGCGCTGCTCCGGTTGTACACCGTCACCTCATGGCCGCCCTTTTTCAGCAGGTGGCCGGCCATCGGATAACCCATCACGCCCAGACCCAGAAATGCGACCTTCGCCATCGTTCAACTCCCAAGCTGTTGTGAAAAAAAGGAAATTCCGCAGTCAGCGCGGATGGTACACCGGCGCCGTTGACAGGCAAGCGTCAACCGCTACAATGCATGGACGTTTATACAGTATCCGGTGCCGGCCCAGGCCCAGCCTGCCGTAGATGCCGACAACCCGAAGAAGAGGTACAGCATGGACGACAACAGGAGCAAGGCGCTGGCTGCGGCGCTGTCGCAAATCGAAAAGCAGTTCGGCAAGGGCTCCATCATGCGCATGGACGCCGAAGCCGTGAAGGACCTCGACGTGGTGTCCACCGGGTCGCTAGGGCTCGATCTCGCGCTCGGCGTGGGGGGCCTCCCGCGCGGCCGGGTGGTCGAGATCTACGGCCCGGAGTCCTCGGGCAAGACCACCCTCACGCTGCAGGTGATCGCCGAGGTGCAGAAGCTGGGCGGCACGGCCGCCTTCATCGACGCCGAGAACGCGCTCGACGTGAGCTACGCCGGCAAGCTGGGCGTCAAGACCGAAGACCTGCTGATCTCGCAACCGGACACCGGCGAGCAGGCGCTCGAGATTGCCGACATGCTGGTGCGCTCCGGAGCGGTGGACGTGATCGTGATCGACTCGGTCGCGGCGCTCACCCCGAAGGCCGAGATCGAAGGCGAAATGGGCGAACCGCAGATGGGACTGCAGGCGCGCCTCATGAGCCAGGCGCTCAGAAAGCTCACCTCCAACATCAAGCGCACCAACACGCTGGTCATCTTCATCAACCAGATCCGCATGAAGATCGGCGTCATGTTCGGCAACCCCGAGACCACCACCGGCGGCAACGCGCTCAAGTTCTACGCCTCGGTGCGCATGGACATCCGCCGCATCGGCTCGATCAAGAAGGGCGACGAAGTGATCGGCTCGGAGACGCGCGTCAAGGTGGTGAAGAACAAGGTCGCGCCGCCGTTCCGCCAGGCCGAGTTCGATATCCTCTACGGCGAGGGCATCTCGCGCGAGGGCGAGATCCTGGAGCTCGGCGTGCACCACGGCGTGCTGGAAAAATCGGGCGCCTGGTACATCTACAAGGAGGATCGCCTCGGTCAGGGCAGGGACAACGCGCGCGAGTTCCTGAAGGAGAATCCGGCGCTGACGCGCGAGATCGAGACCCGGATCCGCGAAAAGGCGGGCCTCGTCGCCGCCGCGCCGGCGGCCGCGGCGCCGGAAGCGGAAGACCACAAGGTCGAGAAGCTTCCCACGCGCAAGCGCGGCTGATTGAGGGGTTCCCCCGATTCGGCGCCGGAGCTCCGGGCGCGGGCGTTACGGCTGCTCGCGCGCCGCGAGCATTCGCGTGCCGAGCTGGCGCGCAAGCTCGCCGCGCACGCACCGAGCGCCGAGGCGCTCGAGCAACTGCTCGACGCGCTGGCGGCCAGACGGCAGCTCTCCGACGAACGCTATGCCGAAGAGCGCGCGCGCCAGCTCGCGCGCAAGTACGGCGCCGCACGCATCCGGCTCGATCTGATCGCGAAAGGCGTGCCGGCGGAGACTGCGGCGCGCCTCTCGTCGGCCAGCGGCGCCGGCGATGTCGAGCGCGCGCGTGCCATCCTCGCGCGCAAGTACCGCCAGCCGGCGCGCAGCGCGGCGGAACGCGCGCGGCGCATGCGCTTCCTGCAGGGCCGCGGCTTCTCGCACGACATCATCCGGCGCCTGCTGTCATCCGCCGATACTGAATAAACGTTCATCTCCTGGCTACTGCAACGGAAGGAGGTGATCAGCATGAATCAGACCGAAGCCCTGGGCATCGTGCGCGCGCTCGCCAACGGCGTCGATCCCGCCAGCGGAGAAGCGTTTCCGACCGACAGCCCCTACCAGCGGGCCGACACCGTGCGGGCGCTGTTCGCCGCCGCGCAGGCGCTCGAGCAGGCCGAGCGCATCGAGCGCCGGCGTGTCGATCTGCCGGCGAAAACCGGGCAACCGTGGTCCGAAGAAGAGGATCGGAGCCTCCTGGCGTCGTTCGATGCCGGGCGCGGCCTTGCCGAGCTGGCGTCAGCGCATCAGCGCACGCAGACCGGGATCCGCGCGCGGCTCGTGAAGTACGGCCGCCTGGCGGCCTGAGGCTCGCCGCGGGCGGGCGGGCGCGGGACTAGCCCTTGCGTTGGGCCGGTTTCGCGCCCGCCAGCGCGGCGCTGCCGCTGGCCACGAAATCGAGGTCGTGGATGCCTTCGAGCTCGTCGTTGAAGGTGGCCATGATCTTCTCGAACTGCGGCACCACCTTCCTGAAGGCGGCCACGACGCGCGGATCGAACTGCTTGCCCGAGTCCTGCACCAGCTGCGACGCCGCGTCCTGCGCCGGAATCGGCCGGCGGTGTCGCTGCGTCGCCGTCATCGCTTCGAAGGCATCGGCGAGTGCGAGAATCCTCGCCGATAGCGGGATGCGCTCTCCGCCGAGGCGGTTCGGATAGCCGGCACCGTCCCAGCGCTCGTGGTGGCTGAGCGCCATCATGCGCGCCATCGCGAGCAGCGGGTCGTTGTGCTCGCCGACGATGGCGGCGCCGATCTCCGGATGCCGCTGCATCTCCTGCCACTCGACCTTGTTGAGCCGGTCGGCGCTGCGCAGGATGTAGTCCGGCACGCCGAGTTTGCCGATGTCGTAGAGCGGCACGGCGTCGAACAGCAGCTGCGCGGTCTGCTCGTCCATGCCCAGCTCGATCGCCAGGATGCGCACATAGTGGCTGACGCGCATCACGCGATGGCTCAGGCCGCCTTCGCGGTATTCCATGGCGCAGGCGAGGCGCCGGATGATCTGCAGCCGCGTCGCGTACAGTTCCTCGACGCGCTGGCGCACCTCCTCTTCCAGCGAGCGGCGCTGGTGGTACAGCGCGAGCTGCGTGCTGACGCGGGCGAGCATGAGCGGCGCGCTCACCGGTTTGGTGATGTAGTCCACCGCGCCCAGCTCCAGGCCCTTCACTTCGTCTTTCGGATCGGTGAGCGCGGTGAGGAAGATCACCGGAATCGGCGAAAGCACCGGGTTGGATTTCAGGCGCGCGCACACTTCGTAGCCGTTCAGCCCCGGCATCTGGATGTCGAGCAGGATGAGATCCGGACGCGGCTCGGATTCCGCCTGCCGCAGGGCCTCCTTGCCGTTGGCCGCCGATTTCAGCTCGTAGCGGCTCTGCAGGGTGGCTGCCAGCAGGTTGCGGATATCCTCGGCATCGTCGACCACGAGGATGATGGCGCGTCCTGGTTGAGGCATCGCAGCGTTGCGCAGAGTGATTGCGGCGGAACTGGCGGGAAGGCGGCATTATATACGGGCGCTCTTGCGCCCGAGCGCGCGCGGCGCCTCCTTTAGAATAGCAGCGTCATGAAATCGAACGCGATCCGCGCCAGTTTCCTCGAGTACTTCCGTTCCAAGGGCCATGCCATCGTCGCCTCGAGCCCGCTGGTGCCGGCGAGCGACCCGACGCTGCTGTTCACCAACTCCGGCATGGTGCAGTTCAAGGACGCGTTTCTCGGCAAGGAGCGGCGCGCGTACACGCGCGCCACCACCGCGCAGCGCTGCGTGCGCGCCGGGGGCAAGCACAACGACCTGGAAAACGTCGGCTACACCGCACGCCACCACACGTTCTTCGAGATGCTCGGCAATTTTTCGTTCGGCGACTACTTCAAGCGCGACGCGATCCTGTTCGCGTGGGAGCTGCTCACCGAGGTCTACAAGCTGCCGCCGGAGAAGCTCTGGACCACGGTCTACGAGACCGACGACGAGGCCTACGAGCTCTGGACGCGCCTGATCGGCGTGCCGCCGGAGCGCTGCGTGCGCATCGGCGACAAGCCGGGCGGCCAGAGATACCAGTCCGACAACTTCTGGCAGATGGCCGATACCGGGCCGTGCGGGCCGTGCAGCGAGATTTTCTACGACCACGGCCCCGGCATTGCGGGCGGCCCGCCCGGATCGCCGGACGCCGACGGCGACCGCTACATCGAGATCTGGAACCTCGTATTCATGCAATTCAACCGCGACGAAGCGGGCGTGCTGCATCCGCTGCCCAGGCCGTCGGTCGACACCGGCATGGGCCTGGAACGCGTCGCCGCGGTGCTGCAGGGCGTGCATTCCAACTACCAGATCGACCTGTTCCAGGACCTGATCGGGGCCGCAGCGCGCGAAACCGCCTGCCGGGGCCTCACCGACCCGTCGCTCAACGTGATTGCCGACCACATCCGCGCCTGCGCCTTCCTCATCGTCGATGGCGTCATTCCGGGCAACGAAGGCCGGGGATACGTGTTGCGCCGGATCATCCGGCGCGCCATCCGCCACGGTTACAAGCTCGGCCAGAAACAACCGTTCTTCCACCGGCTGGTGCCGGACCTCGACCGGGCGATGGGCGATGCCTACCCGGAACTGAGGCGTTCGGCCGAGCGGGTGGCTGGCGTGCTGAAGCAGGAGGAAGAGCGCTTTGCCGAGACGCTCGACAACGGCATGGTCGCGCTTGAAGGCGCGCTCGCCTCGGGCGAGAAGCTGCTCGACGGCGACACCGTGTTCAAGCTCTACGACACGTTCGGCTTTCCGGTCGACCTCACGGCCGACATCTGCCGCGAGCGCGGCGTGAGCCTCGATCTGGCGGGCTTCGAGGCCGCGATGCAGCAGCAGCGCGAGCGGGCGCGCAACCGCAGCAAGTTCAGCGTGCCGGTCGGACTGGAATATTCGGGCCGCAAGACCGAGTTCCACGGCTACGAGACGCTGAATCTCTCCGGCAAGTTGGTCGCTCTGTATCGGGAGGGGTCGCCGGTCGAGACCTTGAACGCAGGCGACACCGGCGTCGTCGTGCTCGATCGGACGCCGTTCTACGCCGAGTCGGGGGGCCAGGTGGGCGATCGCGGCGAGCTGCTGGGCTCTGCGGGTACGTTCTCGGTCGCCGACACGCAGAAGATCCAGCCCGATGCATTCGGCCACCATGGCACGCTCAGGGCCGGTGCGCTCAAGCTGGGGGACAAGGTCGAGGCGCGCGTGGACGCTGCGTCACGCCAGCGCACCATGCGCAACCACTCCGTGACGCACCTCATGCACAAGGCGCTGCGCGAGGTGCTCGGCCCCCACGTGCAGCAAAAGGGCTCGCTGGTCGACCCCGACAAAACGCGCTTCGACTTCGCCCACGACAAGCCGATGAGCGACGAGGAAATTCGCCGGGTGGAGCAGCTCGTGAACGGCGAGATCATGCAGAACACGCCGACGCGGGCCCGCGTCATGCCCATCGAGGAGGCGAAAAAGTCGGGCGCCGTGATGCTGTTCGGCGAGAAGTACGCAGACGAGGTGCGCGTGCTCGACATCGGCTCGTCGCGCGAATTCTGCGGCGGCACGCACGTCGAGCGCACCGGCGATATCGGCGTCTTCAAGCTCTATGCGGAGGGCGGCGTGGCGGCGGGCATACGCCGCGTCGAGGCGACCACCGGCGCCAACGCGCTCGCCATGATGAACCGCCAGCTGCAGGAGTTCCGCGAGGTTGCGCGGCAGCTGCGCGCTCAACCCGGCGCCGGCATGGTCGAGAAAGCGGTGCGCAACCTGCTCGAGGACAAGCGAGCGCTCGAGAAGGAGCTCGCGCGCCTCAAGTCGAAGGCGGTCGCCTCGCAGGGCGCCGACCTCGCGGCGCAGGCGCTCGAGGTGAAAGGCGCGCGGGTGCTCGCCGCGACCTTGGAGGGCGCCGACGCGAAAGCCTTGCGCGATACGGTCGACCAGCTCAAGCAGCAGCTGAAATCGGCTGCCATCGTGCTCGGCGTCTGCGGCGACGGCAAGGTTTCGCTGATCGCCGGCGTCACGGCGGATCTCACGGCGCGCGTGAAGGCGGGTGAGCTCGTCAATTTCGTCGCCCGGCAGGTCGGCGGCAAGGGTGGCGGCCGCGCCGACATGGCGCAGGCCGGCGGCAGCGAGCCGGGCAAGCTGGCGGCGGCACTCGCCTCGGTCAGGGCCTGGGTTGAGCAACGGTTATAGGTTCTGTCCGCGCTGCGCGCAGCCGCTCGCCGCAGGCGAATACGGCGGCGCGACGCGGCTCGGCTGTGCCTGCGGCTTCGTGCACTGGGATAACCCGGTTCCGGTGGTGGCCGCGATCGTCGAGCACGCGGGCGGCGTGATCCTGGCGCGCAACCGCGACTGGCCCGAGAAGATGTTCGGCCTGATCACCGGTTTTCTGGAAAAGGACGAGACGCCCGAGGCCGCGGTGGCGCGCGAGGTGAAGGAGGAGCTTTCGCTGCAAGCGCTCGCGACCCATTGGGTCGGCCTCTATGCGTTCGCGCGCCGCAACGAACTGATCATCGCCTACCACGTTCCGGCCGCGGGCGAGATCCGGCTCGGCGAGGAACTGGTCGATTTCCGCCGCATCGCGCCCGAGAAACTGCGGCCATGGGAGTTCGGCACCGGCCTCGCGCTGCGCGACTGGCTGGCGCGGCGCGCAAGGCCGTAGTGCCGGCCGAGTGGACAGCCGCGCCCGGTTCATGCTTGAATTCGCATCCATGAAGCGCTGGCTCGAGTTCCCGTTTTCCTGCTTTCCCCGCTCGCTGGCGGAGGGGATCGGCTAGGCGCATTCCAGGGATCCCGAAAAACCGCCAGCGCAGAGATGCCTGGCGGTTTTTTTTTGCATCGACCCGAGACCGCACATGACGACACCGACCGACAACTACCTTTCACTGGTGCCCGCCGACAAGACCTCGCTCACCGACGACGAGCGCATCGAGAACATCGTTCCGCTGCCGCCGCCGGAGCACCTGATCCGCTTCTTTCCGATCCAGGGAACGGCGGCGGAAAAGCTGGTAGTGGATACCCGCCGGCGCGTGCGCGACATCCTGCACGGCCGCACCGACCGGCTGCTGGTGGTGATGGGGCCGTGCTCGATCCACGACCCGGCGGCGGCGCTCGCCTACGCCGCTCAGCTGCTCGCCGAACGCAAGCGCCACGCGGGCGAACTCGAGCTGCTGATGCGCGTGTATTTCGAGAAGCCGCGCACCACGGTGGGCTGGAAGGGCCTGATCAACGATCCCTACCTGAACGGCAGCTTCCGCATCAACGAGGGCCTGCGCATCGCGCGCGACCTGCTGGTCAGCATCAACCGCCTCGGCGTGCCCGCGGGTTGCGAGTTCCTCGACGTGATCTCGCCGCAGTACATCGGCGACCTGGTGGCCTGGGGCGCGATCGGCGCGCGCACCACCGAGTCGCAGGTGCACCGCGAGCTGGCTTCGGGGCTCTCGGCGCCGGTCGGCTTCAAGAACGGCACCGAAGGCAATGTCAGGATCGCGGTCGACGCGATCCTCGCCGCGCGCCAGCGGCACCACTTCCTCTCGGTGCACAAGAGCGGGCAGGTTGCGATCGTGGAGACGCGTGGCAACGAGGACTGCCACATCATCCTGCGCGGCGGCAAGCAACCCAATTACGACGCGGGCAGCGTCGAGACGGCGTGCGGGGAACTCGCTCGCGCCAAGCTGCCGCAGCGCCTGATGATCGACCTGTCGCACGCCAACGCGGCGAAACAGTACCGGCGCCAGATCGAAGTGGCGCAGGCGGTGGCCGGCCAAGTGGCCGCCGGCAGCCGCAGCATCGTCGGCGTGATGGTGGAGTCGAACCTGGTCGAGGGCCGCCAGGACCTGCAGCCGGGCAGGCCGCTGCGCTACGGACAGAGCATCACCGATGGCTGCATCGGCTGGGATGAGTCGGTTGGCGTGCTGGAAACGTTCGCCGACGCGGTGCGCAAGCGCCGGCGCAGCGCCAGGGGCCGCCGCGCTTGAGCGCGCGTTCGGCGCGCGACTGGTTTCAATTCGCTCTCGCGGCGACGCTCGCGTTTCGCGTCTGGCTCTCGTTCGCGCTGCCGTTCACGGGCGACGAGGCCTACTTCGTCTTGTGGGGGCGCAGACCCGACCTGGGGTTCTACGATCATCCGCCGATGATCGGCTGGCTGCTCGCCCCGCTGGTTGCGCTGTCGGATGCGGATTGGGTGGCGCGCCTGCCGGCGACCCTTGCGCCGGCGGCGGTCGCGCTGGCGCTCCGTGCTGCGCTCATGCGCTGGTTCGCGAAGGACGACGATACGGCGAACCTCGCCGCGGCTGCGGTGCTGCTCGCGCCGATCAACCTCTGGAACGTGATCGTCACCACCGATGCGCCGCTGCTCGCGTTCAGCACCGCGTCCTTGCTGGTGTTCCTGCGCGCAGTGCAGCGCGGCGCGCCGTGGCTGTTCTTCGCCTCCGGCGTGCTGCTCGGCGCCGCCTTCCTGTCGAAGTATTTCGCCGTCCTGCTGGGGCTCGCGTATCTCGCCTGGGCGGTGCAGGCGCGGCGCTGGGGCGCCGCCGGCATGGTCATCACGGGCGCGCTGCCGGCCGCGCTGCTCAATCTCTACTGGAACCTCGATGCGTGCTGGTGCAACGTCATGTTCAATGCCATCAACCGGCATGACGACGCGGGCTGGTCGCCCACGACGCCGCTGCTCTATGCCGGCGCGCTCGCCTACCTTGCGGCGCCTTTGCTCTGGTTCCTGTGGCGCGAGCGCACGCAGGTGCTCGCGCCACCGGCGGCAAGCGCGGGGCGCGCGCTGCTGCTTGCGTGGCTGCTGCCGCTCGCAGTGTTTGCGCTCCTGTCGCCGGTCAAGCGTATCGGCCTGCACTGGCTGCAGTCGTTCATTCCCGCGCTGGTGATCACGCTGGCGCTGGTCGCGGCGCGGCATCAGCTGAGGGCGGTGGTGCGTTTTTTTGCCGTGTTCGCGCTGGTGCATGTGGTGCTGGCAGCGGCCGTCGCGCTGGCACCGCTCGAGGCCTGGAAGGACACGCGGCTGTATCCGCGCCTCGTGTTCCTGCTCAAGGGGCCGGCATTCGTCGAGTCGCTCGCGCCGCAGCTGGATGGCTACGCTCTCGCCGCGGACAGCTACGTCCTCGCGGCGCTGCTTGCGTATCACAGCCGGCGCGAAGTGCCGGTCTTCGGACTGGGCACTTCGCATGCACGGCACGATGACATCCTCACCGACTGGCGGGACTACGCCGGCAAGGACCTGCTGATCCTGCGGCGGACGCGCCCGCCGGAAGCGCAATACCGGCCGTATTTCCGCGAGCTCGACATCGCGCCGGTGGAACTCGCTGACACTGCGTTCTACGCGGTGCGTGGCCGCGGTTTCAACTTCGAGGCCTACCGCGCGCAAATTCTGACCGAGGTGCGCGACCGCTACTACCGCATCCCGTCCCTGCTGCCGGTGCGGCGCTGCTATTTCTTCGAGCGTTACTTTCCCGCATGAGCCGGTTGCCGGCGTTCGTCGAGCTGGCGCGCCCGCAGCAGTGGGCCAAAAACAGCTTCGTGCTGACCGGCCTATTGTTCGGGCACGCCTGGCGCGATCCACAGCTGATCGCGGCCGCCGCTGCGGCCACGGCAGCGTTCTGCCTGGCCTCGAGCGCCGTGTACGCATTCAACGACGCAGTCGACGCGCCTCGCGACCGCGACCACCCGGTCAAGCGCACGCGACCGGTGGCGCGCGGCGCCATCGCTCCGCGCGAAGCCTTTGCCGCTGCGGCCGTGCACGGACTCGCCGCACTGGCCGTGGCGGGCGCGGCCGGCACGCTCGCGGCGGGCATTGTCGCTGCCTACCTGGCGCTCAATATCGCCTATACGCGCGGGTTGAAGCACATTCCGGTGCTCGACGTGTTCGTCATCGCTGCCGGATTCATGCTGCGGCTGCTGGCCGGCACGGCCGGCATCGGCATCGAGCCGTCGAACTGGTTGCTGCTGTGCGGACTGCTGCTCACGCTGATGCTCGGTTTCGGCAAGCGCCGCGCCGAGCTGGAGCAGCTGAACGAGGAGGCCGGGCGGCATCGCGCGGTGCTCGATGCGTATTCGGCGGACTTTCTCGACCAGGCGGTGCTCGTCTGCGCCGGTGGCGTGATCGTCGGCTACGCCCTCTATACGGTAGCGCCCGAGACGGCGGCGCTGCACGACACCGAACGGCTGGTGCTGACGCTGCCCTGGGTGCTGCTGGGGACGTTCCGCTACCTGTATCGCCTCAACTACCGCGGTGGCGGCGGCGATCCGGCCGATGAGCTGCTGCGCGACCCGGTGCTCGCGTTGTCGACGCTCGGCTGGGCGGCGACCGTGGCGTGGCTGCTGGGGTAAGGGGGGCAAGCGGGAGAGGCGGCTCGGTTTTGATTCCCCCGGTCTGCCGACCTGGAGCGATTGCGCTCGCGCAATCGCTCCAGGTCGGCAGAGATGAGGAACTGCAAAATCGTAACGTGCCTTGCCAGTACGTGCCGGATTCGAGACTAAGGCATAATCGCGCCGCCATGAACGACCGCCCGCAGAGGCTCGCGCACCTGGAGTATCTCGGGGACGCCACCCGGTTCTCGGCCCAGCTGCATGCGTTGATTCCGCGCTGTGCGATGCTGGAGAACTTTTCCCTGGCCGAAGTGCGGTTGCTGGCGCACTTCATGGATGTCTATCGCGCCGACCCGGAGAACGAACTGCTGCGCGAAGGCGACGGCGGCGACTTCATGCTGATGCTGATCGAGGGCAGGGTCGAAGTGCGCAAGCGCGATCGCTCCGGCGAGCCGCGCGCCATTGCCACGGTCGAGGCAGGCAGGACGCTGGGCGAGATGTCGATGATCGACGGCGAGCCGCGCTTTGCCACCTGCGTGGCGCTCGAGCCCTGCCTGGTCGCGGCGCTGGACCGCGAGAATCTGGCGCGCATCATCGTCGAGCAGCCGATGCTCGGCGCCAAGATCCTGATGGAGTTCGTGCTGATGCTGTCGCAGCGCCTGCGGCTCACCAGCGCGCGCCTGATCGAGGCGCATGAGGACTGGTCGGGCGGCGTGCCAGGGACGCTTTGAGCCCGCGCGGCGCCGTTGCGGCACCGGCGCTGTAAGCCCGGGCGGTCACACGGCGACCAACGGTCCGGCGACAATCAGCTAGAGGAGAAGGTCATGCATGCAACGCTGCCCCTGATGCGACGGTACGGCTTCCCGGCGCTCGCGCGGCACCGCCTCGAGACGCTGCAGGTCAATCTCGGCTACCGCTGCAACCAGAGTTGCCTGCATTGCCATGTCAACGCCGGGCCCGGCCGCACGGAGATGATGGCGCGCGACACACTCGCCGACGTGCTCGCTTTCGTCGGCGTCTCAGGGGTGCGGCGGCTCGATCTCACGGGCGGTGCGCCGGAGCTGAACCCGCATTTTCGCGACCTGGTGCTGCGCGCGCGCGGCCTCGGCGCGCACGTGATCGATCGCTGCAACCTCACGGTCCTGGAGGAGCCGGGGCAGGAGGGGCTGGCCGAGTTCCTCGCCGGGCAGAGGGTCGAGGTGGTGGCCTCGCTCCCCTGCTACCTCGAGGAAAATGTCGAGCGCCAGCGCGGCAAGGGAGTATTCGAAAAGAGCCTGCGCGCACTGCATCGGCTCAATGCGCTGGGCTATGGCAGCGACGGCAGCGGGCTCGAGCTCAACCTGGTCTACAACCCGCAGGGACCGACGTTGCCGC